>JBIIAC010000117.1:0-2714 GCA_044240045.1 Ilumatobacteraceae bacterium
ACACGACACACTCCGTCGAATGCTTTCTCAATCTCAGGCGCATCATCACCTATCGCCACAACGGCTTTCATACGCTTTGGTTGATCCGCCAACTCGGACAAATCAAGTCCCTTATTGCGTCCACCTGCAATCAACACAATATTTTGTAATGAGTTAATAGCGACCGCAGATGCGTGAGGACTTGTTGCCTTCGAGTCGTTAAACCACTTCACTCCATCGATGGTTTCCACATACTCGATTCGATGCGGAGCATTATCAAACTCTGCAAGTGCCTTCGCAACATGACTTAGCTCAACCAAACCACTCTCAATCGAGATTGCTGCAGCGGCGAGAGCGTTAGTGATGTCATGTGGCATCGCACGCTTCATATCCGAAATGTTCATGATGGCGCCGTGCGGGGAATTCAGTCGTCCGTCTTGCGCGTGATAGTCACCCTGCACCGACCCAAACGTGACTGTGCGCGCAGTGCTCTGTTGTGCGATCTGCAATATTCGCGCATCATCAGCAGGTGCAACTGCCACATCTCCAGCTCTCGTGTGTGCCCACAATTGGGCTTTTGCCAGTGAATAACTCTCCATGCTGGTGTGCCAATCCAGGTGATCTGGCGCAATATTGAGCCAAACCGAAGCGCGAGTTCGAAAGTGCTGACAGTTTGCGAGTCGAAAGCTAGAGCATTCAACCGCAAAAACTTGAGTATCGGTATCGAGGGCTGCAATCAGTGGCGTATCGGTATTCCCCACCGCCATACTTTTGTGTCCCGCTGCATGCAACATTGCAGCCGTCATCAAGGTTGTTGTTGTTTTGCCATCGGTACCCGTTATGCCGAGCATTGGACGCGGCCCACCATTGCGCTGCTCCTCAAAGTTGTACGCCAACTCGAGCTCAGAAGCGATTGTCAGACCCATCTGTCTGGCAGCAGAGATCACATGATGGGTTTCTGAAATTCCGGGTGCGGGTGCAAGACGATTGATGCGCTGCAAAATGCTTACAGCCAACTTCTCGTCTGACATATCTACAAATTCGCAATTCAACGCGCGCGCAAAGTCACCGTGTTCCTTCGTAACTTCGTCGTCAGCAAGAATTATGCTCTCTCCCCGCTTATGCAAAGCGCTCGCGACTGCCATTCCTGCCACACCAAGACCAAACACCAACGTTGTTTGCTCAACGCTCAACGCAAACCAGCCTGACGCGTGAAATCTGCAATAAAGAGTGCAACGGCGGTTGCTACGCAAATACCGGAAATAATCCAGAAACGAATAATCACCGTTGTTTCGGGCCAGCCGCTCAATTCAAAGTGATGATGGATCGGCGACATCTTTAGAAGTCGACGCTTACGGCCCGACGCCTTGAATACGCCCATTTGGACTGCCACCGAACCAGCCTCAAAAACATTGATTCCACACACGATTGGTAAGAGCAAATGTGTATTTGTTGTGACAGCGAGCATGCCAAGAGCTGCGCCTAGACCGAGCGCCCCCACGTCCCCCATAAAGATTCGTGCAGGAGCAGCGTTCCACCATAGAAAGCCTGCACACGCTCCAGCGAGAGATGCAGAGAGCACCGCCAGATCGAGCGGATTCACGATGTCATATATACGAGGATTACGAAATGCCCAGTACGCAATCACCGTAAAGGCCAGGAACCCAAACAACGCCGACCCTGCGGCGAGGCCGTCCAAACCATCGGTCACGTTGACTGCGTTAGTAGTGCTCCACACCATGAAGGCAGTCCAGACAATAAAAATTGGTCCAGAGATGTCCCAGCCCGGACTTGTCGCTCGCGTAAACGAAATTGTTTCGACAACGCCAGTCGTACTGGACAACAGCCATAGCAACAACAACGTGATGCCGAAAGTGATCCAACCCTTCTTCTTCCAAAAAATCCCACGATTGTGCTGGCGGCGAACTTTCAAGTAGTCGTCAAGAAAACCGATGACTCCGAGAACTAAAACCGTAAGCCAAATGATTGCGGCCTGGTCAGAAAACGGAAGACCTGCACGCACGTGTGCGACGGTCCACCCGATCGCTCCAGAAAACAAAATTGCGATCCCACCCATTGTCGGGGTTCCCTGCTTGCCCATCTGATGCACTGGCCCATGATCTTCTGCACCAAGAATCGGTTGACCTTTACCGAGTCGTGCGAAAACAACCATCAGCACACGTGTACCGATAAGTGACAAAATCATGCCGATCGAACCTGCAATAAAAATTGGGATCATGAGAGTGCACCTATCAATTCATTAGCAATTTGAGCATCATTGAATGGCAGAACTTGATTGCCAATTGTTTGAGTTAACTCATGACCCTTGCCAGCGATGATGACGACATCACCTTTTCTGGCTGTCATTAGGGCCAATTCTATTGCAGATCGACGATCCAACTCGACACTTACCGCCGACCTACGATCAGCATCATCTATGCCAGAAATTATTTGATGTGCAATATCCATCGGTTCTTCCGATCGAGGATTATCCGATGTCACGATCACACAATCTGCTTGTGCCGCTGCAATTGCGCCCATCTGCGGACGTTTAGCTTTATCCCGATCACCACCGCAACCGAACACCAAGATAATTTTTCCCCCTGGTGCGATTATTTCTCGAGTTGTGTCTAGAACGCGTTCTAGTGCGTCCGGCGTATGTGCGTAATCAATGATCACATCAAACGGTGCGTCATTCGATATCGATTGAAACCTGCCAGCAACCGTTCCCGCAG
>JBIIAC010000037.1:0-9576 GCA_044240045.1 Ilumatobacteraceae bacterium
TACATCGGATCGCACACTGTGCGTGCACTCGTTGCCCAAGGTCGAGATGTCGTCGTGCTCGACTCGCTTGAGCTTGGTCACAAAAGTCGGGTTGGCAGCGTTCCATTCTTCGAGGGCAACATCAGCGACGCAAAGATCATCGACAAGGTGTGTCGCAAGTTTGAAGTTTCCGAAGTCATCCACTTTGCTGCCTACAAAGCAGTCGGTGAGTCGATGGAGCAACCATTGCGTTACTACAACAACAACGTTGCTGGCACGATCGCACTTGTGCGTGCGCTCATGGCCAATGGTGTTGAAAAAATTGTCTTTTCTTCATCGGCGGCGGTTTACGGCAACCCTGATCATGTGCCTGTTACCGAAGACGCACCGTTACGACCCGAGAGTGTGTATGCCGAAACCAAAGCGATCGTAGAAAAGTTTTTGGCAACATGCGAATCAATCGGCTTACGTTCGGTAAGTCTGCGCTACTTCAACGCGGCTGGCGCAAGTGCCGATGCATCCATTGGTGAAGACTGGTCGATGTCGCAAAACCTAGTGCCACTCGTGATGAAAGCCCTGCTCGGATTTAGTGGACCGCTCAATGTATTTGGCAACGATTATCCAACCCCCGACGGCACCTGCACGCGCGACTATATTCACGTCGAAGACTTGGCTGTTGCACACATCAAGGCACTTGATTATCTGAACGGCGGCGGCAAAACCTTGGCATGCAATGTAGGCACTGGCATTGCTACATCAGTGCTCGAAGTAATCAGCATCGCCGAGCAAGTGAGTGGGCAAAAAGTTCCACATATTATTTCGAGCAGACGCGCAGGCGACCCAGTTTCTGTGTTTGCAGACCCCACATTGGTGCGTGCTCTACTCGGATGGAAAGCAAATCATGATTTGCGCGACATTATTGGTAGCGCATGGAAATGGCATAGTTCGTCGGCCAAATAAATCTGTTTACATCGCAGCGAGCGTACGTTGCCTATCTAACCATCCAAGCAAGATCGCCATCGCACGAGGATCATGTCGCAAACGATGACCTGCGCCGCTGATTATTTGTAGCTCGGCGCTTCCGTGCGCTTCGGCCAATACGCGTGAGTCTGCAGTCGGAACAATTTCATCGTCAGATCCGTGCATCAAAAAGAGTGGCCGCGGTGCAAACCTTTTTGCGGCATCGGCAGGTCTAAATCTGCGCAATTCGCGTCCCCACTCTTCTGTCGACGACGGAAATCCTGGATGACGAATGGTGCCAATCTCTCGAGCATGTTCAAGAAACCTGCGGGGCTGTTCGGCCCAGTCATCAAAATCGGCTCGGGCACCAAGTAGTGCGCAACCATTTACTCGTGGATCGTCAGCAGCAACACACAACGCAAGCGCGCCTCCGGTGTTGTTACCAACGAGCCAAATTCCGCTCGGTGAAGTTTCGGCGACCACATGACTTATTGCAGCACGCAAGTCGTCAACCCACCCTTGCATCGAGAAGTCGCCTTCGCTTGAGCCACAACCGCGAAATGTAAACGTCATTGCGTTCCAACCAATTTCGCTTGCGACTTGCTCTGCTAGTTCTGGAAACGTTCCGCCAGATTGTCGTGAGTCGATGCCACCACTTGGAAACCCATGACACAACACCATCGCCGGCAACGCACCACTCTTGCCGCTTGGTTGTGCCAAATATCTTGCAAGATTAAGCCCGCCAGAGAGGAACGATCCGTTCATCTTTGTCGACTCATGAGACGGAGTAGGTGAGATTGTCAGGCGCGCGGCTTACGCAAACGGCGAGTAGCGCCGGGAGTTGCCAATGTGTAGCCCCGGTTGCGAGCCTCAGCAAGCGTGTCAGGGCCGAAACACAAACCGACGCCAGAGTCTGCAATTTCAGTTGTGACTGCGATATCACTCCAGCTATCTAGGTCATAGACAAGTTGCGTGCGCTTGTCACCCATGAAACGAAAGTGTTCAAATTTGGTTGGACGGTTTGATGACATGGAACAAATCTAGTCGCACTGTTGTGTCGGTCAATACCTATCAGGCCTATTCATTAGGCTTGGCACCATGAGTATTGATGCCGAGGCTGCCCGCAGAAGCCAAGCGCTCGATCTGCTCATTGCTCGAGACAGCGAAATTGGAGAACGCGCAAAGTCGAGAGTTACCAAAATCTATGGTCCAACTGCAACGAGTTCGCTTGGCACCTACGACTTCAGCGACTCATTTGCCAAACACGACCAAGTCAGCCGACGCGTTGACTGGATCCACAGTAACTGGCTTCGACCAATCAGATTTTTCTATCGACAGATCCCTAAACCGATTCGTTTTGCGATTAAGAAGTTCTTCGCATGAATTCATGCATAGTGGTCACCAACGCTCAAGCTTGCAGCGGTAAAGAACTGCTGAAGACAGCCCAATCGCTCAAGGCCAGCTCAAAACCTCCAACACATTGGTTGGTGGTTGACGGCAACTTGAAGTTGGCAAAAATACTGCGTCACCGCTCAATGAAGACATCGATGATCAAGATCACTGACGACACCTCCAACCCAGCGCTATCGCATCAATCTTCAACAATCGTGTTTCTGCGTGCCGGCGACACCCTTACCCCTGGTGCACTTTCTTCAATTGTTCTTCAAACCGAGCAACACGACCTCATTTATGGAGACTCTGCACACGGTCGTGCAAAAAGATTTGAAGAGCCATCAAAGGCGCGTCGACCACAATGGTCACCAGAGCGACTGCGTTCACACAACTATGTTGGTGACTTACTAGCCGCCTCACAGTCGGTAATTGCTGCTGCTGGTGGAATCTCAACGCTCGCATCGTTGCATGAACACGATCGATCACTACGGCTATTTGATGTCTGCAAGTCTCCACACCGAATGGCTCACGTGCTGTATCACTCAAGCCAGGAACGCATAGTGCCAACTGCGTCGCTTGATGCCGTGAAGCAACATTGCATACGCACTGGCATTGATGCCGTTTGCACTATTGACAAAACAATGCAGACAGTGCGCGTCAAACGACGATTACGGTCACAGCCAAAAATTAGCGTGATCGTGCCCACGCGAGGCACAACTGAAAATCTGAAAGGCAACCAGGTTGTTTTGGCTGCTCATGCAATCAAAACTTTGATCGACAGAAGTACATACCAAAATTTTGATGTCATTGCAGTGCTCGACAGCGTGACCCCAAGTGAAGGTCGACGAGCCATCCAAGAAGCTGGTGGATCACGTCTCAAGATTGTTGACTACGATCGTCCATTCAATTTCGCCGAAAAAATCAATCTGGGAGCAGTATGCAGCGATGCTGAGTTGTTGCTTTTCCTCAATGACGACACCGAGATCATTACTCCAGACGCACTCGAGACACTCGTCGGAATTCTTGAAGACCAAACAGTCGGAATGGCAGGCCCGATGTTGCTCTATGAAGACATGACGATTCAATCAGCTGGACACATTCTCAACCCCGTACCATTTGATTTGTACCGAGAGCGAGATCTGTCGTGCACAGGAGCTCAAAACCTATTACGAGTGCAGCGAGAGGTATCCGGATTAATTGCGGCCTGCGTTCTTGTCAAACGAAGTGTTTTCGATCAAGTTGGTGGGCTCTGCACCTTGTTCCCATCCAACTACAACGACGTTGACTTTGGACTCAAGGTCCAAGATGCCGGATATCGAATTGTGTGGACTCCGCATGCACAGTTTCATCACTTCGAATCAAAGACTCGCTCGCCTAAATTGCAACCGTTTGAAGTTGCAACAATCGGTGCCCGTTGGCGCAACAAATTAGAAGACGACCCCTATTTCAACCCACATCTTGAGCGTTACATCGACATTTGGAAAGAGAATGTGATTGGTCAGAGATCTGTGCTTGATGCGCTTGGGCCAACTGCGCCTATCGCCTCAAAATAATCAAGGTGCGCGCGCACCACATGCACAATGTCCACATCGTCTAACACTTCAATTCGTGCTTCGACTGCTTCTCCTAGCAAATAAGCCGTCAATGTCTCTTCGCCAAACACCACCGACTCAGTGATGTCTTGTCGGCGATCGGTCACATCTTGTGGCTGCAAGCCTTTGGAGTGCAGCCAGCCCATGTGCAGCACGAGCATCTTGCGCAATTCGGCATAAGTCAGCCGCGCCTGCGTATCAGCAGGAAGTCTGTCGGCGACAAATGATGTTGCTTGATCAATGTCGTAGATAACTCGTGGCGCCAACGCATCAAGGCGATGAGCTTCGCGACCAATCACAGTTGCAGCAATAACAAAAACTACAAGTGCAGAAACAATTGCGAAAACAACGGTTATCCAGTTAATAGAGCTAATTGCAAAAATAGCCCAACCGCCAGTGAACTAGATGCCGATGCGTTGCGCGAGCAATTCACGGTGATATGTCGGATCACCAAAGAGCAACTCACTCGACTTTGCACGCTTGAAGTACAAGTGTGCTGGGTGTTCCCATGTAAAGCCGATACCACCATGAATCTGAATGTTTTCAGCTGCAGCGTGGAAGTAAGCCTCCGAGCAATATGCCTTTGCCAATGAAGCAACCGATGCAAGCTCGTCGTTCATTTCTGCTGCACACCACATGCCGTAGTACGCAGCCGACTTTGCCGACTCGACTTCGAGCAACATGTCTGCACACTTGTGCTTGATGGCCTGGAAGGAACCGATCGGACGACCAAATTGCACACGAACCTTGGCGTACTCAACTGCCATCTCGAGCACTTTTTGTGCTCCACCAACTTGCTCTGCAGCAAGCGCAACAGCGGCCAAATCAAATACTTGACTCAAGACGTCCCAGCCCTTGCCATCTGTGCCAATCAATGTTGCAGGAGTTGCATTGAACTCCAACTTGGCTTGCTTGCGAGTCTGATCCATCGTGGAGAGCGAAGTGCGTGTAAGGCCATTCGCACTGCCGTCTACTGCGAACAATGAAACACCTTTGCTGGTGCGCGCCCCAACAATGATCAAACTTGCAGTTGCACCGTCAATCACGAACATTTTGGTTCCGGTGATTTTCCAATCACTGCCAGATCCTTCAGCCTTAGTGGTAATGCCCTTCTCGTCCCACTTGCCAGATGGCTCAGTCGTGGCGAGAGTTGCAATTGTTTCCCCAGCTGCAATACCTGGCAAATACTTTTTCTTTGCGGCATCGTCGCCGCTCAGCAGCAATGCGTTTGCTGCAAGCACAACGCTCGAGAAAAACGGTGCGCACAACAATGCACGACCCATCTCTTCAAGAACAACGCCAAGTTCGATGAAGCTAAAACCAGAGCCACCAAACTCTTCGGGGATCGAGAGACCCTGAAGGCCCATCTGCTCGCCCATCTGCGACCACACTGCAGGATCAAAACCGTTTTCGGTTTCCATCTGCTCGCGTACGGCGGTTTCTGGAGACTTACTCTCCAAAAATGCGCGGACTGTTTTACGGAGTTCTTCTTGTTCTTCTGAGAATGCAAAGTTCATGCAGGCAAGTCTGCCCTGTCCGCAAGGATGCGCGCCAATCGAGTGGTGTACACAAGCGTACACAAATGAGATGGTTTCGGCTACCCTGAGTTATATGCGCAGCATAGGAATCCGCGAATTACGAGAGCGATCAGCCACTTTTATCAAGCGCGCTGGTGCCGGCGAACAGATAATCATTACGGTCAGTGGCGATCCAGTCGCCACCCTTGGCCCCATCACAACAACCGCATCTCAGTCGATTACTTTGACCGACCTTGTTGCCAACGGCGCAGTAGTTGCACCTCGACGACGCGATAAATATCAAATACCAAAGGCGATCACTTTCAGCAGTGGTTCGCGCATCGATCAAACATTGCGTGAGGTGCGCGGATGACGATCATGCTCGACACAAGCGCGCTCGTTGCCCTCCACACAAGCGGTGTTACACGAACAATTACACACGATGCGATCAATAGTGACCCCGACTGGTGCGCAAGTGCCCTCGCGCTCACCGAAGCGATGTCGATTATTGACCGCATGTCAGAACAAGAATTTGTGCGACACGACCTTGAAGATGCAATCCGCCATACATGGGATTATGTTTCAATTGTGCCTGTTGACCAACGATGCCTTGACGAAGCAGCAGTTCTTGTACGCCAGCAACCACTGCATATTTCTGACGCAATCCATTTGGCCGCAGCGACACGTTTGCCCAAGCCCGTCAAGTATGTGACATTCGATCCAGCCCAAATCCCAGTTGCTCTCTCGCTTGGTTTCGACGTGGTGTCATCATGACCGCGACTCTGCACTGGAACGACAGCAACGTCGAAGTTCACAAACTTGTTGTAGGTCCATACGACAACAATGTTTTTGTCATTCGGTGCCGAGCTACAGGTGATGCAGTTCTGATTGACGCAGCAAACGAACACGAAAAGCTGCTCGAATTGTGCTCGCAACTTGGCGTGCGTCGCGTGCTTGAAACCCACGGCCATTGGGATCACATTCAGGCAATACCTGCCATGCGTGAAGCCGGCTACGAAGTTGCTGTCACTGCGGCCGACGCACCACGCCTCAAAGATGTCGGATATGACGTATTTATTGATGACGCCGAAGTGATCGAAGTTGGCAACTTGCGAATACACGCAATTCACAACCCAGGTCATACAGAGGGTTCGATTTCGTTTGCCGTAGCCAACACCCCACTGTTGTTTACGGGCGACACACTTTTCCCTGGTGGTCCAGGCAACACTGCATTAGAGGGTGGCGATTTCGCAACAATTATTCAATCGATCGACAACAAACTCTTCACTTTTCCGCCCGACACCATCGTGTTACCCGGTCACGGTCTGGACACCACTATCGGCGCCGAGCGACCGCATTTACAAACATGGGTCGATCGCGGCTGGTAAACAATGTTTATGAATATGGCTCCTGACACATCGGTCTTGACACCAAAATAATTAACACTACGCAGGTAGTGCTAATCCCTAAGGCGCCTGAATACACTGATTCCCGTGACCGAATTGTTCAGAGTTGACGAGCTGCATGCCAAGCCAATTGAGGGCGACACCGAGATCTTGCGTGGTCTCACCCTCACGGTCAATGAGGGTGAAGTTCACGCGATCATGGGTCCAAATGGTTCCGGCAAATCCACTCTCGCAAACACACTTCTCGCCTCGCCCGAATACCAAGTTGTTTCGGGTCGCGTGTTTTACAAAGGTGATGACATCAGCCAATGGCCCACCGATGCTCGAGCCAAAGCCGGCATCTTTTTAGGTTTTCAATATCCACAAGAAATTGCTGGAGTGTCTGTCATCCAATTTTTGCGTCAAGCACTCTCCGCTCGAAAGGGTATCGACTTGTCGGTTCTCGAACTACGACTTTCCGCAATGTCGTGGATGAAGCGATTGGGAATGGATTCGACATTTGTCGATCGTTACCTCAACGAAGGTTTTTCGGGTGGCGAAAAGAAGCGCAACGAGATTATGCAGATGGCGATTCTTGAGCCCGAACTTGCAATTTTGGATGAAACCGATTCTGGTCTCGACATTGATGCATTACGCATCGTTGCCCAAGGAATTCGCGAAGTACGTAAAGAACGACCAAAGATGGGCATCGTGTTGATCACCCACTACCAACGGCTACTTGACGAACTGCAACCAGACTTCGTACACATCCTGATCGATGGCCGAATAGTCAAATCGGGTGGCATGGAAATTGCAGAAGAGCTCGAAAAATCTGGCTACGAGTCGTACAAAGAATAAGCACTGATCATGACTTTTGATGTAGCCGCAATTCGCAAAGACTTTCCGGTCTTGCATCGACTCGTCAATGACAAACCACTCGTCTATCTGGATAGTGCTAACACCTCACAAAAACCGCAAGTAGTCATTGATGCTCTCTCCAATTTCTTGGAGACCGGTTATGCGCCAATCAACCGAAGCGCATACCAATTGGCCGCCGAAGCAACTGATGCATTTGAAGCGACCCGCAGCGCACTTGCCACATTTATTAATGCACCAAAAGCCAACGAAGTTGTCTTCACCAAAAATGCCACCGAGGCACTGAACCTGGTCATCATGTCGTGGGGCCGAGCCAATCTCAAAACTGGCGATGCGATATTGCTCACACATATGGAGCACCACGCCAACATTGTTCCTTGGCACATGCTCGTTGCAGAGCGTCGAATTCAGTTGCGTTGGGTTCCACTCACATCTGATGGCCAACTAGACCTCACCAATCTCGATGAGTTGCTCAAAGATGTAAAAGCCTTCTCATTCACTTCAATGTCAAACGTTCTCGGCACCATTAATCCGGTGCAGCGCCTGTGCACTGCTGCTCACAAAGCTGGTGCAATTGCAATCGTCGATGCGTGCCAGTCAGTGCCGCATCAGCCAACCGACGTGCAGGCTTGGGGCGCAGACTTTGCAGTCTTTAGTTCGCACAAAATGTGTGGCCCATCGGGTGTTGGTGTGCTGTGGGGCCGCGAATCGCTTCTTGAAGCTATGCCTCCGTATTTGGGTGGTGGCAACATGATCGCCGATGTGCGTCTCGATGGTTTTACAACAGCAGAAGTTCCTGCAAAGTTTGAGGCTGGCACTCCGGCGATCGCAGAAGTGGTTGCCCTTCGCTCCGCAGTCCAGTTCTTGACGGAAGTAGGCATGAACAATATTCGTCAGCACGAAATTGAACTGAGTACATACGTCCTCAACACACTGACTTCTCGTTTTGGCGATGAAATCACAATTCATGGTCCAACAAACCCAGAGTTACGTGGTGCCACCTTTTCGTTTGCCTTTCGCGGTATTCACCCGCACGATCTCAGCCAAGTTCTCGATCAGACCAATGTGTGCGTTCGCGCTGGACACCATTGCGCAAAGCCACTCATGCGTGTACTTGGAGCCAATGCCACCATTCGCGCAAGTTTTTATCTCTACAACACCACTCAAGAGGTCGATGCCCTAGCCGATGCACTCGACAGCGCATCAGATATCTTTTAACTAGGCAGAAGAGGGAGCAAATCATGGCCGGGCTTGAAGATCTCTACAGAGAAATCATTCTTGACCACTATCGCACGCCCCGTAATCGCGGCGAGCTCGAAGCTCCAGCCGTAAGCGCCGAGGGACACAACCCGTTGTGTGGCGATGAGATTCAAATATTTATTGACGTCAAAGACGGCCTTGTAAGCGATGTTCGCTTCAACGGTTCGGGTTGCTCAATCAGTCAGAGTTCAGCCTCGATGATGACCACCGCAGTGAAAGGCAAGCCTGTTGATCAGGTTCGCGCAATCGTTAAGCGTTTCAAACAAATGATGACTATTGACGAAGACGACAACTCAGCGATTGACGAATCGATCAACTTGGGCGATCTCGAGGCACTGCAAGGTGTCGTTAAGTTTCCGGTGCGCATCAAATGCGCGACACTGGGTTGGAATACTTTGCTTGACGCACTCGCCGTATCTGGCAAATAGTTTTTAACTCACCAAGTTAGGGGCGGTCTTGCCGCCCAAAATTGCCAGTGCATTAGTCGCTAACTAATCAGCCAGGAAGGCTTGCTTAACTGGCTCACTCATTGGGTTTCGCATTGTTAGGTACACCCCAGTAAGGGCCACAACTAATGCCACAAGTGAAAGCACACTCAACCTTTCGCCAAACAGG
>JBIIAC010000038.1:0-9558 GCA_044240045.1 Ilumatobacteraceae bacterium
TTTCACTTCTGGGTGATTGCGTTCGATCGATGTTGCGATCGTTTTCATGATCGTCGTTTTACCGGCCTTTGGAGGCGACACGATCATTCCACGTTGACCTTTGCCGATTGGCGAGATCAAGTCGATAATGCGTGCGGTCATGTTGTTTGGGTCTGCAGAGTTTTCGAGTCCAAGTTTGGAATCAGGAAACAGTGCGGTGAGATCTTCGAAACGAGGGCGTGCCTTGACCTTGTCGGCAGCAACACCATTGATCGTTGCAACATCGAGCATTGCTGGGTTCTTCTCATTGCGCCCAGCCGGCTTGCACATACCGGTGACATGATCACCCTTGCGAAGACCATATTGACGGGTCAGGCGAACAGCGACGTACGCATCGCCTGCACTTGCCAAGTAGCCGTTGACACGCAAGAAGCCGTAGCCCTCATCGCGTAGATCCAAGTAACCAGAGACTGAAACTGGTTCAGTTGAAATTGGTTCGTTACTGACCTCTGGCTCAAATGATTCGTATCGATCGCTGCCCTGTGGGCCTTCATCGCGTGGACCTTTGCCACGACGTCGACGGTTGCGGTTGCGATTGCGGTTTGGACCACCTTCGGCTCCATCGCGCTGAAAACTATTGTGACGATCAGCATTTCGATCGTTGTTTGGATTGCGGTTTGGGCCGCGATCTTGATTGCGATTTGGACCACGTTCGCTATTCCGATCGCTGTTTCGATCAGTGCCGCGATCCGAACCTGCTGGTCGCTCACTTGCGCGACGTGCATCTGGCGCAACTGGAGTGCCTTCGTGTTCGGCCAATTCAATTTCCCAGTCGGCAAGTGGCTCGCCATCTGCACCAAGCGCTGCTTGAGCAGCAGCCGGAGCAGCAGTCTTTGCAGCAACGCGCGAAGCAGGCTTGGCAGCAACCGGAGTTGGTGCAGCAGGTTTTGTTTGCTCAAGGATCATGTCAATGAGTTCTGACTTTTTTGCACGAGATGCCGACTTCACGCCGAGTGCTGACGCAATTGCTGTCAGCTGTTCGCGATCTTTGGCTTCTAATGCTGATTTTTCAAGGGCTCCACTGGCCATTGGTCCTACTTTCAAGGGCGTTCACACAAATGTGAGTTGCCCATCTGACCGCAGATGCGTCACGCGAAAATCAACGTCGCAGGTTTGCGGGGGCTTCACTCGGGAATCCGAGCCAGATTCAGATTAGCCCCCCTGGATCACTAAATACAACATGAAATGTTGATGTGGCTAAACAATCACTTTTTAGCGGCGTTGGCGTGCGGCAACAAACGCTTCTACAGCCTGCAGATCATTAGGCAGGTCAACTATTCGCTCGGTCCGTTGCATGAGATCGGCGAGGTGTTCTGGCAGCGGAGGTTCGACTCCTGTTGCCTTTGCGACAGCATCAGGAAACTTGGCCGGATGCGCCGTAGCCAACGTAATCGTAGGCACGCCAGGCTCAGCACAATGCTCTGCAGAAGCAATCCCAACGGCGGTATGTGGATCGACAAACATACCGTGGTCGCGGTGCATTCGCTTCATCACCTCCAATGTTTCGGCATCATCACTGCGATGTGCGCGGAACATTGGGGCAATCCACGATGCGTATTGATCAGGCTCAACCGACATTTTGCCTTGTGCTCGAAAAGCATCGAGCTGTTGAGCAGTTGCTCCCCCATCGCGATCATTCATCTCGAACAACAAACGCTCAAAGTTTGATGACACCTGAATATCCATACTTGGGCTCAGGGTTGGCACAACAGAAGTCATCTGCATTGCATGTGTGTCAAAAAAGCGTGTCAAAATATCGTTGCTGTTTGATCCGACAATCAGTTTTTCGATTGGTGCACCCATCTGTTTTGCAATCCAGCCGGCAAGCACGTTGCCAAAGTTTCCGGTTGGCACGCTAAACGATGCACTACGGCCCAAGGCTTGAAGCGCCGTGAAGTAATAGACAGTCTGTGCCATGACGCGCGCCCAATTGATTGAGTTGACTGCCGACAAATTGTTGGCATCACGAAACGGCGCATCGTTGAACATGGCCTTGACCAAATCTTGGCAGTCATCAAACGTGCCGTCGATGGCAACCGTGTGCACATTTGGTGCATCAACGGTCGTCATCTGCCTACGCTGCACATCGCTCACTCGTCCGCGCGGATACAAAATAACAATGTCGACGTTTTTGCACGACTTCACGCCATCAATTGCCGCACTACCGGTGTCGCCACTAGTTGCGCCAACGATCATCACTCGTTGATCGCGTTGACTCAACACGTGGTCAAACAGTCTGCCAATCAACTGCAAGGCAACGTCTTTGAAAGCAAGGGTCGGACCATGAAAAAGTTCGAGCAGGTAATGTTCTGGAGCAATTTGTACAAGCGGAGCTACATCTGGATGCCTAAAAGACGAGTACGCCTCGCGGCTCAGGCGCACCATCGTGGCTGCATCAATCTCGCTGCCAATAAATGGCTGCATGATTGCGGCCGCACGGTCTGCATAACTACCAGTGGTTGGTGCGCTCACACTCGGCCAAGTTTGTGGCACATACAGTCCACCATCGGTAGCTAGACCAGCCAGAAGTGCGTCACAAAAACCTAATTCTGGGGCACGACCGCGTGTGGAGATGTAGCGCATACGAAAAAATATTTTAGTCGGCAACGACCCGCAGGAGGCCACCCACATGCGTGACTACATCGAGCTTCTTCAATTCAGCAATACACGACTGCATTGATGCCTCGTTCGCTTGGTGCGTCAAAAACACAAGGCGCGCGCCGTCGCCAATTCCGTCTTGTTCGGCTGCACGAATGCTCACTTCGTTTCGCGCAAAAATTCCAGTGACTGCGTGCAACACGCCTGGCTTGTCTGCCACTTCAAGAGGCAGCAAATATTCGCAGGTTGTATCTGACATCGGTTGCAATTTTGGTGCACTCAACACACCAAGCGTTGCGTGTGCACCTTTGTTGAGATTGATTGCAGCATCAATGACGTCTCCAAGGATCGAAGACGCAGTTGGATCTCCGCCGGCTCCCCGACCGTAGAACATGAGCGAACCCGATGCTTCGCCGTCAACTACCACCGCATTAAACGCTTCGCGAACAGATGCGAGTGGATGTTGCATCGAGACCATTGCAGGGTGCACGCGCACCGACACTGCTCCTGTTGCATTATTCATTTCAGTAATGCCCAACAACTTGACGGCATAACCCAAGCGCTTTGCAATCGCAATATCTGCCGCAGTGATCTTGGTGATGCCTTCGCTGTACACGTCGCTCGCAACAACGTTGCAACCAAATGCGATACTCGCAATAATCGAAATTTTTGCGGCGGCATCCAAGCCTTCAACGTCTGCAGTTGGATCGGCTTCTGCATAACCAAGCTTCTGCGCTCCCGCCAAAGCCTCTGCATAGCTCGCACCGTCCTCACTCATCTTGGTGAGAATGTAATTTGTTGTTCCATTAACGATGCCAAGCACACGCTTAATTGGTTCGCCACGCAAACTTTCACGCAATGGGCGAATAAGCGGAATACCACCGCAAACTGCTGCCTCGAATAAAAGATCGATACCCGCATTATCGGCCGCAGCAAACAACTCGGCACCATGTGTCGCAATCAATGCTTTGTTGGCGGTCACGACTGGTTTGCCATTTGCCAATGCCTTCAAGATCAAACCGCGAGCCTGATCGATGCCGCCCATCACTTCGACTACAAGATCAACTGTTGGGTCATTAACCAAAAACTCGGCATCGGTTGTCAGTACTTCGGCAGCAAGAGAATCTCTATGCGCATCAATGTTGCGCACGGCAACTCGGGCGATCTCGAGTTTTACCCCACTGCGCGAGGCAATAGCGGAAGCTTGTTGCTTAACGAGTCGCACAAATGCAGCGCCCACGGTGCCATGACCAATAACACCGATTCGTACTTGTGTTGAAGCCATACCTTCACGCTATTGGCTGAAGCAGCTTGATTTCCCGCGAATATCTAGCGAATATCGAGCCTGGTCAGATCCTCGTTGGTTTCACGGCGTACAACAAGGCGCGCATTGCCATTGCTCACGAACACCACTGGAGGTCGAGTCACTTTGTTGTAGTTGGAAGCCATCGAGTGGCCATATGCACCTGTCACCGGTGTTGCCAGAACATCACCGATCTTGAGCCCTGCCGGCACATGGGCCTCGTTGATCAGCACGTCGCCGCTCTCACAATGTTTGCCCACTAGTCGCACGATTTCGGTGCGATCAGCGTTTGCTCGTGATGGTAAAAATGCTTCGTAACCACTTCCATACATCACAGGTCGTGGATTGTCGCTCATGCCACCATCGACTGCAACATACGTGCGCACACCAGGAATGTTTTTGATTGTGCCAACCGAATACAACGTGACAGCAGAAGAAGCAACTATCGACCTGCCTGGCTCGACAAACACGGTGATGCCTTTATTCAGGTGTGCGGTTGCGCTGTGCAAGTGGCCAGCCCATTCGGTAATAGTTGGTGCAATCTCAGATGCAACATAGGCAACTCCAAGACCACCGCCCAGCGTGACTTCGTCTACGCCAAGTTCATTTGCCAGATCAACCATGATTTTTGACGCAAGCGTAAAGTTTTCCGCAGCGAACACATTTGATCCAATGTGACAATGAATGCCAACGAGCTGCACAGACGATGACTCCTTCGCACGTTGAGCCGCTTTGCGGGCGTCGCCATTGCCAAGATTAAAACCAAACTTCGAGTCGTCCTGCCCAGTCGATACAAATTCGTGTGTGTGCACATACACGCCAGGAGTAATACGCAACTGAACACACGGTACTGGCAGACCTTGCTCATGCAAGGCATCAAGGCGATCGAGTTCGTCAAAATTGTCTACAACAATGTGTCTCACGCCCGCAGTAATAGCGGTACGTAATTCATCTTCACTCTTGTTATTTCCATGCATCACACAGTGGCTAGCTGGTACTCCTGCATTGAGCGCCACGAACAATTCTCCACCTGTTGCAACATCGAGCAACAAACCCTCTTCATATGCGAGACGCGCCATAGAAGTGCACAAAAAGGCCTTCGTTGCGTACACCACTCGCTCGCGGCCAAACGCTGCCACCGCTTCGCGGCAACGAGCGCGCAAATGCTCTTCGTCGTACACAAATACTGGTGTTCCAAACTCTGCGGCGACATCCGTCAGTGCGCATCCACCGATACTCAACTGTCCACCGCTAGCAATCACCGAGTTATCGGGCAAGAGGTGCTTGGCAACTGCGGTCACATTTGCTCCGGCGTCTCGATGCCCAACAATGCAAGACCTTGCGACATCACGCGTGCCGTAAAATCGCAGAGAGCAAGTCTGCTCGTACGTTGTTCGTCATTGGAAGCACGTAGAACTGGGCAATGCTCGTAAAAGGCGCTGAATTCACTGGCCAAATCATACAAATAAGTGCACAACCGGTGCGGACTGTATTTATCGAGCGTGTCCCACACCGCGGTATCGAACTGCAACAAGCGCAGCACGAGTGCGCGCTCCGCTTCATGTTCCACAATTGGTGTCACACCTCGGACACTTGCACGATCTACGTCAGCCTTGCGGAAAATACTGCAAATACGAGCATGTGCATACTGCAAATACGGCGATGTATTGCCATCAAACGAAAGCATTCGCTCCCAGTCAAATACATAATCCTTGATGCGATCAGTTGAAAGGTCGGCGTACTTCACTGCGCCAATGCCAACCTTCTGGGCGATTGAATTTTGTTGTTCAACAGTCCAATCCGGATTTTTTTCACGCACGGCATCGCGAGCCCGCTCCACCGATTCGGTGAGCAAGGCATCAAGCTTGACGACTTCCCCACTACGACTCTTCAAAATCTTGCGGTCAGCACCAAGCACATTGCCAAACGCAACGTGCACCATCTGCGTCGTTTCTGGCACCCATCCGGCTTTGCGAGATACAACTCCGACCATTTCAAGATGTTGTGCTTGCGGTGCGCCAACTACATACAAAATAACTGTTGCGCCGATTCGCTCGACTCGATCTATAACACATGCCAAGTCACTTGTTGCATAGTTGTAACCGCCATCCGTTTTACGAATGATGAGCGGCAGCGGTTCGTTGTCTCGATTAACGAAACCGTCGACAAACACAACTTCTGCTCCATCGCTTGTCACGAGCATCTTTGCTTTGTTTAGGCGCTCAACAACTTCTGGTAACAGATTGTTGTATGCACTCTCACCCATGATGTCGTTTGCAGTCAGCTTCACATCCAAAGTTCGATACACGCGATCGAAATAGCGTGTGCTCTCGCCAACTAGCAACTTCCACATGCGCAATGTCTCTGCGTCACCGCCCTGCAACAGGACTACCCGTGCACGCGCGCGTTCCTTAAATGTTTCGTCTGCCTCAAACTTGGCACGGGCCTGTTTGTAAAAAGAATCAAGATCGCCAACCGAAAGTTCATTTGCAGCTTCAGCTTCGCCGAGGTCAATCAAATGTTCAATGAGCATGCCAAACGGTGTACCCCAGTCACCGATGTGATTCTCACGAATAACTGTGTGCCCAACAAACTCAAGCATGCGAACAAGCGCGTCGCCGATCACTGTCGAACGCAAGTGCCCAACGTGCATTTCTTTGGCCACATTTGGCGCCGAATAGTCGATGACCACAGTTTGTGTTTCAGCGGAGCTCGAAACCCCAAGTCGTGGATCGGCTGCTGCACGGGCGAGTTCGGATGCTAAAAACTCGGGCGCAAATGTGATGTTGATAAAACCCGGCCCCGCTATCTCGACACTGCTGCACACACTTGACAAGTCAGCATCGTCGAGTACGAGTTGTGCAATTTCTCGCGGTGTCTTTCCCAATTGCTTTGCAAGAGCCAACGACCCGTTGACTTGAGCATCAGCTCGATCACTTCTACGAACGACCGCATCAGCATCGGCTTCCGAAATACCACCGATGCGCGCAAACGTCGGCTTCAGCCGCTGCGCGATGGTGATTATCGGATCGGCCATAGTCCTTCTATTGTTGCCGACCCGAGGGTCTCTTGCCCTATACCTTTCGAACCACGCTCGATTTCAGGTACATCGCTCCAAACCCATCTACTTTGCAGTCAATATCGTGATCGCCGTTGTCTCGCACCAAGCGAATATTTCGTACCTTGGTGCCCACCTTGATCGATACTGGTCTGCCCTTCACCTTGAGATCTTTAACCACAGTGACTGTGTCCCCGTCTTGCAAGATGTTGCCCGCAGTGTCCTTGATGACTGAAAGTTCATCACTCGCCACCTCAGGTGAATCTTGATCAGCCGAAATGACCGCCCACTCATGCCCGCATTCTGGGCACGCGAGTAATTCGCTTAACTCATATGTATAAGCGCAGGCACATTTCGGGCAAGGCGAAAGGTCACTCATTTACCAACACTACGATATGTGCAATTGCCCTCGTAGCTCAGTGGATAGAGCGTCGGTTTCCGGAACCGCAGGTCGCATGTTCGATTCATGCCGAGGGCACTGGGTCATGCCGAGGGCACTGGATTATTCAGGTTATTTGAGAATCGCAATCAGGTTGATGCCTGGAATTTTGCCACCAAAAAGACCGATGATTTTGTAGGCCAACGGCACGATCGCACGGTCATAAAAACCAAGCTGTCCAGAGCCCACCGATTTGACGCCAACCACTCGATACAACAACCAATACGGCAGGATCGCGAGCGGATTGAAGTAACGAATGGACTCAACTTCGAAGCCGGCTGCATTTGCCACCGCAATCAATTCGCGTCGAGTGAAGCGTCGGAAGTGACCAGACAACGAATCAACCGAACCATACAACCGAGGCAAACTTGGCACCACGACGATCGCTCGACCGTCCTGCTTTAACTGCTCGCGTGCCCGCACCAACTCTTCAACATCACCATGGATGTGCTCGACAACATGCGCATAAAAGACAGCATCATATTTTTTTGTAGCCACTGCGGTGTCATGTTGCTGAGAAAAATCTTGGAGGGTTCCGAAGAAAACTTGGGCATTAGAGAGTCCAGAAATTTTCTGTTTGAGTTCAGCAAAATAAGTCTCTACGGGTTCGATACAGGTCAATTCGTGCGCGACTTCTGCGATGTGACCACTAAATGATCCAGATCCTGCGCCCACATCGAGCACGTCTCCTGTCAAATAACTTTCGAGGTGCGTGACCAAGTGTTTTGCCGTTTTTGCCTCAGCACAAACCATCACATCATGATCTTTCACCACTCCGGATGCGTCGGTATGTCCACTTCCACCGAACTTCAAGGCGATTGATCGACGGCGGCGCAACATTTCAGCACGCGACGAAATCGACCACAACTGACCGGCTGTCTCTGCGATGCGAGACAATTGCATTTTTGATTCTCCAGCCCAGCGTGGGCGAAAGTGAATTGGAACTTCCGAGATTTTGAGACCTTGACTTGCCGCGACTGCAATGATCCCGCCGAAGAATGCATAGCCACTGAAATCAATAACTTCGCGACACGACAGTTCTAAGGCTTGTCTGCTGTAAACGCGAAAACTTGTTGTTGGGTCTTTGATCGCTGATGGAACACCTACGCGATGCAACATGATCGCCGAAACACGAGAAAGGATCATTCGCTTCCACGTCAATCCAGGAGCCGATCCGCCATTTGTCCATCGCGAACCGATCGTGATCAAGCTCTGCGTTACAAAATGCGATCGCACGAGGTCTGGCATCTGTCGCGCGTCATGCTGTCCATCAGCATCCAAGTTGACAACATATGAGACATCTCGATCTTGAAGCGCGGCATCAAAGCCGTGCAAAATTGCAGCACCGAGTCCTCGATGTGGACCATCAATGACTTTTCCACGAATACCAAGAGCCTCGAAAACTTGGGCCACATGCTCGTTGAATTCTGTATCTCGCGAATCATCGACTATCAGCACATCAAGTTGATGTTGTGATGCCGCAAGCGTGCGAATACTTTCTGCAACTTCTTCTAGTACATAACGAATTGTTTGTCGCTCGCCGAGAGTCGCAAGAAGAATTATTCCCTTCTTGCCGGTGTGGCTTTCACTGATCTGTTGAGTTAAATCCATTAGCTACAGAGTCGTCTCAAGAACCGAGTGCCGATTTAACAAGGCCAGCGATTTTTTGGCCATCAGCACCCGCACCCACGCGTTCACGTACCGCTTTCACTACTGCACCCATAGCTTTGCCGCCTGTGGCGCCAGCGGCTGCAGCATTGGCGACTTCTTCGGCAACAATCTTCGCCACATCATCATCCGACATTGCGGCCGGTAAGTACGCCTCGATCACTGCGCATTCCGCACGCTCTTTTGTTGCCGCATCGGTACGACCAGCGTCTGCATAGATCTGCGCACTTTCAGCACGCTTTTTTGCTTCAGCGCGTAAAACCGCAATTGCTTGATCATCGCTCAACACAATTGCCTCGTCACCAGCCACCTCAGCATTTTGAATCGCCGACAACACCATGCGCAGTGTCGAAAGTCTCAATTCGTCGCGCGCCTTCATTGCCTCGCTGATATCGGTCTTAATCCGTTCTTTAAATGTTGTCACCCTTCTATTCTGCCCGATCTCTAGACTGG
>JBIIAC010000039.1:0-9489 GCA_044240045.1 Ilumatobacteraceae bacterium
TTGCCGGAAGTGGCAACACATCACTACGGCCTACGTATACGACGTTGTAATCGCCGGAAGCAGGGTCAGTTGGCAGTTGCGTCAGCAGCTGAGCAAGAGAAACTTTTGGTTGACCCCATCGGCCATTCGCAGAAAGTGCAATTGAAGGTAGACCACCAATCACAATGGATACAAGTGCAACGCTCGCAAGTGGCTTCCACCATCGATAGGCACTAACAGTTTGATCATCAAAAATAAAGCTCGCCATGGTCGCGGCAGCCAAGGACAAACCACACGCCACCATCACAAAAAGAATTCCAAATTCGGGCAGTGCGAAGTGTATGTAACCTGCGTCCGCCAATGCGATAGTGATCATGGCGAAAAGTACGAGCGTCGCAGCGCGTGCAGCCCACACCAATTTGTCGCCCCGCACAATGAGCAAACCAACGATCACGGGCACGTATAAACCAAGTGCGAGTACCGAGATTGCCATCACGCCACCATCCATGCGAGCAAGAGTTGCAAGCCCAATATTCCCCACTCGCACTGATTGCACTCCAATTATCTGCTGCCACCAATCTGCGGCGATAAATCTGCCAGACCAAGGAAAATTGAGAACAATGATTCCTATTGCGAGCACACACATCAATTGCAATACAGAAGCAACGGCCTGCCATCGAACACGCGACAACAGGTCTGCTGTCATCCATGCTGCGCTCGCAAACAACACAAGTATCAAAAACACTGGCACGAATGCTGCGACAACTGCACCGAACAAAACCGTCAACGCCCACACCTGAGTTTTGCGTGCACCAGTTGGGCGCTGACTGGCACGCACAAAGAAGCACAACATCCATGGCAACGCCGCGTAACACGTCAAGACCCCAATTCGACCTTGTCCAATCGCCACGTAAGGCACGGGCACTGCCGCATAGACCACAAGTCCGACTATGCGAGCGCGGGAACTAAAGAATCCATTTGCTATCTGCCACATACCCACACAGCCAGCAAACAATGCGCCGATCACTGCAAGTATTTGCAATGCTCCGAGTCGTCCCAACACACCCACTCCGGCGATTGCGAGTAACACGATGCCGGTTGGGTTTGCGCTTGCCTGACCGAAGCCAGCCTGCCACCAGCCACTTGCCGTAGACGAGATCAATGCTCTCGGTGATTCTGATGCGCTACGAATTGGCAAAAATTCACCGACTGACGCAACACCTTCGCCAATTAATCCTCGGCTACCAATGACCATGAGCGCGAACACGACCAACGCAGTAATGCCCACCAAGCGCGATTTTGGATTCGTGAGATTCGCCGTGGTTAAACCAGAAATCTCTTGAACTCTAGATCGGCGTTTTCGAATGAAGGCCCACAAACGAGCACTCCCTCGACTCTGTAGATCATGAATTTCGGCAGTAGGAACCCGTCGATATGGGCGTACTTGTGCGCGCCGTCGAATGATGTACCTTGCATCAAATATCACAGCTATAGACGCACGCAAAGATGCCTGCGCCTGCCTAAATGTTCCGTTAAACACACCGATCACAACACGAGCAATCGCCATCAACAACAGTTGCACCAATACAACAGGCAGCTGAATGCGACCCGACAACGTAGCTACAGTTCGCACACGGTGGCGCGCCTCGAGCGCACTCATCGTTGCAACAGATCGCGTGGCATCCATCTCTCTGCGATGCCGAGCACGGGCGGTTGGCACCACTAGCACTCGCGCACCACTGAGATGCGTGCGCCAACAAAAATCTAAGTCTTCACCAAACAGGGGAATATCTGGAGAAAATCCCCCGATCTCACGAAATAAGTCTGCACGAACCAACATGCATGCGGACGGAATGAGAAACACATCGCGCACAGCATCGTGCTGCTCTTGATCCTTTTCACCCTGTTCGGCTATCGGACTGATGTCTCCAATTCGATCAGCACCAAGCCCCACGCTCTGCAATACCGAGACATCGTCCCACATCACGATCTTTGGCCCAACCACTCCAGCATTAGACCTAAACATTTCTTCGATCATGCTTGAGATTGCGTTGCTATCAAGGGCAACATCATCATGCATAAAGCAAAAGAATCCACTCTCGCCTATTACCAGCCGACTCACTTCGTTCATTAATGGGCCATAACCAGGGTTGCCTTCAACCTGCCGAATCACTGCTGCTGGCAATGAGTGGCGAATAACGTCAGTTTCAGTACTTGACGAAGACGAAGTTCCCGTCAGAAAAAACAGTGTCTGCAAGTTTGGGTAGTCCTGACCTGCAAGTGATTCGACAACTTCTTCGAGCCAAGGACATGGCTGGTGAACCACTACCGCCACGACAACGGGCGGAGCCTGAACCTGCGCCATACGTGCGTCTGAGTTTTGTGAATCTGTTGAAATCGTCACGATGTACAGAGTTTAGTTGTACACAACCTTGCTCCCCCAGGGGCTCATAACGGTCGCATGCAAAGCACTACTGATACTTGCTTTTGCGAGCACCCATAGATACCCTCGAAAACAGATTGTGCACCTCGAAGGACTTTTGTGACAGATAAAAATATTGACTTTGATTGTTTGAAAATGAAAGCAATGGACTTGGCCTACACCTCTGTCGGCATTGGAATTCTCGCCTTTCAAAAAGCGCAAGTTCGGCGGCGAGAATTCACCGAGGGAATTGACAAAGAATTTCCACATGCCAAAGCATTTGTCGTCAAACAAGTTGAAACGACGGTGAGTAACGTCGCGATGGTCCTCACCTCGCTCATCGACTCACGCCGCGACGCTCAGGCCAGCAAGTAACATCGGCTTGCTTGTCTCACAACGAACCAACATCACCTCATTCGGCTTCACAGCCGCTATCGCTTGAGTCGGCTTCACAGCCGACTAGTAGCGCAAGGACCCCACTCCCCGAAGGAACGCTGACAGTCGGCATTGGACTGTTTATCGCGGGTATATCCGCATTCGTATTTTTTAAAATTGGTCAACAAGCACTGGGGCAAGATGGCTTCAAGCCAATTGTCGCCATGTGGTTCATCGCATTCTCTCTCGCGCCCGGATTCTTTCTGCCAATTGAGCAAGAAGTAGGAAGAGCTCTTTCGCATAGGCGTGCGCTCCACCAAGGTGGACGCCCAGTCGTTCGACGCATGATTCCACTTGCTGTCACCATGCTCCTCATTCTTGCCGTGATCATCGCTATCTCTTCCCCATATCTCACAACGCATTTGTTCGACGGATACAGCAGTGTCGTGGTGTGTCTTGTGCTCACCCTTGTGTCATACGCACCTATGCATCTAGCACGAGGCATCTGTTCTGGATCACAACGCTTTGGTTCATACGGCATCATCATCGGTGCAGACGGTGCTGCCCGCGTGATTGGAGTGGCAGTGCTCTGGGCGCTGGGAGTGAACAGCGTCGGAGCGTTTGCACTCATGATTGCGTTGTCTCCACTTGTGGGAGTTATTGGCGTTGGCCTCTTTGGAAAACTGCGCACCGACAGTGGACCACCAGCGCCGTGGTCCGAAGTGACACCGAATCTTGGTTGGCTGTTGCTGGGTTCATTGTTTGCTGCGGCGCTCGTCAATGCCGGACCAATCACCGTCGACATCCTGGGCACAAACGCCAAACCAGAGCAGATCACCCAATTTGGAAATGCAGTAATTTTTGCTCGCATCCCACTCTTTTTGTTTCAAGCAGTACAAGCAGCCCTGTTGCCACGCTTGGCGCGCCTGGCCGCACAGGGACATCTTGACGAATTTCGAAGTGCCTTACAAAAACTTCTCGTGCTCGTTGTGGGCGTGGGCGTTGTTGGCACAATCGGAGCTTTTGCAGTCGGACCAGCCGTTCTCGAGCTTGTCTATGACGGTGGAATTGACCGCCGAACTCTCACCTTGCTTGCGCTTTCCAGCGCGCTATACATGGTGGCAGTCGCATTCGCTCAGGCAACTATCGCCCTTCGCGGTCACGCACTAGCCGGCATGGGCTGGGCCATTGGGTTTGCAAGTTTTGTTGCACTCGCAGCATGGTCTAGCAACGATCTTTACCTGCGAGTTGAAATAGCCCTCGTTGGCAGTTCAATCGTTGCGCTCATCAGTTTTATGCTTGCGTTACGCAGCCGAATGCTTAAATTTTCTTAAGACGATTCGTTTCGTAGGCAATGTCATGTTGCACCATCATGTCAACTAACTGATCAAATCCAACTTCGCGTTTCCATCCCAACTTCTTTTCTGCCTTTGATGGGTCACCGATCAAAAGATCGACTTCCGCAGGTCGGAAAAACTTCGGATCCTGCTTTACATACTTACGGAAATCTCCAAGACCGGCTTTCTCAAATGCAAGCGTCAAGAATTCGTCGACGCTATGCGTCTCGCCAGTTGCAATCACGTAGTCATCCGGTGCGTCCTGCTGCAACATCATCCACATGGCCTTCACATAGTCGCCGGCATATCCCCAATCGCGCTTCGCATCGGTATTGCCAAGTACGAGCTCCTTATCAATACCAAGCTTGATTCGAGCAGCGGTGTTTGTGATCTTGCGAGTCACAAACTCGAGCCCACGTCGCGGACCTTCGTGATTAAACAAAATCCCAGAGCACGCATACATGCCGTAACTCTCGCGATAGTTAACCGTGATGTCATGACCGAATACTTTGGCTACGCCATATGGCGAGCGTGGATGAAAAGGTGTTAATTCGGTTTGCGGAGTCTGGCGTACTTTGCCAAACATTTCAGAAGAAGACGCCTGATAAAAACGAATTGGATTATTTTGTGCGCCACCCACCATACGGACAGCCTCTAGAGCGCGTAGTACTCCGAGACCAGTTACGTTGGCGGTTAATTCGGCTTGGTTGAACGACATTGCCACAAACGAGATTGCTCCAAGATTGTAAAACTCGTCAGGCTGCGCATACTCAAGCGCGGTCACGAGGCTTGTGAGGTCAGTGAGATCTCCAGGCACTACTTCTACATCTGGAAATTCGTCGCGCAAAAGCTCTGCACGTGGGTTGTGCTGACCCTTCATCATTCCGAAGACCTTGTACCCCTTGGTTTGCAAGAACTCTGCAAGGTGACGTCCGTCTTGTCCAGTGATACCGGTGAT
Source organism: Ilumatobacteraceae bacterium (assembly GCA_044240045.1). GTDB lineage: Bacteria > Actinomycetota > Acidimicrobiia > Acidimicrobiales > Ilumatobacteraceae > UBA3006. The sequence continues at coordinate 5,072 of JBIIAC010000039.1, forward strand.
AAAGGCTTTGCGCATAACGGCTCCAAATCTATCAGTTGCCCTTGGTCATCAATAGCCCATGCAAGATAGTTACGCTCAACTGCGTGATCTGTGTACTCGCAGGCGGCGTTGGAGCCGCTCGATTTCTTCGTGGCCTCGTACAGGTTGTGCCCGCTCACGACATCACTGCAATTGTCAACACTGGTGACGACACAGTTTTGCATGGCCTCTCTATTTCTCCAGATCTCGACACCGTCACGTACACACTCGCAAATGCAATTGATCCAGTGCGCGGATGGGGACTCGAAAATGAATCGTGGACCGCAATGTCCGCACTCGGTCGTTTCATCGACGTGCGTCCACAGAACTCATCGGCAGCTCCAACATGGTTCAACTTGGGCGACAAAGATTTAGCAACACACTTTTATCGCACTGCACGCCTTCAAGAAGGCGCAACACTCGCACAGGTCACATCCGAGATCAGTCAAAGTTTTGGCGTAGATGTGCACCTTGTACCTATGTCCAACGATCGGGTTTCTACATTCGTCACGCTTGCCAATGATTGTGCAGCCGGGTCACAGGGAACCGAAATTACATTTCAGGAATATTTTGTCAAACATCAACACTCTGTGGCGGTCAGTGCTGTGCGCTTCGCAGGAGCATCTGCTGCGTCTGCACTTGGGCTCGATGCTCTGTCCGCCGCGCAAACCATAGTTATTGCACCATCCAACCCACTCGTATCAATCGCGCCATTGCGCGCACTGCACGGAGTTGATGCCGCACTCATAAAACGCCGCGAATCGGTCGTCGCAATCTCGCCAATCATCGCAGGTGCCGCACTCAAGGGTCCGGCAGACCGACTCATGACAGAACTCGGCCACGAGTCGTCAGTTGTTGGCATCGCAAAACTTTACGCACCGATTTGTGGCACGCTCATTATCGATACCGCCGATGCCCACCTCGCACCCAAAGTTGAGGCCGAAGGAATGCGCTGTGTTGTAGTTGATACCGTGATGAGCACACCAGAAAAGTCCCAACATCTGGCACGAACGACGATCGAGAGCGCAAAATGAAACTGACTGCATGGAGTGTCTCAGGAATCGGTGAAATAGTTCCAGGTGATCAGCTTGGAGACATCATTGTCGATGCCTGCCGCGCCGAACCAAACGGCCCACTGCTCGACGGCGATGTACTCGTTGTAACACAAAAAATTGTTTCGAAGGCCGAAGGACGTCTCGTTGCAATTGATCCAGATGATCCCGTCAGCCACAAACAACTAGTCGAAGACGAAGCCGTCCGCATCGTGCGTCGACGAGGTGATTTGATTATTACTGAAACCAAGCATGGCTTTATCTGCGCCAATAGCGGAATCGATTTATCAAACGTCGAACGTGGTTATGCAGCTCTGTTGCCACTTGATAGCGATCGCTCCGCCCGGCGCATCCGCGACATCATCAAAGCCAAACTGGGTGTCGAAGTCGGCATCATTGTCAGCGACACCTTTGGTCGTCCGTGGCGAAACGGTCTCACCGATGTTGCAATCGGTGTCGCAGGAATTGCAGGTGTAGTTGACCTGCGCGGCACACCAGATGCACTCGGTCGCATCATGCACGTAACCGAAGTTTGTGTAGCCGACGAACTCGCAAGCACGGGCGAGCTAGTGATGGGCAAAACCTCTGGCATTCCAGTTGCTGTTATTCGTGGCGTCGACCCAACATGGTTGCGAGACTCGGCAATGAGCGAGATCGTTCGACCCGCTCAAGAAGACTTGTTTAGATAACTAGCGCGTAAAACTTTCGCGAATAGATTCCAAACCGTCAGTAACGCTCGTCCATGACGACCACCCCAACTGAATTCGGGTGCGAACGGTAGATACAGCCAACCGCTGCACATCCCCCGGTCGTGTGGGCAGTTTCTTCGCGCGCAGCGCACTACCCGCACCGAGCATTTTCCACAGTTCTTCAATTGTTGTTTGCACGCCAGTGCCTGCATTAAGCACAAGACCACCACCCTTAGCAATCGTGCGAACCAACACGTCAACAGCATCATCTATATACAAAAAGTCACGCGTCTGTTTTCCATTGCCATAAATCTCGGGATCTTGATTGCGAATCACCCCGGAGGCAAATGCAGCAACGACTCCATCCTCCGGCCGTTGGCGCAGCCCATACACATTGGTCATTGCCAACACCGTGAACTCAATATCGTGCATTTCTCGATATACACCCAAGAGATCGACAATCGTCTGTGCCATTACGTGCGGTACGCCAATCGCATCGGCTTTGCGTCCTTCTTTTACAGGCAAATACTTTGCTGGCACTTCGCCGTACACAAGCACTGCAGGCAAACATGCGACAACTTTTGTCACACGATGCCTCCGCGCTGCTTCAAGAACCGAGAGCAGCATTGGAGCGGCGCGTAGAACAGATGCCGACTCGGTTGCGCTCGGGGGCAAGAGGGCCATGTGGAATATCACATCGGGTTGGCGCAATCCAACAAGCTCAGCAAATTCAACTGTCGATATATCGAGATGATGAAATTTGAGTGCTCCACCAAGTGTGCGCGCAACCGACAGATTGGCAAGCGAACCAGTTGACAAATCATCAACAACGTCGACGGTATGTCCGTCAGCAAGAAGTCGTTCTACGAGATGTGACCCAATAAACCCTGCACCTCCGCAGACGAATACTTTCGACTTTCGGGTGACAGCCATTTTGCTTTCTACTCCGAAGATTTTTTCGGTGAATTCTCTGACTTTTGCGCTGGATCGTTTGCTGGAACCGCAGCGTTGTCGCACACTTCGTTCTGATCCACAACACCAGTAGACCCGATTATTGAGCCGGTTACTTGAGAATTGGCACCAAGATTTCCCATCACCAGTGAGTCAATCACGACCGCACCCTGGCCGACACGGGCTCCCGGTAGCAACACTGAATGCTGAATGCGAGCTCCATCTAGAACGGTTACATTTTCGCCAACCACACTGTCAAGAATCACGGCAGTTGCAGCCACTGTTGCTGTCGGATGGATCGGCGCATCAGTCACTTTTGCAGCACGTTTCGATACGTGTACATTTGCAGAGATAAATGTGTCAGGCCTTCCCGCATCGATCCAGTAATCATCAGACGACATTGCGAACAAGGACTTTTCGGCCACCATTTGAGGAAATACAACCCGCTCTATTGAGAGTTTTTGGTCGCCCGGCATACGCGCCAATACTGAAGGCTCAAAGACATAGGTCCCTGCGCTCGCAAAGTTGCTTGTCGTCGTTCCCGGCTGTGGCTTCTCGACAAAGCGCTCGACACGCCCGCTTGCATCGATTTCAACAATTCCGTATTGCGACGGGTCGCTCACAGGCGTGAGCGAAATTGTTCCTTCCGCGCCATGTTGTCGGTGGAACGTAATCAACGATGCGATGTCCAGATCGGTGAGCACGTCTCCGTTTGCGACCACAAATGTTTCGTTTATTCCTGCTGATCGCGCTGCGAATCCAATTGCTCCAGCAGTATCGAGTGGAGTGTCTTCGACAGCATATGAAAGTTGCACTGATCCACACATGTCATTTGGGAAAGCCGCCATGAACGGCTCGGGTTTAAAACCGAGTGCCAATACTGCATGGGTCACGCCACCGAGAGCAAGCGAGTTCATCAATCGCTCAAGCATCGAGGTGTGCGCTACCGGCAAGAGAGGTTTTGGAATGCTGTAAGTCAGCGGTCGAAGTCTTGTTCCAAACCCTCCAACAAGCACGACTGCGTGCATCATGTCTACCTACTCTTGAGGTTGGAAGGCAAGAGTTTCAAGAGCAGAAGAGTCAGGTTGCGGAACTTCTACACCTTCAGCGGTAAACGCAAGTGCAATGGCCATTCCGTCACCTGTGAGTCGTACTCCATCAAAACTTGCAATCGAGATTTTGCTGTCGGCAGCGTTGCGATAATCGTCCCATACCAAAACTCGTAGAGTCGCATCCTTTTCGACACCGTTTGCATCTTTGCACTTTGTGTCGGTTTCAGTAATCGTCTCACCGCCATTAATGGTTGAGGGAAACGTGATCGACTTGTCATCCACTGTGATGCCATACAGGTCAAAGAACGTCTTGAGCTTGGCAGTACGTAATCCTGCGAGCACCTGAGGTTTCCATCCAAAGATGCCGTCGGCTTTGATGTATGCGTCTGGCGAAACCGTTGCTGGGTCGGTTGCGGCACCAGGAAAGCCCGTTAAAAAGGAATCACACTTGTACACACCGAAGCTGGTGAAATACTCCTGATTGGCTGCGGCGGTTGCATCGACAGTCGGCTGGCTCTGTCGCGCGTACGCAATGAGCGAAACACCAAGCACGCAGACGACCAGAATGACAGCGGGAAACAATGAGCCGCCCTGAAAGCGGATTTTCTTCCCTTTGCCTTTTTCGGCAAGTCTGGCGATTTTTTTCGCTGATGATG
>JBIIAC010000040.1:0-9473 GCA_044240045.1 Ilumatobacteraceae bacterium
CTCTCGATGTTGAAGGCGTGCAATTTCACCCAGAAAGTATTTTGACAACACTGGGTCACGACTTGCTCAAAGTGTTTGTTGAAAAGGCAAAACGCTCAAAAAATTAGGCGAAGTTGAGTTGAAATTACGGTGTTGTTGATTTTCCGATAACAAGTGTGATCTTGGTGCCAGGGGCAACCGCGGATTGTGGGTCGCGACTCTGAGAAACAACACGACCATCATTCGCATCACCAACAGCCACATTTTTGTATCCAATTTCGGTAATCAGTCCAGCTGCATTGATTGCGGTTTGTGCTTCGGCCTCAGTTTTTCCTGTCACGTCGGGAACCACAACTGTTGGCGATCCACTCGAAACAATAAGCACGATGGGCGAACCAGCGGGAAGCGGCGTACCAATGGCTGGGTCGGTGCGAACTGCTCGACCCTTTTCTACTGTTGCGCTCGGTTCGGCAGTGATGGTGACAACGAAGTTATACGGCGAACTTTTAAGCAACTGTTCGGCAGCTGATGAAACTTGTCCTTCAATATTTGGAATATTGCTTCCTCCGGTGCCACCAGAGACAACTACGGAAACCGCAGACCCAGAGCGAACCTGTTCATTGGCTAGTGGTTCTTGGGTAATGATCTGATTGAGAGGCACAAGCGGGTCATTTCGAACTTCAAGAATCACCAATTGCAAACCAAGCGGGGCAAGTAACTGTGTTGCATTCTCCACAGACAGACCCTGAATAGGCGGAACTGTCTGTAGTTGTCGCGCAGGGTTGTATGTGATGGTGACCACATCGCCCTGATTACCAGTGGCGGTTGCTGGCGGGTCTTGTGCATAAACAATGTCATCACCTACGGCATCATTGATCACTGCATTAGGAATTGGAGTGAGCCCCATATCCAGCAGCAATTGGCTCGCTTCGGCTTGGGTGCGGTTTGTAACATCTGGAATCGTGAGCGCAGTTGCCGACCCGCGATCGACTGTTCTATAGATAAAAACTCCGGCCGCCAGCAAGACAATGGCGGTGAACACTGCGCCAAACAAATATGAGGCTGCTCGCCGAGGAGCGATGTCATCGTACAAATCCTCGTATTCGACACTGTCGTTCTTGTCGATATTTGCATCTTTGTTTTTAGTGATGACAGGAATCGCCATGGTTTCAGTTGCCTGAGATTGTGTCTTTCGTCCACGAACATCGGTCAGTGCAACAACATCCTCACCGGCACTAAATCTGCGTAAGTCATCGCGCAACGCACCTGCGTTGACATAACGCCGCTCTGCCGATTTGGCCATACATTTCGCAACGATTGCTTCAAACTCTCGGGGGACATCGGCGACGAATTCGCTCATTGCCGGCGGCACGCCGTGCACTTGCTGGTAGGCAACACCAACAGCATTGTCGCCAATGAATGGTGCACGCCCCGCAACCATTTCATACATCATCACGCCAAGCGAATAAATATCGCTCCGTGGATCTGGCTGTGACCCCTGCGCCTGTTCGGGAGAGAGGTATGTCGCTGTACCCATGACCGATCCGGTTTGCGTCAAGCCGTCTTCCACTGCAGACCCGAGTGCTCGAGCAATACCAAAATCGGCAACCTTTATTTGTCCGGTAGAACCAATCAAAATGTTTCCCGGTTTGATATCCCGATGCACAACGCTGTTCTCGTGCGCAAAACCCAAGGCACTTGCAACATCAACCGCCACATCGCAAGCTTGTCGCGCGGTTAGGCGCAATTTTTCCTTCAAGATGCTCGCGAGTGTACGCCCTTGCACATATTCCATCGCAATGAAGTAGGTGTTGTTGACTTTGCCCCAGTCATACACAGCAACGATATTTGGATGAGTAAGACCTGCAGCAGATTGAGCTTCTCGACGAAAACGCTCCACAAAGTTTGGATCGTTTGCATATTCAGGAAACAACACCTTGAGCGCAACAGGACGATCAAGGAGTAGGTCATGTGCCAAAAACACCTCTGCCATACCGCCGCGACCAACGCTGCGCTCGACGCGGTACCGGTCATTGACTACCGGCATATTGCTAACCACGTTTATCAACCATGTCTCTTAACCCCTGGCCTTTAGTACCGCGCTGAATATTTTGAGATATGAGCGAGCTTTGTCTATCGAATCAAATTGTTGCACTCTGTCAATTTCGCGCTGAAATTCCGACGGCATCAAATTTCGTTTAGTGGTTGAAACCTCAACAACGGTTGGTTTAATCCACAGCAGTCCACTGGGCTGACCCTTATATATGGCAATTGTTGCCGACGACGAAGAGTTGGTGAACGCTACAAAATAACCGCTGCGTTGTTGTCGAAACGCAATAAACCCACCAACACACAGCGTCACTACAACGACTAGCGCAAGAACACGTTTCTTGATTGACGGGGTGCTTTCGGAAGTAATTACTGGCGAGATATTCGGATCAGTAATTGCTTCTGATGCAACGGCGGTGATGTTGACATCAATGACAATCACGGTGATGTTGTCGCGTCCACCATGCCACTTAGCGGCAGTCACCAATCGCTCGGCAACCTGTTGTGGCGTATTGTGCTCGAGCATCAATTCGGTGATCTCGGCTAGCGGCACTTCGTCCACAAGTCCATCGCTACACAACATGAAGCGATCACCTTCAAACATCGGTATTGTCCACGTGTCGACCGATACTTGTGAGTCAATGCCGAGTGCGCGTGTAACGATATTGCGACGCGGATGCGTACGCGCTTCATCAATAGTCAAAAGACCCTCTGTGACGAGCTCTTGTACATATGAGTGATCAACACTCAGCTGCCGTAATTCTCCAGAGCGTAAGAGATATGTGCGCGAGTCGCCAACGTTTGCGATCACAATTTGCGATGGTTGATCAATGTCACTAGTTGATTCAAGCAGCGCAGCCGCGGTCAGAGTTGTTCCCATTCCGCGTTGATCGGTAGTTGAAGTTGCTGCTGAAAATATTGCACTATTGAGGTCACGAACTACTTGGGCAAATGCCTCTGCCGACGAGACACCACTGAGAGCAACACCTCGCAGATAATTAATTGCCATGGCGCTGGCTACTTCACCGGCATTATGCCCACCCATGCCGTCCGCAACTGCAAAGAGTCCCTGTTCTGCAACGTGCGAATCTTCGTTTTGACCTCTCAGATTGCCGGTATCAGTGGCTGCACCGATAGCGAGAGTCAACATGGCACCAAGAGGCAACTATGCCTGCTCGAAGTGCAGTTGTAATGTCCCAAGCGCAATTATTTGGCTATGACTCAGTGGCGTTGGTTCAGTGATCAATACGCCGTTTACTTTGGTTCCGTTGGTGCTGCCGAGGTCTTCAATGGTCCAACCGTTTTCGTCGTTACGGAACCGCGCATGCACTCGGCTGATGTTGTTGTCAGCAATCACTATTGTGCAAGAAGCCTGCCGACCAATAGTCACAAGGTCGCCATCAAGTCGGTGGCGCGTACCGTCCGCAAGTACAACAGCAGCAGGAGTTGCGTCGAGTTGATGCGGTTGCACAAGTGGTTCTTGAGGCTTGGTTGCTTTCTTGCCAAGTTTGACTACACATGACCCAACGCGCTGTGCAACATCTTCTTCAAGCGCAACCTCAGCTTCGCCAGCAATGTTGTAACCCTCATATTTGGCGTGATTGGCGATTGCCTGGCGCAATTCGCTCAACAGTGGCTTTACGGAATTGCTGAGTGCGGCTAGATCAGATTTATGAAGTCCAACAACATATCGTTGAGCTACGTCTCCATTTTGCATTGCAGCTTGGTCGTCCATTGCGGCGATGATTTGGCGACCGATTTCAATTGGTCTTATGCCAGTGGTTCGTGTGCGTGTTAACACTTCACCATTCTACGCCCTCACAGGAGACCAAATGATCTATGCAGGTTGTCGAGAATAGTCTTCTCTGCCGAAATATCGCTTCCAGCGTTTTTCAAGCATAGCCATTTCGTGCGGTGCAACCGTGGGGTCTCGAGTAAGCGACTCGAAATGAAAGAGTCGGGCGAGCGGAGTCCACACAATGTGGTAGCCCGATTCAAGTACCTTGTTTCCAAAATCGAGATCATTAAAACATGCAGGGAAGTCAATAGAAAATCCACCAAGCTCTTCATATATCGAGCGATGAATTGCAGCACATGCCGCTGTAACACCACTCACTCGTCTAGTAACTCCAAACATTCCGAACTTGCCAGTTTGGTTGGATGACAAGCCACTGCCAATGTTGTGCGGAGTAGGAATGTTTGTATGCCCCGCGCTCTGTATGCGTGAATCTTCAAGTAACAGCATCGGCCCTGCCATGGCAACACCAGGAAACTGGAGCATCGACACCAATGTCTCGATCCAGTCTGCATCAATAATCTCGGTGTCGTCGTTGAGCAAGATCACGATCTCACCACTTGAGTGTTTTACACCAACATTGCATTTGTCAGAAAAATTGAATGGAGCGTCGTAATGCACGACGGAAACACGGTAATCACTCGGCAGATTGACTGGGCGTACTGGTTTGCTTTCCTTTACATCAAGAACTACAACGATTTCATAGTTTGGATAGGTTGACTTTTTTAAGATGCTCGAAATTGCATTCTCAATGAGGCATGTGTGCATGCCCCAAATACGCTGCGCATCACCGCGAGTGGGAATAATGATCGACACCTTCGGCGGAGGGTTGCTGATTGCTGGTCGAACCTGAATGAACCCGGCATCAGAAACCAAAACAGTCGCATCCATCTTGATTCGCTTGAGGTGGTCTTTCACAGCACGCTCAGCTGATACCAATGCGTAGGGCTTGGCGTCTAGATGGTTGGCAGCCGAACCAGGTATGGCCCGCCAGTGATACAACACCTCCGGAATATGGGCAATGGTTCGCGCACGTTCTGTTATGCGCAGGATCAAGTCGTAGTCCTGGGAGCCCTCAAAACCAGTGCGAAAACCGCCAACTTCATCTATCAGTGTTGACCGGATGACCGAAAAATGACTGCAGTAATTTTGACCCAGTAGTCGAATTGGATCAAACGCGGGTTTACGGAACAGATCGTAGGGCCGACCCTGTTCATCAAGTTTATTTTCATCGCTATAGACGTAATCAACCGTCGGGTCTTGCGCAAGTTTTGCCGACACCAGATTTAGTGCATTTGGATGCAGTGTGTCGTCGTTGTCGAGCAGTGCGATGAACTCACCTGTCGCAATATCGAGCGCGTCTTGAGATGCTGCAACAATTCCACCGTTTGTTTGACGAAAAGCAATGCGGACCCTCTTGTCCTTGCGCGCCAACCGTTCCATAATCTCGCGTACTTTTGGATTTGTCGACGCATCATCAACAAGGCACCATTCCCAATCGGTAAAGGTCTGTTCGCGCATCGACTTAATGCACGACTCAAACGCGTCTATGGGAGGGTTGTAAACAGGTGTGACAACACTAAACAGTGGCACGACAGTGTCAGCCGACTTTGAGAGCGCGGCGTGCTATTCGAGCGGGGAGCATGATCAAACGTCCTATTTTCCATGTGCGAGTTGCGTAAACATCCCGCAGCTTCTTGCGCGCTTGGCGCACTTGTTGGTTGGCTAATTGTTGATGCAGAGCAAAATTTGCTTGTGCCTCACCAAGTTCTGCCGCACATCCTTGGGCATAGTCACGGGCTTGCAGCAGTCTCATCTCAGAGTCGGCCAACTCTCTCTTTAATTGAACTATTTGCAAGTCCAACTGCGCGGCGTCCGTAAGGCTGTATCGGTGTTGCAACAAACCAATCTCAGCGAGTAGTCGCTCGCGCGATGCATCACGCAGGTCGGAGGGGTTCACTACCTGAGACCCATTGTCGCTCATAATCTTTATCTTACTTCAAGTTATTTACTCAATGAGGCGGTGTTCGTAGCAGCATGCGAGGCGGTGTGTTCAACAGAGTTCATTGCTATCGTCATAGCGTCTCTCGGGCGAGTGGCGAAATGGCAGACGCGCTGGCTTCAGGTGCCAGTGTTCGAAAGGACGTGGGGGTTCAAGTCCCCCCTCGCCCACAACCGAAGTTGGTAAGGTTTTCAGCAATCGTGTCTCAACTATCCGAACTTCGTCGCTCCAAGAACCTGTTGTGGAATCTCACACTTCGCGAACTTAGATCTAAGTATCGACGATCGTTGCTGGGTTGGGCTTGGTCGATGCTCAATCCGCTCTCCAACATGCTCATTTACTGGTTCGTTTTCGGTGTAGTTTTTGGAGCCGTTGCTCTGGAAGGAGACCCTTCGGGGCTAAATAACTATGCGCTGTACCTGCTCTCGGGTCTTCTGCCTTGGGGTTTTTTCTCACTTGTCACCAACCTCGGTCTCGGTTCGCTCATTGGTAATGCAGGTTTGGTGCGAAAGGTATTTTTTGCGTGGGAAACATTGGTGTTCGCGCAGGTCATATTTTCATTCGTGCAATTCTGTATTGAAATGTCGTTGTTGTGCATCGCACTGATTGTGGTGGGCAGTCCAATTTTGCCATGGATTCCTGTGGCATTTTTGTTGATGTTGTTGCTGGCCGTGTATGCATCAGGTTTCGCTCTTGCAGTGTCGGTTGGTGCAGTGTTCTTCAGAGACCTGCGTTATCTCTGGACAATTCTTATTCAGGTGATGTTTTTTGCAACACCAATTATTTATTCGCCAGACAAATTAGATGGAAAGCTTCATCCAATTTTAGAATTCCTTTTTCATTGGAACCCGATGGCAGTTTTTATCCAGTCGTTCCGGCATCTGCTTTATGATGGGCGGGCGCCAGAACTAGGCCATATTGTGTATCTAGCTTGTGCTTCAGTGATTTCCTTCATCGCCGGCTGGGCAATCTTTGTCAAACTGTCGAGGCGTTTAGCCGAAGAGGTGTAAATCGTTATTTAGCGTGGCGCTCAATATTCCACGAAGAGGGAACAGCAACAAGACCTTCTTCAAATAAATCATTTTGGTGCACATCAAATCTCACCCAATTTTGACAGTGGTCGTATTCAGTGGTGCCTGTTGCATCGGTGCACGCAACCGAGATGTAATACGTACCCTCGAGGAGCGGTAGATGTGGAATATCAATTGTTGCAGTGACTGATTCTGGAATATTTCCGAGTGATGAATTTGCGCGTTGAGAAGTGGTTGACCACACAATGGTGCCATCGAGTTTGCTGATGTATATCTTGATGACTGGTGCACGAAGTGGCATTTGCGCCGTAATTCGAGTTGCCAGGCGCATCGCGGCATTGGTTTCCACTCGTTCAATTGCCTGTCCCGACATGTCGGTGAGCAAGACACTGTCAATGCGGGCCTCTTCTGTGCCCCAGCGCTCGCGAAGATCAGCATCTTTTGCGGTGTGCTGCACATAGCTTTCACCTGTGTATGCCGCGATCACTTCGGCTGCTGGACCACGCATTTTAAGGTGACCCTTTTCCAGCCAAACAACTTCTTTGCACAGCTGCTGCACCGCTCCAAGACCGTGACTCACAACAACGATCGTCCGTCCTTCGCGTCGAAATTGCTCAATCTTTTCGCTGCTCTTGCGTTGAAATGACTGGTCACCAACGGTGAGCACTTCATCGATCAGCAAAATCTCTGGCTCAACATGGGCTGCAACCGAAAAACCGAGTCGAATAACCATGCCCGATGAATAGTTTTTGACGGCTGTATCAATAAATCGTTCAAGTCCTGCAAACTCAACGATGCTGTCGAATTGACGTTCTGCATCTTTTTTTGATAATCCCAAAATCGCTGCATTGAGGTAGACATTTTCACGCCCAGAGAGCTCTGGATGAAAACCAGCTCCAAGTTCGAGCAAGGCAGCAATGTTGCCATTGATCGTTACTTTGCCTTTGTCGGGGCGATAAATACCGGTCAGGCATTTGAGCATTGTGCTCTTGCCGGAGCCATTAGAACCGATGATGCCAAGAGTTGAGCCGTGCTCAACTTCAAATGAAACATCGTCCAGCGCCCAGAACTCTTCGTACTTTGCACGACGCCCACGCAAGATAGCGGCCTTGATGTAGCGATTACGTTCGTGATAGAGCCGAAAGTTTTTAGAAACCGAATCGACAACAATTGCTGGTTGAGACATGCGGTAACGAGCCTAGTGCTGGTTTCGAAGTTGCAAGAGGTGTGCGCGTAGCGATGCTGACAGCACTTTTTTGTCCCAGTTGATAATCAGCGAGTCTGCGTGTTCCAGGTAGTACGTCTGCTCATCGGTTGGATTATTGGAATCTTGGTACCAAGGCATATGCCTGGCCGTGTAGGGCGGTGCCGAACGCAAGGCGTGATTGTTTTGGTGATGCTCACCCGGTCTGTACATTGCAAAAGTTGTATCGATCTCAGCAGCAAAAAATCCAGAAGGGTGCACGTTTTTCCAAAATTGTGTTTCCCATAAAATCACGTCGTCGCGGTGGGCGTAATGCTCAGGCAAGTCGTCTAGTCGCAAACTAAAACCGACTTTGTCAATCGTTGGATACTGGTTCAGTGTTTCGCAAAACAGCTCAAGTACATCAGTGGGGCACTCTTGTGCAGGAACAACATCGGGGTCAGTGACAATGAAATGAGAGTCCAGACCGAGTTCGGTTACTAGCCCACTCAACCAGGGCGCTCTGTGTCCCAAGTTGAGACCATTGAGACGCACATGGTGTGGTGTTGAACGTAGAAATTCAACCATCGGAGGGTAGGTGCTGTTGTTATCGCACAACCAAATGTTTTCTTGGCCTTGGTGTTCAAGCCATGTAATGAGGTCTCGTAACGGTTCGAGCCGATCGCGCACATTGATAATGATGGGAAACTGTTGTGTCACTTCGTCGTGTCGTCCTTGAGGATTTGACCAAAGATTCGCTTAAGCCGTTTGGCAAGTCGGTACTCGGGCGACGCATCAACTTGCGCCATGCGTTCTCGTAAACGGTCGCGCTGACTTGTCATTTGAACATGCACTTCTTCAAGGTGCTCATGCTCTCCAACTAGTGCATCAAGTTTGGCTTGAAGTTCATTACGTTGCTGGTTTGCTGTCTCGATACCAGCACGCAGCCGGCCAATCTCATCATCATTTTTGATTGAATCCAACTCACGTTTGGTTTTCACCAACTCCGCAATCTTGGTCTCGACGTACTGGCTTAAATGCTCGGATTTAGTGCGCAGGGCAAATGATTCTGCCAAGAGCTCCTTGATGAGCTGGTCCCGATCGACTTCATCGCTTCCATCATGATCATTCGTCATTACTTACAGCATACTTTCAACCGCTACGGGGCAAGCGGGGGCTTGTGTAGATTTGTAGTCAATGCAGATCGCAACTAACCGCATCAACACGCTCTTGCGATGGTGCGAATACGCGTATGTCGTCGTGCTGTTGTTTACTCTGACACAGGGCCCTGTTTACAGTCTGTGGTATGCAAGTTCATTAACAGTTCCCGCCGAGGCCTCGTCTGCACGATTGCTCACGTTTGTCGCTGTTCAGGCGCCAGCCTTATTGCTTCTCGGATATCGGCGCTTACCACGATCTTCAATACTTGGGCCA
>JBIIAC010000041.1:0-9378 GCA_044240045.1 Ilumatobacteraceae bacterium
AATTTTTGCGAGTTGTCTTGCGGCGATCTGGTGCACCACGCTCCCAGTTGCGAATTCGGTCGGCAAAACGTAGCGAGCCCCAAATGAGCAACATTGGGATCACCGTGTAGAACGCAATTTGAAATGCTCCAGGAATTCCTTCAAAAACTTTGCGATGAACAAGCGACTCGTCTTCCCAACCGGTGATCTGGGGGACGATGCCGGAGATCATGGTGAAGACACCAATGCCAACACCGAACGCGATCGAGATTTGATATGGCTTGATGCGCTTCGCGCCAGCCACAGGGGCAGTTGGGGTGTCGTGTGTGGTGCTCATGAAGATCTCACGCTAGTGGGATTTATGCCTTCGACATAGAACCAGAAGAGATTTATCCAGCAGTTGCCTGGCGCGAAACGGCATCTGCCGCCGCTGCAATAGCGGCTGCATCGCCCATATAGTCAACCGACTTCACGTCCATAGAGTCCGTAAATTCATAACGCCGTGGAACACCGGTTGGGATATTCATCTCGGTGATATCTGCAGCCGAAATATGTTCGAGGTGCATTGCGAGCGCGCGAATCGAATTTCCGTGAGCTGTCACCAACACATTGGTGCCCGCTTGCAATTGCGGACGAATGACATCGTTCCAATACGGCAGCACTCGCACGAGCACATCTTGCAAACACTCAGTTGCAGGGAGCAGATTTTTGTCGAGACCTTGACGAATGAGCTCTTGGTATTTCGCCTCATTTATAGGATGCTCAGGGCTGTCCAGTGGCGCCGGCGGGGGAGCAATGTCAAAGCTTCTTCGCCAAATCATTGTCTGCTCAGCGCCATGCAGTTCAGTGGTTGCTTTTTTGTCGAGTCCTTGCAGCGCTCCGTAGTGGCGTTCGTTAAGTAGCCAAGTTTTGGTAACGGTCAGATTGTCTTGACCCATTTCGTGCAATGCCAATTGGGTGGTGTCGATGGCTCGCGCCAACAGACTCGTATGCACCGCGCCAAATTTCATACCGGCCTGGCTCAGCGTGACTCCGGCGGCTTTGGCCTCGGATATTCCCTGTGGGGTGAGCGGCACATCGTGCCAACCAGTAAAGAGATTCAACTCATTCCAAGTGCTTTGACCGTGTCGAAGGACGATCAGGGTTCCAGGCATGCCCAAATGGTAGGTCAAACAGCCATTTTGCGCCATATTTAAAATTTCTGCTGCCGGCATGACCCCATTTTCGAACCCTGTGACAAATGTTGAGTGACTATCACTCAACTTTTATGATCTGTGAGTTGTTAGGTTCTGGACTTACCTCTAGCATGGTGGATACAAGAAATCCCCTTATCACCCCACAGCAATCAGGAGCAGTAGAAAACATGGCAAAAGCAGTCGGAATTGACCTCGGAACCACCAACTCGGTTGTCGCAGTTTTGGAAGCTGGCGAAGCCGTTGTAATCCCCAACTCAGAAGGCTCACGCACAACACCTTCGGTCGTCGCGTTCTCGAAAGCTGGCGAAGTGTTGGTCGGCGAAGTCGCCAAGCGTCAGGCAATTACAAACCCAGAGCGCACCTTTCGCAGCATCAAGCGCCACATGGGTGAAAACTGGAAGTCGGAAGATGTAGACGGCAAGAAATATACGCCACAAGAAATTAGTGCTCGTACATTGATGAAGTTGAAGCGCGACGCCGAGGCATATCTGGGCGACACCGTGACACAAGCCGTGATCACCGTGCCTGCTTATTTTGATGACGCACAACGCACTGCAACAAAAGAAGCAGGCGCAATTGCAGGCCTCGAAGTGTTGCGCATCATCAACGAACCAACCGCAGCAGCTCTTGCTTATGGACTCAATAAGGGTGACGAAGACGAGACCGTATTGGTATTCGACTTGGGCGGCGGCACGTTCGACGTCAGCGTGCTCGAAATTGGTGACGGCGTGTTTGAAGTGAAGAGCACACACGGTGACACCCGACTCGGCGGTGACGACTGGGATCAACGCGTAATTGATTGGATGGTGCAGCAATTCAAGGCAGCACACGGAGTCGATTTGGCTGTTGACCGCATGGCAACACAGCGCCTCAAAGAAGCTGCTGAAAAAGCAAAGATCGAGTTGTCGCAAAATCAGCAGACACAAATCAACCTGCCATTTATTACTGCAACTGCAGCCGGCCCATTACACATGGACGAGTCACTCACTCGCGCAAAGTTCCAAGAACTCACCGCAGATCTGTTGGAGCGTTGCCGCAAGCCTTTTGAGCAAGCAATCACTGACGCAGGTTTGTCAAAGGGACAAATCAATCATGTCATTTTGGTTGGTGGTTCAACTCGCATGCCTGCAGTACAAGATCTTGTTCAGAGCCTCACTGGTAAAGAACCAAACCGCACAGTAAACCCAGACGAAGTTGTTGCCATTGGTGCAGCAGTGCAGGCTGGAGTATTGCGTGGCGACGTGAAAGATGTGTTGTTGCTCGACGTAACTCCACTTTCACTTGGTATCGAAACCAAGGGTGGCGTGATGACGAAACTCATCGAACGAAATACCACCATTCCAACTCGTCGTACCGAGGTGTTCACAACAGCCGACGACATGCAACCATCAGTAGAGATTCACGTGTTGCAAGGCGAGCGCGAGATGGCCAATTACAACAAGACACTTGGCAAGTTTCAACTTGTTGATTTGCCTCCTGCACCGCGCGGAGTTCCACAAATCGAAGTGACATTTGATATCGACGCCAACGGCATTGTGCATGTTTCGGCGAAGGATCGTGCGACAAGCAAAGAGCAGTCAATGACCATCACGGGTCAGTCTTCGTTGGCTAAAGACGACATTGCCAAGATGGTGAAAGATGCCGAAGAGCATGCCGAAGAAGACAAGGCTCGTCGCGAGGAAGCAGAAATTCGCAACAACGCTGACTCGCTTGTCTATCAAACCGAAAAAGTTTTGCGCGAGCAAGGCGAAAAGGTGACAGAAGAAGAGCGCACAGCAGTCGAAGGCCCAATGGCGGAGCTCAAAACATTGTTACAAGGTTCCGATAATGCAGCGATTAAGGCAGCAACCGAAAAGTTGATGACTGCAAGCCAGGCATTTAGCCAAAAACTGTATGAGTCGGCAGCACGAGATACTGACGCTGCAGGCACATCGGCAAGTGGCCAGAGTGCACCTGGCGGAAACGATGACGACATCGTTGATGCCGAAATTGTCGACGAGAAGTAATTCGGAATCGACAATTTGTCATGACCGACAATCCAGAAGACGGCCCAGGAGACGGCAGCGAACCAAGCAATTCGGCATCTGCCGACAACGAGATGGTACAAGATCTCGAGTCGGCTTTTGCCGAACTCAACATCATTGAAGTTGTAAAAGAACGCGATGAGTTCAAAGACATCGCGCTTCGAGTTCAAGCCGACTTCGAAAATTATCGCAAGCGTGCTGCCACACAACTAGCCGACGAAGTAGATCGTGCAACAGGTCGATTAGTTGAGTCATTGTTGCCGGTATTGGACGCATGTGAAGCTGCAGCTAGCCATGGCGTGACCGGTGTTGAACAAGTGTGGAGTTCGCTTTTGGGTGCTGTGCAGAAACACGGGCTTGAAGCTCTTGACCTAGCTGACAAACCATTTGATCCGGCAGTCGCAGAAGCAGTGATGCACGAAGAAGGCGACCCTGCAGATTCAGCAACCGAACCAATGGTTGTTGAAGTGTTACGCACTGGTTATCGATGGAAAGGTCGCGTGCTAAGAGCGGCAATGGTCAAGGTCAAGGGTTAAGTATGCAACGCGAGTGGTTTGAGAAGGACTACTACGCAACGCTTGGCGTGTCTAAAACGGCAACAGCAAAAGAAATCACAAAGGAATATCGCAAACTCGCGCGCAAGTTTCACCCTGATGCAAATCCAAACAACGCATCAGCCGAAGAACGGTTTAAAGAGATTGCGGCGGCTTATGACGTGCTTGGCAGTGACGAGACGCGCAAAGAATACGACGATGTTCGTCGATCCGGGCCAACATCTTTTGGTCACGGTGGCCCGGGAGGTCAATCGCCCGGTTCGTTTCGGTTTGATGGCAACAACATGGGTGGAGCCGACATTGGCGATCTGTTCGGCCAAATGTTTGGCGGTGGTCGCCGGCGTAACAACAGCGGTGTTGGCCCACAGCGCGGGGTCGAGATTGAAGCCGCACTGACGCTTGATTTTGTCGATGCCGCACACGGTCTGACCACTACATTGCATCTCACTTCGGAAGCAGAGTGTTCGTCGTGCAATGGCAGTGGAGCTCGAGCAGGTACTTCGCCGAAACAATGCCCACAGTGTCGGGGTCGTGGAGTTGTCGAAGACAACCAAGGCCCTTTTGCGTTTTCATCACCATGTCCACGATGTAATGGTCGAACCGTAATTATCGAAGCCCCATGCGTTGGGTGCAAAGGTATGGGCATCGAGATGCGAGCTCGCGAAGTGAATGTGCGCATTCCAGGTGGAGTAGATGATGCACAACGAATTCGCCTCAAAGGACGAGGCGGCCCAGGGCGCAACGGTGGTCCGGCAGGCGACTTGATTGTGTTGTGTCGAGTAACTCCACACGAAGTGTTTGGACGAGATGCGCTACATCTCACATTGCGCCTTCCGATCACGTTTGCAGAAGCAGCACTTGGTGCCGACATTGACGTACCAACACTTGATGGGTCGCTCGTAAAGTTGCGAATCAAGCCTGGAACGCAATCTGGTTCACGTCACCGTATTAAAGGCAAAGGGATAACCGCGGCGAAATCAACTGGCGACCTGATTGTGACGGTGGACGTAAAAGTCCCGACAACAATGAACGATCAACAGCAACAAGCGGTAACTGATTTCGCTGCAGCAACAACTGACTCTGTACGAGAGTCAGTATTGCAATCAGCATCGGCAAAGAAGCGGGGCTAAATAATGGAACGCGAATTACACGCTGTATACGTAATTTCGGTCGCTGCAGAACTTGCGGGTGTGCATCCACAAACCCTGCGCATCTATGAGCGTCGCGGCTTGCTGCAACCCGCTCGAACCACTGGCGGAAACCGGCGATACAGCAATGCCGATATTCAACGATTGTTGCGCATTAGCGAATTGGCTGAAGCAGGAATGAATCTTGAGGGCATTCGCCAGGTTCTCGAACTTGAAGCACACGTTGCGCAACTGCAGGCTGAAGTGGCTCAACTCCAGCGCGAATTGGCTGTCGCGGTCTCGGTTGTCGAACGAAGTGGTCGATTTGAGTTAGTGCCATTGCGTCAGGCGGTCACAGTATTCGGTAAACGACCAAGCATTTTTCAAAAAGGGAGCTGAGCAATGGCATTTGATCCAAAGAAATTGACTACAAAAACGGCTGAAGTGATTACAGCAGCTTTGCAATCAGCAAAAACAAATAACAATCCTGAGTTGACGGCGGATCATGTGATGGCTGCACTGACAAGGCAGACCGACACTATCGTGCCAATGTTTTTAGCAAAACTGGGTGTTGCGACAACGATGTTGCGAGACCGAGCAGATGAAGCAGTGAATAAGTTGCCGCGAGCAGTTGGTGGAAGTGAACCAAGAATGGATCGCGAACTATCGAATATTTTGGATCAAGCCGATAAATTCAGAAAAGATTTGCGCGATGATTTTCTTTCGGCCGAGCACTTAGTGCTCGGCCTGAGTAAAAGGATTGGAATCAGTGCAGATGAAATGCTGCAAGCATTGCGCGATGTTCGAGGCTCACATCGGGTGACTTCTGAAAATCCCGAAGGACAATTTCAGGCGCTTGATAAATATGGTCAAGACCTCACTGCCCGTGCGCAGGAAGGAAAGATTGATCCAGTAATTGGTCGTGACGAAGAAATTCGTCGAGTTATTCAAGTTCTGTCACGGCGTACAAAGAACAATCCAGTCCTCATTGGTGAACCTGGAGTCGGCAAGACTGCAATCGTCGAAGGTTTGGCGCGTCGAATCGCAAGTGGAGATGTACCCGAAGGACTCAAAAACAAGCGGCTTGTATCACTCGATATTGGAGCGATGTTGGCCGGAGCAAAGTTTCGGGGCGAATTTGAGGAGCGCCTTAAGGCAGTGCTGAAAGAAATCATCGACGCACAAGGCGACATCATTACATTCGTCGACGAAATCCATACTCTCGTTGGCGCAGGTGGGGCCGAAGGCGCGATGGACGCAAGCAACATGATCAAACCCATGCTTGCAAGAGGCGAACTCCGCATGATCGGTGCTACAACACTCGACGAATATCGAAAGTATGTCGAGAAAGATTCGGCACTTGAGCGCCGTTTTCAACAGGTTTATGTTGGCGAACCCTCAGTAGAGGCCACCATTGCAATCTTGCGTGGACTCAAAGAGCGGTATGAAGTTCACCATGGAGTGCGCATTCAAGATGGGGCGCTCGTTAGTGCTGCGGTTTTGTCAAACCGCTATCTCACTAATCGATTTCTACCCGACAAGGCAATCGATTTGATGGATGAGGCGGCGAGCAAACTGCGAATTGAAATCGACTCACTACCCACTGAGATTGACGTTGTGGATCGACGCATATTGCAACTGGAAATTGAGCGCGTAGCGCTCGAAAAGGAACGAGATAACGAATCCAAAGAACGTCTTGGAATACTCAACACGGAACTTGCCGATCTTCAAAATCAGTCTGCAACAATGAAACTGCATTGGGATTCAGAACGGCAAGCAATTAACGCGATACGGTCGTTGAAAGAGGAGCTTGAGACATTGCGGCTTCAAGTTGAGCGCGAGAGCGACCTTGAAAAGGCTGCAGAAATTCGGTATGGGCGCATCCCCGAACTTGAACGTCGAATTAATGATGCAACTGAACAACTCAACACACTGCAAATTTCCAAACGAATGTTGAAAGAAGAAGTTGATGCTGAAGATATAGCAGAGGTCGTGTCCAAATGGACAGGAGTGCCAGTTACTCGATTGCTAGAAGGCGAGATGCAGAAACTGGTTCTACTCGAATCCCACTTGCACAAACGTGTGATTGGCCAGGACGCTGCAGTGCGAGCAACTGCTAACGCAATTCGCCGCAGTCGTGCTGGATTATCTGATCCGCATCGACCAATTGGTTCATTTATGTTTCTTGGACCAACTGGTGTTGGCAAAACAGAACTTGCCCGCGCATTGGCCGAATACCTTTTTGATGATGAGCAGGCAATGGTTCGCATTGATATGGCCGAATACATGGAAAAGTTCTCTGTAAGCCGGCTCATCGGCGCACCCCCTGGCTACGTGGGTTACGACGAAGGTGGGCAACTTACCGAAGCCGTTCGCCGCAGGCCATATGGAGTTGTACTGTTGGATGAAATTGAGAAAGCTCACCCCGACGTATTCAATGTGTTGCTGCAGGTGCTTGATGATGGTCGATTGACGGATGGCCAAGGTCGCACGGTTGACTTCACCAATTCCGTGTTAATCATGACGAGTAATTTGCCTGGCGAGCCGATTGATTTCTTTAAACCCGAGTTTGTTAATCGAATTGACGAGATAGTCCGATTCCGCAGTCTCACCATGGAAGATCTTGGTGCAATTGTTGACATTCAATTGCAATTATTGACTAATCGCATGTCGGATAGAAGAATCACACTTGCAGTCACTCCATCCGCACGACGACTTTTGACCGAACGTGGATACGACTCAGACTTTGGGGCTCGACCACTGAAGAGGCTCATTCAGAAAACAATTGCTGATCCAGTAGCAATACTCATCTTGGAGGGCAAGGTCGCAGATGGTGGGGGGATTACGGTTGATGTTGACGGAGAAGAGTTTGTCATCCAGGCGCATATTTCGATGGTTGGCTAGTCAGCATTAACACGTTTGGCACTAGACTCTTCTTACGTTCCCCACAATTTAAGTAGGAGCGTTGCATGCCTGTCGCAGTTGTCGTTGGTACCCAATGGGGTGATGAAGGCAAGGCCAAAATCATTGACCTTTTGGCGGGCACTCATTCACATGTGGTTCGCTATCAAGGCGGACACAATGCGGGCCACACCGTTGTCGTCGGCGACCAAAGATATGCGCTACAACTCGTGCCGAGCGGAGTGTTGTATGAACATGTCACTCCAGTAATTGCTAATGGAGTCGTTGTCGATATGCCAACACTGTTTAACGAGATAGATGTCTTGGAAGGTCGCGGTGTGTCGTGCTCGCGACTGAAAGTCTCGAGCCTTGCTCAACTTATTTTTCCTTGGCACCAAGCATTTGATGCTGTTGCCGAGAATGCTCGCGGCGATGCCAAGATCGGTACAACGCTTAAAGGAATTGGGCCGGCGTACGCCGACAAAGCTTTGCGCATCGGTATTCGCGCCGGTGATGTGCGCGACACAGCTCGTTTTGAACAGTTGGTGCGCGAAAGAGCCATCACTGCACTTGCAATGCTCAAGTCTGTTGGCGGTGAGTCATTTGATGTTGAAGAAGTGGTTGCACGATTTGTTGTGCTTGGTAAACGACTTGCTCCATACATTGCCAACACTGTCGACATGTTGCACGACGCAATTGAAGCGAACGCGAGCGTGCTCCTCGAAGGTGCTCAAGCAACATTCCTCGACATTGATCACGGCACATATCCGTTCGTAACTTCATCCAATCCAACTGCTGGTGGTGCGTGCGCGGGCACAGGCATTGGGCCGCGATACATCACACGTGTTGTTGGTATAGCAAAGGCGTATACAACTCGAGTCGGTGCAGGGCCTTACCCAACAGAACTGCACGGAGCACTTGGCGACGCGATCGTAGATATTGGTCACGAATTTGGAACCGTTACAGGACGCCGTCGCCGACCGGGCTGGCTCGACTTGGTAATGCTGCGCCATGCAGTTCGTCTCAATTCGCTCACTGAGATTGCGCTTACCAAGCTGGACGTCCTCGACACATTTGAAACGATTCAGCTGGGTGTCGGATACAAACTTGACGGAAAAAAAATTGCTGGTTATCCCGATGACATTGAGTTGCTCGGACGAGTTGAAGCCGAATACGTAAAGCTCGGGGGATGGAAAACTAATTTGCGCGAATGCCGTACCTTTGAGTCGATGCCTCCTGCAGCACGCACCTTTGTAGAAACAGTTGAGCGATATGTTGGCGTACCAGTGACCATGATCGGTGTTGGCCCAGAGCGTGACGATTGCGTGATGCGCTGATGATCGATCGCTACTCACTGCCAGAGATTGCAAATATTTTTTCGGATGAATCTCGGTTTGCGCGGTATCTCGAAATTGAGCTGTTGGCCACCGAGGCTCAGTCAAAACTGGGAATAGTGCCAAGTGCAGATGCCAAAGAATGTCGCACACGTGCACCCAAAGTTGACGCAGCGTTTGTTGCCGATGTTGCAGAACGCGAAAAAGTAACCGACCATGATGTCGCGGCATTTGTTGATGTTGTTCAACAACGCATTGGTATG
>JBIIAC010000042.1:0-9374 GCA_044240045.1 Ilumatobacteraceae bacterium
CACCGATGTTGTAGATCTCGCCAACATTTCCCTTTTCTAATACCAAGTGCACACCAGTGCAGTGGTCGTCTACATATAACCAGTCACGCTCGTTTAGACCGTCTCCGTACAACGGAATCTTTTTGCCGTCGAGCAAGTTGGTAGTAAACAATGGGATTGCTTTTTCTGGATACTGATATGGGCCAAAGTTGTTTGTGCAACGTGTGACCACTACAGGAACACCGTGCGTTGCGTGATAACTCAGCGCAATCAAGTCAGATCCTGCCTTAGATGCGGAATACGGCGAGCGTGGCTCAAGCGGGTCGGTTTCTTTCGACGATCCAACCTCTACCGATCCATACACCTCGTCGGTGCCAATATGCACGACGCGCGATACTTGAATTTGACGAGCTGCATCCATAATCACGTTGGTGCCAAAGCAGTTAGTGAGAATGAAATCTTCGCTACCTACGATCGAGCGATCTACATGGCTCTCTGCGGCAAAGTGCACAACAGAGTCGTGACCTTTCATCGCAGCCATTACATCGCCTGGCTGACAAATGTTGCCCTTTACAAACGAATACCTTGGATTGTCGTCAACATCTTTGAGCGTCGACATGTTGCCCGCATATGTGAGTGAGTCATACACCGTTACCGAGTGATCGGTGTTGGCAAGCACCCAACGCACATAGTTTGAGCCAATAAAGCCGGCTGCGCCAGTTACAAAAATCTTCACGTAGTTACCTCAGGTGCGCAGGCCAAAGTGTGGCTGAAACTGTTTGTCGATCTGGCCACGCTGTGGGTTCTCTTGATCACGTTTCGACAAGATTGGGTCGGCAATACCCCAGTCGGCCACGACCCCTGGGTCATTCCATGCAAGACCACGCTCGTCAGTTGGGTTGTAATAGCTGTCAACCAAATACGTGATGGTCATGTCGGTTAGCGATGCAAAACCATGAGCAACACCAGGCGGAATAAAAATACCTCGGTGGTCATGCGTGCCATCGGCTCGCGCACCCAAGTCAACGACTTGTGTCGCCCCATCAGTTGGCGAACCCGTGCGCAAATCATGCAATACCACTCTGCACGTACCGTAAGGCACATACCAGTAGTCGCTTTGGTGCAAGTGATAGTGCAGCCCGACAATGCAACCCTTTTGGCGGTCTCCGCGATTACCTTGCACCATTTCACGACCAAGTGGAAACCATTGGCGACGATATGTCTCGATGAAGTAACCGCGATCGTCCTTAAACATCGACGGCTCCACGATCTGCACGCCAGAAATAATTGTCGACTCTGTAATTGTTGGCATCTACTCCAGCTCCACTTTCGAATCGTCGCCGAGCATCAGACGCAATGCGCGGGGCTTTTGCTCAGACCTTGTGACCGCAACATCACGACCAATGAGCGAATCAGTAAGACGTGCAATACCAATAATGCTTGATCCGTCAAGCACAACCGAATGCTCCATCTCTGAATGTTCAACCTTGCAGTTGCGACCAAGCGATGTGTACGGCCCGATATAGCTGTGATCAACCACTGAGCCACTTCCAATTACAACTGGTCCGCGAATACGCGAGCCCTTAATTACGGCGCCTTTTTCGATAACTACTCGTCCCTCGATTTGCGATGCACTATCTACATCGCCGTCATTACGAGGCTCAAGCACTTCGAGTACCAAACGATTGCATTCGAGCAGCGGATCTTTTTTGCCTGTGTCAATCCACCAGCCTTGTAATACCTGATGATGCACGACCTTCTTTTCGTCAACGAGCCATTGAATTGCATCGGTGATCTCGAGCTCGCCGCGAGGTGACGGCTTGATCGATCGCACTGCTTCATTGATCGTCTTATCAAACAAGTACACGCCTACGAGCGCAAGATCGCTTGGCGGATTTTCTGGCTTCTCGACCAACCGCACAACGTGACCATCGCTATCAACTTCGGCAACACCAAACTGTTTTGGATTTTCAACATGGCACAACAAAATTTGAGCGGTGGGCGCCTTGGGTCCGCCTGCAGCTCGGGCATTCTTAAAGTCATCCACAAACTGCGTAAGACCTTGCTCGAGCATGTTGTCACCTAGATACATCACGAAATCTTCATCACCCAAAAAGTCATGGGCGATGAGTACACAGTGCGCAAGACCGAGTGGAGCATCTTGAGGGATGTATGTGACTTCGACACCAAACTTTGAACCGTCGCCAACAGCAGCGCGGATCTCTTTGCCCGTCTCACCAATGATGATGCCAATCTCTTTGATACCGGCCTTTGCCATTGCCTCGATGCCATAAAACAAGATCGGCTTATTGGCTATAGGCACCAACTGCTTGGCGCTGGTATGCGTGATCGGTCGCAGACGTGTGCCAGCACCACCAGAGAGAATCAGGCCCTTCATACCGACTACAGGTTAGGCGAAACAACGACCCGCAACCCCTAGTTCCTCTCCTGCCAACTAGCGTTACAACCATGACCGACGCCCTCTTACACGCCTTTGCCAAGCCCACCAAAACAGATTTTGTGCGCATTGTGAGGGGTAAAGGCTCGCTCTTGTGGGACGACAGAGGTAACGAATACATCGATGGCATAGGGAGCCTTTGGTATAGCCAAGTCGGCCATGGACGCGACGAGATCGCCCAGGCCGTCGCCGAGCAAATCAGGACGCTTGAGACGTACTCAACATTTGATCCGTTCAGTAATGACATTGCCGAAAAGCTGGCAACCAAGCTGCAAACAATTTCACCAATGAAAGACGCCCGCGTGTTTCTGTGCGGCAGCGGCTCAGAGTCGGTTGACACTGCAATGAAACTTGCACGTGTTGCACAAGGTCAAGCCGGACACCCCGAGCGCACCATCATCATCTCACGCATGCGCGGCTATCACGGCACAAACTACGGCGGCACCAGCGCGCAGGGTTTGCCTCTCAACAAAGTTGGTTTTGGTCAGCTGCTTCCTGAAGTTGTGCAAGTAGACAGCGACAACATTGAAGACCTTGCAAAGTTCATGAGCGAAAACAGTTCGCGCATTGCCGCCGTGATTGTCGAACCACTACAAGGTGCGGGCGGAGTGTGGCCACCAGCTCCCGGCTATTTAGAGAGTGCACGCAAATTGTGCGACCAACATGGTGCGTTTCTCATTTTTGACGAAGTGATTTCTGGGTTCGGACGCATGGGCACTTGGTTTGCAGCGAACTTTTACAACGTTGCTCCAGACTTGTTGTGCTTCGCAAAGGGTGTCACATCTGGTTACCAACCACTCGGTGGGGTTTTCGTTTCGCGCAAAGTTTGCGACGCACTTGAGTCCGATCCAAACTTTTTTCTACGACATGGATACACATATTCCGGTCACTCGGCTGTGTGCGCCGCTGCATTAAAAAATCTTGAGATCATCGAGCGAGAAGACTTAATGGAACGCGCCAAACATATTGGCGCCAAATTGAGCGCCGGGCTTACGGCTCTTGCCAAAGATGGCACGATCGATCATGTTCGAGGCGACGGCGCAGTGTGGGCTGCAGGACTCAAGCCAGACCAAAATGCAGTCACAATTCGCGACCGAATGATCCAGTTGGGCTCGATTGCACGTGCGATCAATACCGACACTATTGCATTCTGTCCTCCGCTAGTGATCACCGATGCCGAACTTGGCAGACTGATTGACGCGTTCGCTGCAGCAGCGCAAGGCAAATAAGTCTTTGGCAACACAGAACCTGGAGAGTCATGTCAGATCAATCAACTGGACAATTAGCTGGCCAACGCGCATTCATCACTGGCGGGGCAAGTGGCATTGGTGCTGAGATGGCTCGTCGCTTTACCCGCGAAGGCGCAAGTGTTGTTATTGCCGACGTCAACGACACTCTCGGTAAAGCAATTGCTGTCGAAGTGGGCGGCGAATACGTGCATCTCGATGTCACCGATTCAACAGCCTGGGACAAGATCATGCCGACATATAAGCCATTCGACATCGTTTGTCTCAATGCTGGCGTGTCCACCAATTCCAATGTGTTTGGGGCAATCACCAACTACCCATTCGAATACCTGGACAACGATTCGTATCAGAAAATCATGAGTATCAACGTTGACGGTGTCGTATTTGGTGCACGCGCAGTAATTCCAGGCATGGTTGAGCGAAAGTCTGGTCACATACTTGTCACCGCTTCGCTTGCAGGAATCGTGGCAATTGCAGCAGACCCCATTTATGGTCTCACCAAGCACGCAATGGTAGGACTCGCCAAGTCGCTCGGTGGAGCGCTTGAACCACATGGCGTATGTGTAAGTGCTCTCTGCCCCGCGTTTCTCGACACCCCTCTACTCTCTGAAGAAACACGTCAGAATCTCAATTCGCTTGGCCTTGGCATCATGGAAGTGTCTATTGCAGGTGACCTCGCAATGCGTGCACTTACCGAGCGCATCTCTGGTGCGCAGTGGATTGTCATGGACGGCCAGGCAATTACCCAATACATTCCTGCAGCGCCATTTGCCTAAATGACTACGCCAGTTTTCAATCCGTTTGATCCGGCGTTTCGCGCCAACCCCTATCCGTATTACGAAAAGTTGCGCACACATGAGCCCGTGCACACCACTGCATTTGGCATGGTCGTACTCACTCGCTACGAAGACGTCTCAACAACTCTAAAGAGTGCAGATTTTTCTCGCGACATCGAAAAGTATTCGACACAAGCATCATCCGAAGCGCGCCAGGCTCGTCGTGACCGCCAAGAATCCCGCACTAAATCAATCCTTAATCTCGATCCACCCGATCACACGCGTTTACGTCGCATTGTTTCCAAGTCATTCACCCCTTCAGCGATGGAGCGTTTGCGTCCCCGTATTCAACAACTCGTCGACAAGGTTCTCGATAACGCACAAGATGCCGGGCACATTGAACTGATTGATGATCTTGCATTTCCCGTGCCATTTCAAGTCATCTCCGACCTTCTTGACATGCCAACAGAACGCTCAGTCGAATTGCGCGAGTGGTCACAAATCATCACCAACTCACTCGAGCCAACGGCTACCGATGAAGACCTTTTGCGCTCGGAAGATGCAATCGCTCAACTCGTGCCCTATCTCACCACCATCATCGAACACCGCCGCAAACACTTAAGCGACGACATGCTTTCTTCTTTGATAACAGCCGAGGAGTCTGGCGAACAAATGACCACAGAAGAGCTGATGGCATTCGTGGTGCTGTTGTATATCGCTGGGCACGAAACAACGGTCAATCTGATCAGCAATGGAACGCTTGCATTACTCAATAACCCCGAACAACAAGCCATCGTTCATAACAGCGGTCTTGCCCAGTCGCATATCGATGAATTATTGAGATTCGATGGCCCAGTGCAACACACCGTGCGCGTGCCTCTCGTGCCGGTGCATTACATAGTTGACAACGAACAAATAACTGTGCAGCCAGGCACCATGGTGCTCACTTCGCTTGGCGGTGCCAACCATGACCCATCAATGTTCGAAAACCCAAATGATCTGCAACTCAATCGTTCCAATTCCAACCGCCACATGGCGTTTGCATCAGGCATTCATTATTGCCTTGGTGCTTCGTTGGCAAAGCTCGAGACAGAGATCGCGGTCGGCTCACTCATCAAACGGTTTGAGAAAATTGAAATCGTTGGCACACCTTCGTGGCGAGACAGACTCACCATTCGCGGTGTCAATCAGTTGCGGCTTTCAGTCAGTTAAGCGCGCGATCAAACTGCTGGTGTCCCAGCGCTTGCCACCCATGGCAACTACTTCTTCATAAAACTTGTCGACCATTTCGGTCATTGGCAATTGCGCGCCATTGCGTGACGCCTCATCAAAACAGATGCCCAAGTCTTTACGCATCCACTCAACTGCAAAACCAAACTCAAATTCGTCGCGCACCATTGTCTTGGCACGATTTTCCATCTGCCAAGACTGTGCTGCACCTTTCGAGATCACGTCGACCACGTCGTCTGGGTTGAGGCCGGCGCGCATTGCAAAGTTAAGTGCTTCCGACAAACCCTGCGCAATACCTGCGATGCAAATTTGGTTGACCATCTTTGCCAATTGACCAGAACCTGCAGTACCCAAAAGCTTGCTGCGCTTTGCGTAAGCAGCGATGATCGGTTCAATCGAATCAAATGTTGTTGGGTCATTGCTTCCGCACATGATCGTGAGTTGTCCATTTTCGGCACCCACCTGACCTCCAGACACTGGCGCATCCACGAAGCCACAACCCTGCTTTGCACACGCATCGGCGATCTCTCGCGCAATAGTCGCAGACGCCGTTGTGTGATCAACCAATATTCCACCGGTCTTGAGCCCTGCCAAAATTCCGTCTGCGCCAAAAACCACCGAGCGCACATCGTCATCATTGCCAACACACATCAACACAACATCAGATGCTTGAGCGACTTCTCTCGGAGTCAGCGCTCGTGCTCCACCATGTTGCTCAACCCATGCATCGGCTTTTGCGGTCGTGCGGTTGTACACCGTCATCGAATGTTTTGCAGTGGCAAGATGGCGAGCCATTGGCCCACCCATGATTCCTAAACCGACGTAACCGAGGCGAGCCATAGTTGGCTATTTCTTTTTGGCAACTGCCTTGGCTGGGGCTTTGGCAACTTTTGCCACAGTTTTTACAGCAGATTTCTCAACTGGCTTCGGCGCAGTTTTTGCAGCCTGCTTCACCAACTTGGCGCCCTTCGATGGCTTGAGCACGCCTTGCTCGAGTGCAGCATCAAGCCACACTTGTGCAACATCGGTTGACACTTTAAGTGCAGGCGAGATTTCAGAGATCAAGTTGATGCGAGCGCGGTCGTACATCGTTTTTTCGGCTGCCGACAATGCAGAGTCACGATCACGTGCAGCCAAGTTACGAACTACTTCGGCCACTTGATACACGTCGCCACTCTTGAGTTTTTCTTGGTGGTTCTTAAAACGTCGCGACCAGTTAGCTGGCACGCGTGGGTCGGCTTTGGACAACACTGAGCGCAAGTCTTCGAGCTCCGACTTAGAAACCGGTGGACGCACACCAACCTGGTTGGCCATGGCGGTTGGCACCGAAAGGGTCATTTCATTGATCACGGTCTTCAGGATCAAATATTCCTGCACTGCCCCAAAAGCCTTCATACGCTTGATGCCGTGCACGATGCAAGCACCATGTTGTGGATAAATGACGGTGTCGCCTTTTTTGAATTTCAAGTGAAGACCTCTCTACAGTCTGACCACGAAAGGATAGACGATGAGACCCCAAAACCTACAAACGTTGAGTGTTTTGTTCCACAATCGCAGTTCTACTTGACGAGATCCGACCAGTTTCTGCTGCTCTAAATGCGCGCAAATCGCTCGACTTCTTCAGCGAACCGCTCGCGAATAGCGGAGCTCACGGATGCTCTTGTGCGGGCAACCGCAGCATCCAGATCGTCTGGTGAGATAAAGGCCGGCTCTGCACCTTCGCGGATTCGATCAAATGCAGCGGCAGCAGCACGTTGGGCTGCAAGTTCAATGTCTCCAGGCGTGTAGCCGTCTGTCTTCACGGCAAGTTTTTCAATATCTGTTCCACGCTGATCGAGGTTTGCAAGCGCAGCCTCCCATAATGAGCGTCGTGCAGAAAGATCGGGTGGACCGATTGGAATCACTAAATCAAATCTGCCAGGACGCAAAACTGCCGAGTCAATATCACCAACAAAATTTGTTGCACAGACCAACAAATGCCCAGGAGTAGAACGATAAGCAGGAATCATCTTCAAAAGTTCGTTCACAACGCCCTTCGTCGCTGGTTGGTGCTCACGTGCAGAAGCGATTTCATCAAATTCGTCAATAAAGACAACGGCATGATCAAGCTGCAAAAGTTCATTCATCGCCGACCGCAATTCGGCCGACATTGATTCTGCACCACTCTCAAGTTTGGATGGCAGCAACTCGATAAATGGCCAACCAAGGCGTCCTGCAATCGCTTTCGCAAAAGTAGTTTTGCCTGTTCCTGGAGGACCAAAAAGCAAAACAGTCGCTGGGGCTTTCACACCAACTTGGCTCGCAGTCGAGGGGTCCGCCAACGGGGCGACCACGCGACCAGCGATGATTTTCTTTTCCTCAAACATTCCTGCGACTCGATCCCACAACTCAGCAGACAGAATTTCTCCACCGTATTGATCAACAATGCGCATTGAAGTCGGCGCAAGAGGTTCAAGTTTTTCGTACAACACAAGATTATGTGTGCAAGTGAAACCACGATTGAGGAGGGCTGTCTCGCCAGCCTGAGAGCTTGACAACAATGCAGAGATTTTTCTTACGCCAAGATGCAACAGCTTGTCTTCGAGACGTTGCAGCATTGCTGATCCAAGACCTTGACGACGCCAACTAGCGTCAATCGTTACGACGTTGATCCATGCATCGTCCGAAACGGTGCGTGCCTGCACTACCCCAATTATCCGATCGTCAACTACTGCAACGACACCTGGCGCCCCAGACGACACGTCACTGACAAATTGCGCGATGTCTGCTGGTTTTGTATCGGGCAAACTCCGACATTCTTCTAACAGCCGAACAGCAGAACCAATATCAGATGCAAGCAGATCTCTAATGACAGGCTTCATTGTCTAATTCTTGCCCAATTAGCAGTAAATAACACTCATAAACCTATATTTCTTGAAAAATCATTTGCCTCCCCAACAACACACTCAGTAAGAGTGCGAGGTGCCAAGCACTGATTTCGCGCCCCCGGTAGGAATCGAACCTACGACCTACGGATTAGAAGTCCGCCGCTCTATCCAACTGAGCTACAGGAGCATTGCTCACCTCAAATCTACAGGCGCACCAACTACGGTTCTTTCCATGCGATCTCGGAATCTTGTGGTGCTGGCGGCAGTCTGTTTTGCCACCACAGGTACAGCACAGCAACTTGGACCCGATAGTTCGTCTCCACTTGGGGTGGCTGCCATCAGATTTCTTATTGGGTCGATCGTGCTGTATTTCTTGTCCATATTTCGAAAAAGTCATCACCTCAATTCCGACAAACAACCACTTGCCACTTGGGTTTGGGTAGCGACAGCGTTTGGGCAAGCGCTTTACGGTGCAGCCTTTTTTAGTGCGGTGCGTTCAACAGGAGTAGCCGTAGGCACAGTTGTCGCACTTGGCTCAGCACCACTCATCACCGGAGCAATCACTGCAATTTCATCTCGTAAAGCACCATCAGTTTCATGGCTTGGCACCACGGTGTTTGCCATTGTCGGCATGAGCCTGATTGTTGTTTCAGGCAAAGAATCTCAGGTCACGGTGTCGGGTGTTGTTCTTGCGCTCTGCGCAGGTTTTGGATACGCCATCTTTGCACTTGGCAGCAAAACTATTCTTTCGAGTGGAGTCTCAAGCGAACTTGCAATGGCACGCGTGTTTGGCATCTCATCGCTCATGCTCGCACCA
>JBIIAC010000111.1:0-2636 GCA_044240045.1 Ilumatobacteraceae bacterium
GTATTTACCGGTTTCACGTTGAGCCAAGCAGGAATGTTTGTACGCCATCGCAAACTTAAAGAAGACGGCTGGGTTCCTCGTGCCATCATGTCGGCTTTTGGTGCATCGACGACTGCGCTCGTTGCGGGAGTCGTTGTTGTCGTTAAGTTTGCCGATGGAGCGTGGATTCCTGCAGTAGTGATTCCAACTCTTGTCTTTTGCTTTGTCGCAATTAATCGTCACTACACGCGGGTACGTAGTTACCTCACAGCCCAAGACGGATACACGGCGCCATTCCATACGCACTTTGTCATTGTGCTCGTAGGTTCGGTCAATCAAGGAACTCTTCAGGCAATTCGCTATGCGCAAAGCCTGCGCCCAGACAGATTGATTGCGATATCCGTAGTGGAGACCGCAGATGACCGACAAAAGATTGATGAAGCTTGGGTGAAATTCAATCTGTCTGATGTTGAACTTCAGACAATCACTTCTGAGTACCGCGATCTCACCGAACCGATCCTCAATCGCATTAACGAACTAGATACCGAATACGACGACGACTTGATCACCGTTATTATCCCCGAGTTCGTGACCAGCGTGCGTTCACAGTGGCTCCACAACCAATCGGCACTTGCCATCAAGGCCCGTTTGTTGTTTAGGCCAAATACCGTTGTCACATCGGTACCTATCGTTATTCCTTAATTTTTTGCGTAGTCTGACTACATGAAAATTATTATCTCTGGAGCCAGTGGGCTCATTGGCAAACGACTCGTTGAGCAACTACAACAGCACGGTCACGACGTTGTGCGCCTTGTTCGTCGCGCAGCCAGCACTGGCGAAATCATGTGGGACCCAAAAGCTGGAGTGCTGAGCGCATCTGCACTTGAGGGTGCTGATGCCGTGATCCATTTGTCGGGTGCCGGCATCGGTGACAAGCGATGGACATCGTCGTACAAACGTGAGATTTTGGAAAGTCGTACGATCACCACAAGTTTGATTGCAAACACCATTGCCAACATGAATCGCAAGCCATCAGTGTTCTTGTCTGGTTCGGCGATTGGTATCTATGGTCCTCGTGGCGACGAGCAACTAAACGAAGTCAGCACCGACGGCACGAGTTTTCTTGCCGATGTGTGTAAACAATGGGAACACGCAGCAAAGCCGGCGTCCGATGCTGGTATTCGCACCGTGTTGTTGCGCACAGGCATTGTGCTCACGACCAAAGGTGGTGCGCTCAAAAAGCAATTGCCACTCTTCCAACTTGGACTCGGCGGCAAATTTGGCAATGGCAAGCAGTGGCAAAGTTGGATCTCAATTGATGATGAGGTTGGTGCAATTGAACATCTATTGACCGCCAATGTGAGTGGTGCAGTCAACCTGACAGCGCCAAATCCTGTGACCAATGCAGAGTTCACTAGCACGCTCGCACGAGTAGTCAAGCGCCCGGCTTTTCTTCCGATCCCACCGTTTGCACCAAAAGCAATTCTCGGTGGAGAGCTCGCAGATGCTTTGTTGTTTACTGGTCAACGAGTTATCCCTGCAGCGCTTAATGCCAGCGGTTACCAATTCGTGCATCCAACACTTGAAGTAGCTCTGCGCGCATTGCTCAAAAAATAGTTAACAAGTAAAAATAGTCAAAAATTATGACGCTCCCCACACACGTTGATGTGGTCGTAATCGGCGCTGGCCTATCGGGGCTTGCGGCTGCACGACAGATTCAACAGAGTGGATTCAGTGTTGTAGTACTTGAGGCAACTGATGGCGTTGGTGGGCGCGTACGCACCGACAACGTAGATGGGTTTTTACTCGATCGAGGATTTCAAGTCTTGCTCACTGCGTATCCAGAGCTCGCCACACAAGTCGACATGAATGCTCTCGACTTGCAAGCGTTCGACCCTGGTGCACTTGTTTGGATGCAGTCAAAAAATGGTGCTCCAGGAAAAGGCCATGTGGTCTCTGATCCGTTTCGTAAGCCTTCGACGCTATTCGCAACAACATTTGCACCCATTGGTTCACTGATCGACAAGATGCGTATCGTTTTATTGCGACTACGCGTACTTCGCGGTATGGCCCCAAATTTGCTGCGCAACAAAGACATGTCAACACTTGATGCACTTCGTAGTGCTGGTTTTTCACACCACATGATTGAGACGTTTTTCAAACCACTATTTGGCGGCGTCCAACTCGATCCGCAACTGGCTACTTCGCGTCGCATGTTTGACATCATTTTTCGTTCGCTCAGTGAAGGCCAAAGTGTGTTGCCCGCCCACGGCATGCAAGCACTTCCCGAGCAACTTGCTTCGCGACTCACACAAAACACCGTGCGTCTCAATACACCTGTTGAGTCACTCGACGGTTCCACGGTGATATTGCGAACTGGTGAGCGCATTACTGCACGAGCAGTTGTCGTAGCCACCGATGGACCGACAGCTTCGACCCTGCTGGGTTTACCAGCCGTGCATTCACGCACAGCAGGCTGCGTGTATTTTTCGGCTGACACACCGCCCAACAAAAAGAAGTACGTCATTCTTGATGGCTCCGGAAAAGGTCCCGTGCTCAATGTCGCAATTATTAGCAACGTTGCCCCTTCGTATGCCCCACCAGGCAAGCACCTCATTGCCGCAGCGTTACCTGGTGTGATTACGGGCGACCTCGAA
>JBIIAC010000114.1:0-2607 GCA_044240045.1 Ilumatobacteraceae bacterium
CAAATTCATACTGCGGAAGAACCAGATCATCCCATGTGCGACGAGGACGGATTCGTGTCGTCAATCGATCCAAAGATCCAGTCACCAATCGACGCGCGACATGCTCGATATCGCCACCCAAAGCAGGCAGTGCTTTAACAATTTGGCCAACCTGCGTATAGGTCAATCTATGTCCAGAGGTCATGCCACCATCAAACATCTCGGCTATCTCATGATTGGATGCAATCACTTCAGTCACCTGGTCATCCACATAATCCCTCTCAGGCATCTGCCCAAGTGGAATTTGCGATTTCGAGAGAAGACCCCATTTGAGATGAGATGCTTGCTCCACCCATCTGCATATAACTTTGGGAAGCGTGTCAGCAAGCTCAACCAAAACGGCACATGAGCACACTGTTGCTTCGCGCACAACTACACGCCAGTCAATTTTGGATATATCGCTAACAACAATCGCTCGTTGAGCTCCGAGTCGTTCAATAGCCCGAGACCGGCGCTGCCACTCATCTGGCCCAGCCACAAATATCACCTCAGCATCACCAGGTGTGTCAACACCAGAAATGAACTCGAGGTTTTCAGTCAATTCAGGGTCTAGTTCATCAACATTAAGCAACTTCCAAACAAGACTTGCATCTAAGTGCACATCGCGCATTGACCAAGATCCACTATTTCCAACAGTAATAAATCCTGCCGACATCAATAGTCCTTCATCTGAAACAGAACTGATTGCGTCGGGCAAAATCGTTTGCAACGCCCCGATGGTCATTGATCCATCCGCCCGACCACCCAACCCAGCAACAACTCGCCTTCGGTGGCTATCTACTTCTAGTGCGCCGAGCAACGCGACAACTTGCCGGTCTTCTGATGTGCCGTTTAGTGAAATCATCATTCGACTGAAGTTTGACTTTGATCGTTGTTCGTCTTTCAATAGTCGAACGGCATCGGTAATGGAAGGCCCCATAGAAGGAGTTGCACTCTTAAAACCAGGTAACGACATGACGATCTCTGACAGATCCGTCGAAACAGCTCCTTGGCGAATCACCGCTTGACGTAAAACCTCGTCAGCAAATAGCTCCCACCCAGATAATTTATGCACTCGTTAAACCATATCCCGCGTCCAATGAGTCCGCATTTTTTATGGTGAAATTATGACCTTCTGCCTCGCCTCTTTACATTTTCGTAGATTGGATCGTCTGTGCTTGAGGAACCGAAAGCACTACTATCGCTATTCTCCAGAATTGCCTGCTTGTTCAGCCGTTCTCTCTCCGCTTTAGTTGGAGCTTTTCCCTTGCTCGGTGCAGCAGCAGCCGCATTTGTGTTCGACCTTCCCTGATCCGCGCGAAGATTACCTTTGAAAGCCCAAGGGTTCACGGTTGGACTTGCAGCGGAGTTCATTTTTGGGGGAACAGGTGGTGGGGTTGCAGACTTTCTATCCCCCTTCTTCACCGGCTGGCTATAAATAGGAGCTACTTCGCTATAAACATGTTCTTGGGTAACAGGAATCTGATACCCGGCCGCATCCACCGAACCTCGCTGGTTGCTTGCCTGATACGTTTCATGAGCACCGAGTTCTTGATATCTGGGATCTTCTATCTCACTGTAAATCGGGTCTTGAGTAGACCCATTTGGCTGAGAAACAGGAATCTGATACCCGGCCGCATCCACCGAACCACGACGCTTGTTTGCCTGATACGTTTCATTCGAAATTGGTACTTCATAAGTTGGGGCTGGCTGCTGATCATACGGAATTTTAAAGTCTCCTCCACCCTGACTCATAACGGCATTACCGGATTCTTCATCATCTCCGATGTGCCGAGCAGAGGGAGGTGTGTACATTCCAGGAGCCCAAGCTTCATGAGTGGGTATCGGCTGATTTTCTTCCTCATTTCGAATCTTATCTCGTTCCGCTTTAAAGTTGGCTGCTGCCTTCTTTTTCTGGTTGCGCTCACGCCCATTAAATAAGTTGTCCCAACCCTTTTTGAAACTGGGAAAACGGTTAACAGTTGAGTTCTGCTGCACAACATGTGTCAATTCATGGGCCAGCAACTTGTCACTTGCACCCGACTGATAACGACCAGCACCAAAATACACATCACTACCAACCGTGAATGCATCAGCACCCAACGAACCACTCAACCGCGCAGCATCACTGTCAGCATGCACCCGAACAGCGCTCAAATCCTTACCAAAAAACTGTTCAAACTTGGCACGCTGACCATCAGCCAACGGTTCACCCCTGCCGGAACGAGATGAAATCTCGGACTGAACATCGGCACCCACTTCAAAACCACCAGTTTCCAGCGTTCCAGTCTCAGCCGAACGCATCGCATCCCCACTGCTTGAACCTTCGGAAACGTCGACACCACCAACACCCTGATCACTCCACTGCGAAAACTTTTGCGCCATCTCATCAGCTTCCAACTCAGCCGGATCATCAACACGACCCACCGACAACTTGGCTTGAGCCAACATTTCAATCCCAGAACTCGAGGCCGTCACAGGAGCCAAAGGCTCAACAACACGGCCAACAACATCCTTCTTTTCGATACTGCTACCAGCATCAACCTTGGAAACCCGACTAGAAGACC
This sequence comes from Ilumatobacteraceae bacterium, assembly GCA_044240045.1. Taxonomy (GTDB): domain Bacteria; phylum Actinomycetota; class Acidimicrobiia; order Acidimicrobiales; family Ilumatobacteraceae; genus UBA3006. Next base: position 2,586 of record JBIIAC010000114.1, read on the forward strand.
TAGCAGCAGTCATGCGACTCCC
>JBIIAC010000043.1:0-9086 GCA_044240045.1 Ilumatobacteraceae bacterium
TTTGTGGCTCTCATACATCCACAACATCTTGTTGCCGGCCTTGATGCCGCCGAAGATGCCGATTGCATTGAGTTCGAGCAGTGCGGTAATCACAATTGAGATGATGAAAAACAACCGTGCGTTGCTGGTTGTTGCATCGCCAAATGCGCCGCTGTAAAAGTGGGCAGATCCAACCATGAAGAACAACATCGACACCGAGAAGATCATGTTTTGACGTGATGCCAAGAGTGCCTTGCGTCCAGCAGTTGGGGCATCAGCATTTGCTTCGCCACCGCCCAAAACGTTTACGACGTTCGCAAGCACAACCTTTTGGTTTTTCCAGATAATCATCCAGACGTTTGCGGCCATCAAGATGCCGAGCACCATGCCGACCGAAATTGCGACGTCGTGGCCATTGCCCGAAACCGAACCATTCATGAAGTTGTTCCAATAATCCTTTTGGCCAGTAATCAACAAGCCAGTCGCAAGGGTTGCAATTGCAGCCCAACGAAACCACCACAACGCGCGACGCGCAATCTTGTCGATTGTGATGTTGCGTGCTTTGCCTTCATCACCGTAAGCAGCCAAACCTGGTACTTGCACCAAGTTGAAGTAGTACAGCAAGCCAATCCAGGCGATTCCGACGAGAATGTGCAGCCAACGGAAAGTAAATGTGTAGAGGTAGTCCTGCGAGAGAAGTTCCATATTGATTAAGCCCCTTTTTGGAATAAAACGAATGAATTTGAACGGTAAAGACTCACTGCTAACAGCCCCCAAACTAGCACTGCCCCACAGTCCGGTGTTGCCACTAGTTTGTAGGCGTCATGGCTGCTGAATTTATTTACACCTGTTACAAACTTGCGCGCTTCTATCCCCCAGATCGCACCGTGCTCGAGGACATCTCACTCTCTTTTTACCCTGGCGCAAAGATTGGCGTCATCGGATCTAACGGCAGCGGCAAATCAAGCCTGCTACGCATCATGGCAGGCACCGACGATGGATACACCGGTGAAGCACGACTGACTCCAGGATTCAGCGTTGGAATTTTGGAACAAGAACCAAAACTTGACCCAGCAAAAGATGTGCTTGGCAATGTGATGGATGGTGTTGCTCCGATTCGCGATCTACTCGCACGCTACGAAGAAGTCACTGCAATGTGGGGCGAGCCCGATGCCGACTTCGACAAAGTTGGTGCACTACAAGCAGACCTTGAAGCAAAAATTCAAGCAGCCGATGCATGGGCGCTCGAACGTAACGTCGAAATTGCGATGGATGCATTGCGATGCCCACCGAATGATGCTGATGTCACCAAACTTTCTGGTGGAGAACGACGTCGAGTCGCGCTTTGCCGCTTGTTGCTCAGCCGCCCAGACTTGTTGCTTTTGGACGAACCAACCAACCACTTAGATGCCGAGAGCGTTGATTGGCTTGAGCGCTTCTTGCAGGATTATCCAGGCACTGTTGTGGCCATTACCCACGACCGCTACTTCCTCGACAACGTGGCCAAATGGATCCTGGAGTTAGACCGCGGACGCGGCATTCCATTTTCAGGCAACTACACAAGTTGGCTTGAGCAAAAACAAGAGCGTCTTGGTCGCGAAGAAAAATCAAACGACGCCCGCAAGCGCACGTTGCAACGCGAGCTCGAATGGGTGCGCATGGCACCAAAGGCTCGCCAATCAAAAGGCAAGGCACGACTTGCTGCGTACGACAAGTTGCATGCAGAAGCGCAAGCAGCTGACAACGGTCCGGACAAACTCGAGATTGCAATTCCTGCAGGTCCTCGCTTGGGTGGCACCGTCATCGAAGTCAAAGATCTCAGCAAAGGTTTTGGCGATCGACTGTTAATTGAAAATCTTTCGTTCTCACTTCCACCTGCTGGCATCGTTGGCATCATTGGACCAAACGGTGCCGGTAAGACAACCTTGTTCAACATGTTGAGCGGTCAGGAAGCGCCCGACACGGGCACGATCACTATTGGTGACACCGTGCAGATGAGTTATGTCGATCAAAGTCGCGACACGCTCAATGCAGATGCATCGGTGTACGAGGAGATCACTGACGGAGCCGAAACACTCAAGGTCGGTGGACGCGAGATTCACGGACGTGCGTATGTCGCGAGTTTCAACTTCAAAGGCTCTGACCAACAAAAGCGAGTCGGTGACTTGTCGGGTGGCGAGCGCAATCGCGTGCACTTGGCAAAGATGCTCAAAAAAGCCGGCAACTTGCTGCTACTAGACGAACCTACAAACGATCTCGACGTCGACACATTGCGTGCCCTCGAGATTGCTCTCGAATCGTTTCCTGGTTGCGTTGTGGTGATTTCTCACGATCGCTGGTTCCTTGACCGCATTGCAACACACGTGTTGGCTTTCGAGGGCGACAGCCAAGTGCGTTGGTTTGAAGGCAACTTCACCGACTATGAAGCTTGGCGCAAAAAAGAATTGGGCGGCGCAGCCGATCAACCTAGGCGTATCAAGTACAAGCCACTTTCGCGTTAACGCAATACGATACAAACAGTATGAATACCGCTCTGAAGCGCATCCGCATCTTGTGTGCCGTGATCTTCGTCGCGGGTATTGCTGGCATCATCGTGACAAGCATTGTTTCCAATAACAACGGCGGCATCATCACCATCGGTCTGGTCACCTCCATCGCGGCAGTAGTACTTATCACCGCATCCACCATCGCCACCAACAAGCGCATTGATGCTTTTGACGAAGTGTCAGCCGAACAACTCGAGCGACAAGTTTCAGCACTCATTGCATCCGGCGCCAACGAAGATGAGTTACGTGAAGCAGTTCGTGCTGCGATAGATCTTGGGCGCAGTATTTCGTGAAGTTCGACGATCACGAACTTGCACATTTTTTAGCAGAAGAAACGGGCAAGCGCCTACTTGCGGTGCGCGAGCGTCTCTACAACGACGGCGCATCAACGTGGTTGGCCAAGGATGTTGGCGACGCTGCTGCGCAACGATTTCTCGATGAAGCATTTGCCGAGCACCGACCAAACGATGCAATTCTTTCCGAAGAAGCTGCCGATGACTCCAATCGATTGACTGCAGATCGCGTTTGGATCATTGACCCGCTCGACGGTACGCAAGAATATTCGGAGTTCGATCGCGCAGATTGGGCCGTACACATTGCACTATGGGAGCGCAAAGATCCAAGTGGTGCTCCATCCAATGAGGGCATGCTCACCGCAGGCGCGGTTGCACTCCCGGCATTCGGACTAACTCTTTCAACAGGCACACCGCCCCCAACCCCACCTCGACACGAAGGCAAACCACGACTAGTCGTATCGAGAAATCGTGCGACTGATGCCGCGATCATTGTGGCTCAGGCTCTTGACTGTGATGTTGCGCGCCTCGGTTCGGCTGGTGCCAAAGCAATGGCGGTGGTGCTCGGAGAAACCGACATTTATGTCCACGAGGGCGGTATGCACCAATGGGACTCAGCCGCGCCAATGGTCGTTGCCCAAGCTGCCGGGTTATTTACGAGTCGCATCGACGGAACACCCCTTATATACAACCTGCGTGACACCTGGCTCCCCGACTTCATTGTTTGCCAACAACATTTGGCACACCAAGTTGTAGACGCGCTTCGCGCGGGCAGAATTGGCGTGTGACTTTTACTCCCGACACCGACTGGGGCGCGTTTGACCAAAACGCACCTTGGGTTTTGCAACTCGACAACATCAAGTGGCAAAAATCTGCTGTTGCTTTGCGCGCAGCCGCGCAGCGCGAAGTGCCAGTGCTCACGAAACCAACAAAGATTCCGCCTCTCGCCAGATTGATTACCGTTGTATTTGTTCTCAGCAAGGCTCTGTTGCCTTGGTTTATTAAGAAGAAGCGAAATAAGTTTGAGACTCCTGAGGAGTCGCGTGCATTCATTTCATTTCGCATGCGCAAAGCCGTTGAGCGCCTTGGCTCTACCTACATCAAACTTGGTCAAATAATTTCGAGTGGTGAAGGATTGTTCCCAACCGAGCTCGTCAACGAATTCAAACTTTGTCGCGATCAAGTTCCGCCATTTTCCTTCGAAGAAGCGAAGCGAGTCATCGAACAAGATCTCGGGGCTCGCCTCACCGATGTTTTCAGCAAATTTGAAACAACCCCACTTGCTGCTGCATCAATTGCTCAAGTTCACTTGGCCACGTTGATCACTGGTGAGGAAGTGGTAGTAAAAGTACAAAGACCAACCGTTTCGGCACTTGTGCGTAAAGATTTGCGAGTCATGGCGTGGCTTGCCCCCCACATGATCGGTCGAATCAAAATCAGCGCACTTGCCAACCCACCCGCGTTGGTAGAACTTTTTGCAGAAACCATTGTCGAAGAACTTGACTTTCGCATCGAAGCCGACAACATGCTCGATGTTGCCAAGATGCTGCACGAATTAGATCAAAAGGGTTACATCGTGCCGCGTCCACATCCAAGCCTTGTCGCTCGACGTGTGCTCGTGATGCAACGTCTCGAGGGATTCAAGTTTGATGATGTGGTTGGTATGCAAGATGCGGGTATCGACACAGTCTCGGTAATTCGTACAGGAATGATTGCGTTCATGGAAGGCGCAATGATTCATGGCATCTTCCACGGTGACTTACATGGTGGCAATTTGTTTGTGATGAAAGACGGCCGCACAGCGCTACTTGACTTTGGCATCGTTGGTCGCCTCACCGGTTCACGTCGCATGGCATTCTTGCGACTCATGCTCAATGCCACGACAAACAATGTTGTTGGGCAAATTGAGGCATTGCGCGACCTTGGAGCACTTCCATTCGACACAGACATCAAGGCTGTCATCAAAGATCTCAACCTGGATCAACCAGTAGTCGACCCGACCACACTGTCTGGTGAAGAACTCGTCAACGAAGTTCAGCGCATTGTCAAGGCAATGATGGGATACGGCGCACGCATGCCAAAAGAACTCATGTTGTATGTAAAAAACATGGTGTTTCTGGATGGCGCAATCGCGCGCTTGGCTCCCGACCTCGACATCATTCAAGAAGTCACTGCAATCTCAATGCTGTTTGCAGAACGACACGGAGAGCGTCTTGGACGTGAACTCGGTATCGATCATTTGGCCGTGGAAATCAATATGGACAGTATTAAGGCTGGCCTTGGCGTCGAGACGTCGGTCGACACATTGACGTACCGAGATTTGCAAGCGCGTCGCAACTTGATTCAAAAGCGAATGCGCGAACACGTCGGTCGTTGATCTAGTTTCTACACGCATGAGATTGGTGGTCGCCCGCTGCAGCGTCGTTTACGAGGGCAGACTCGACGCATCGCTCCCCGAAGCGAACCGACTCTTAATGCGCAAAGCAGATGGATGCATCGCGATTCACGCAGATGGCGGCGCATATAAACCTCTCAACTGGATGAACGCACCCAACACCGTTGTCGAGCATGACGACAAGTGGGTGGTTACAAACCCAAAGGGTGAAACTCTGACGATCTATCTGCACGAAGTTTTTAGTGATTCATCACATGAACTCGGCGAAGACCCGGGCCTAACAAAAGACGGAGTCGAAGCACACCTGCAAGAACTACTTGCTGCGCTCCCAGAAACTATCGAGCCTGGTCTCGCACTGATTCGCCGGGAATACCCAACAGCAGTTGGCCCAGTCGATTTGCTCTGTCGTGATGCAAGCGGACAAACAGTTGCAGTCGAGATCAAACGCCGCGGAGAGATTGATGGTGTCGAACAGCTCACTCGCTATATCGACTGCTTGCACGCCGACACTTCACTCGGCAACATTCGTGGCATCTTTGTCGCACAATCGATCAAGCCACAGGCTCGCGTGCTTGCCGAAAGCCGCGGCATGGGTTGGTGCGAAGTTGACTACGACGAACTGCGCGGCAAGCGAACCGACGAGCTTCGACTCTTCTAATTTATTGACGCGAAGTCAAGTTATTTGTTCGGTTGTGGCTGTGGCCAAGAGCCGTCTTTGCCGTCCATGCCGGCATTGAGGCGAGCCTTAGTCATCAGTTCTTCAACAATTGGACCAAGCATTGCTGCATCGTCTACTGGTTCGTGAGTTGGACCACGATGCCAGCCTTCGGCGATTGCCAACACTCGACCACTCGCTTCAAACACACGACCCGTAATGGCCTTGGACTCTTCAGATGCGAGCCACGTCACAATCGGTGCAATCCAACGAGGTGAACCTAATTCGCGCTCTTCGTCTGTAGGCGGAGTTGGCGAAAGATTCTCGGTCATGCGCGTGAGAGCAATTGGTGCAACAGCGTTCACTGTTACTCCGTAGCGAGCAAGTTCAAGCGATGCGATAGTGGTAAACGCAGCGATACCAGCTTTTGCAGCGCCATAGTTGGTTTGACCCACGTTGCCGTAAATTCCAGACACCGATGAAGTGTTGATGATGCGACCATCAACTGGTTTCCCAGCCTTGCTTTGATCGCGCCAATATGCGGCAGCGAATCGTGATGGTGCAAATGTGCCCTTGAGGTGCACTTTGATGACGGCGTCCCATTCCTCTTCCGACATGTTGGCCATCATCCGGTCACGCAAAATACCCGCGTTATTGACCACTGCATGTAGATCGCCAAACGTGTCGATTGCGGTTTGGATCAGACGCTCGGCGCCCGCCCAAGTAGAAATGTCGTCTCCGTTGGCAACAGCGCGACCACCCATGGCCTCTATCTCATTGACAACACTTTGAGCTGGCGAAATATCGCCTGCCGAGCCATCGACACCGCCGCCCAAGTCGTTGACAACGACCAGTGCGCCGTGCTTGGCAAGACTTAAGGCATGTTCGCGACCAATACCGCGTCCCGAACCAGTGACAACAACTACTCGACCTTCACATAAGCGGCTCATAGGCAACGACTCTAGTCTGAATACCGTGTCTTTTACCAAGTCAAACAACGGTGCTACCGATTTGGTGTGCGATGTTCTTGTTGTTGGAGCAGGGCCAAGCGGTATTGCTGCGGCGCTCGCATTGCAATCCGCTGGACAAGATGTTATTGTCATTGATAAGGCGTTTTTTCCTCGTGACAAATGCTGCGGTGACGGTTTAACCACTGGCGCGCTTCGCATTTTGGACGAACTCGGTTTTGATCCCCAGACTGTGCCCAACTGGACAGTGTGCAGCGACGTATGGCTGCGCTCGCCGAGTGGCACCGAGATGCAGTTCTCACTTCCCACCCGCGGCCAGTTTGCGGCTATCGCACCACGAATCGAACTCGACAATGCCCTAGTGCAGTTGGCTCGAGCAAGAAATATTCGTGTGCTCGAGGGCCACGAATACATTTCTCTTCGCGAACAGACCTCAGATCACATCTCGATTGAAATGAGCAACAATAATAATAGTGATAAAAAAGAAATAGTCCGATCAAAGTTTGTGATTGCATCGGACGGCATGTGGTCACCGGTGCGCAAATCGCTTGGCATGTCAACACCTGGTTACCTCGGTGAGTGGCACGCATTTCGTCAATACGCCAACAACGTCACAGGTTCTGCGAAAGACCGCTTGCACGTTTGGTTCGATAAAGATTTGTTGCCGGGTTACGCGTGGTCGTTTCCGCTGCAAGATGGTCGTGTCAACATTGGCTTCGGCATTTTGCGTGGCGGCAAGTACTCGGTGCAACAAATGAAAGACCTCTGGCCCAATTTGTTGGCTCGCAAACATATTGCAAAAGCACTTGGATCTGATGTTGTTATGGAGGACCGACACACAGCGTGGCCAATTCCTGCGCGAGTGACCACCGCCCCGCTCTCAAGTGGCCGCGTACTGTTTATTGGTGATGCCGCATGCGTAACCGACTCACTGACAGGTGAAGGTATCGGCCAAGCACTGCTCTCTGGACAACTCAGTGCACAGGCAATTGTTGCCGGCAATGGCCGCGAAGCATCGGTTACTCGCGATAAGTATGAACAGCTCATCAAGCAAAACTTCTTTGCAGATCATCGTATGTCAATGACTCTTGGCACAATTTTGAAATCATCACTTGGTGCGCGTGCAGCACTACGTATTGCCAACCTCACTCCGTGGACACGGCGCAATTTTGTGCGCTGGATGTTTGAAGACGAACCAAGGGCAGCATTATTTACCCCGTCTCGCTGGCATCGCAATTTCTTGCGTCGTGCTGGTGCATTTCAAACCAAGTAAGTTGGAACGCATGCGAACACGCCTCACCGAACTCCTCGATATCGAGTTTCCAGTCATGCTTGCAGGCATGGGTGGTGTCAGCTACCACCATCTTGTTGCAGCCGTATCGGAGGCTGGTGGTCTTGGGACATTGGGTGCGAGCACCATGCAAGACGGTGAATTGGCGAAGGAAATTGAAGGCGTAAAAAGCCTCACCAAAAAACCATTTGGTGTCGATTTATTGACTGCGCTTCCACACACACTCGAGCGCGATGTTGATCTGATTATCAAAAGTGGTGCCCGTGTTTTTGTCGCAGGCCTCGGAGTGCCACGCGACATCATTGAACGGTTGCACAGCCATGGCGTAATTGTTGGTTCAATGTGCGGAAAGGTTCGACACGCAATTGCTGCTGTTGAAAGTGGTTGCGACTTTGTGGTTGCTCAAGGCACAGAAGGTGGAGGCCACACTGGCACCGTTGCGACAATGGCACTTGTTCCTCAGGTGGTCGATGCCGTTGGCAAAAAAGTGGTTGTAGTTGCCGCAGGTGGTTTATACGACGGCCGTGGCCTCGCTGCATCATTGGCGCTAGGCGCCGAAGGCGTTTGGGTGGGCACACGATTTATTGCGACTCCCGAAGCCCGCGCAGTTGATGGCTACAAAGAAAAACTTATTGCCACGAGCGAAGATGGCACGGTGATCACTCGTAGTTACACAGGCAAGACCTGCCGCGTGGTTCGTAACGAGTGGACAAATGATTTTGAAAAGCATCCAGAGACACTCCTGCCATTTCCACAACAAGCGATCGCTTCAATGAAGGCAGGCGTAAATCACCTTGGCTATCCAGTCGGCACGAAGGTCGACGTTGAGCGCGAGTTCATGCCTGCCGGACAAGGTATTGGCGCAATTAATGAACTTGTTGCCGCAGGAGACTTGGTGCGCAGCATGGTTGCAGAGGCCGAGCAAACGCTCGACCGCATTCAAGCATTGCGTAAGTAAA
>JBIIAC010000044.1:0-9058 GCA_044240045.1 Ilumatobacteraceae bacterium
CAACAAATGGTGAGGGGAAATAACACTTGGCCAAGATCTTGCGCGTTCATGAGCTTGCTAAAGAGCTCGGCATGTCCAATCAAGAGACCCTTGATTTGTGCGGCAAGATGGGCATTGGTGTAAAAACTCAGTCTTCAACGATTATCGAGCAACAAGCTGATCGTGTGCGTACAAAAGCGCAGCGTGAAGGTCTTGTGCGAGATGTGCAGCCTGAAGAGCCAAAGCCAGTCAAAAAGGCTGTGAAGAAGGCTGCTGCAAAAAAATCTGATGATGGAACAGAAGAGAAGGCGCCAGTAAAAAAGGCAGCTGCTAAAAAAGCTGTTGCGAAAAAAGCAGTTGCTAAGAAAGCTGTTGCGAAGAAGACGGTTGCTGACACGGATTCGACTGATGCGAGCGAGACAACATCAACAATTCCAACAGCAGAAGTTGTCCAAGCGCCAAAAGCTCCGGTCGCGCATGCTCCAGTTATTTCGTCTGCACGACCAGTGCAGTCAGCTGCTCCAGCTGCGCGAGTAGTAACCACGCCGCAACCAGCACCTGCTCCAGTAGCGACACCTGCTCCTGCGCCAGTCGATTCGACACCTGTTGCTCCTGCGCCTGCTGCATCCACGCCAACTACACCGGCCGCATCTTCGCCAACTGCACCAGTCGCGCCGAGCGCACCGGTTGCACGCACCGCACCAAGTGGTCGTCCAATTCCTCCTCCGCCAGGGAGCAGTCGTCCAATTCCTCCTCCGCCAGGCGGCGCGCGCCGTCCAGGAGACACGGGTGCAAGTCGTCCTCCTCTCACACGTCCTATTGGCCCAACAACTGGCCGACCAGGTGGCGGTGCAGGTGCACGCACAGGTCGTCTCTCTGGAACAGCGCTTGGTCGCGGACCAGTCGGTACTGGAGGACCAATGCGTCCTTCGGCTCCAGGCGGTGCCCGTCCAGGTGGTCCAAGTGCCCGTCCAAGTGGTCCAGGTGGTCGTCCTCCGTTCGGTGGTGGTGCTCGTCCAGGTGGTCCAGGCGCTGGTGCCGGTGCTCGTCCGGGTGGCCCAGGTGCTGGTGGTCCTGGTCGTCCAGGTGGCGGTCGTCCCGGCGGTCCAGGTGGTGGACAGCGCCGTGCTCCTAAAAAGAAATCACGAGCTCGTCGTCGTCAAGACTTCGACGAAATGTTGCCGCAAACTCCAACGAGTTACACGGCAAGTCACGCAGCAGTTCCCGAGGGCATCATCATTATTGAGCGCGGCTCGTCTGCACAAGAGTTTGCTCCAAAGTTAAATCGCACGTCTGCTGACGTTGTTCGTTTCTTGCTCGAGCATGGCGAAATGGTTACTGCAACCATGACGCTTGCCGATGAGCAAATGGAATTGTTCGCACTCGAAGTAAGCGCTGAAATCTTGCTCGTTGATCCAGGTCAACAAGAAGAGATGGAATTGCAAGCGATGTTCGACGACTCCGATGATGACGATGAGGCACTGCAACAGCCACGTTCGCCGATCATTACGGTGATGGGTCACGTTGACCACGGTAAAACTACGTTGCTCGACCGCATTCGCTCAACAAGCGTGGTCAGTGGTGAAGCTGGCGGAATCACGCAGCACATCGGTGCATACCAAGTTGTCAAAGAGGGCAAGTCAATCACGTTTATTGACACACCTGGTCACGCTGCGTTTACCAAAATGCGCGCGCGAGGTGCTCAAGTAACCGACATTGTTGTGTTGATGGTCGCTGCGGATGACGGCGTCATGCCACAGACAGTCGAAGCAATTAGTCACGCTCGCGCTGCCGAAGTTCCAATTGTTGTTGCGATCAACAAGATTGACAAAGATAACGCAGACGTTCAGCGCGTTCTTGCTCAACTTGCAGAAAATCAACTCACTCCAGAAGCTTGGGGCGGAGAGACCATCGTTGTCGAAATGGCTGCGCAAAGCGGTCTTGGTGTAGACGACTTGCTCGAGCAATTGAGCGTGTTGGCTGAAATCGAAGAATTCACTGCCAACCCAACAGGGCGGGCAAAGGGCATCGTGCTCGAAGCACAACTCGATATTGGTCGCGGACCGGTTGCCACTGTTCTTGTAGATAAGGGCACGCTCAAAGTGGGCGACCCAATCGTTGCTGGCGCAGCGTGGGGCAAAGTGCGAGCACTTATCAATGATCGTGGCGAGCAGATCAAAGAAGCTGGTCCATCGACACCAGTTCAAGTTTTGGGTCTGAGCGCAGTTCCAAATGCTGGCGATGAATTCCGCTCTGCACCAAACGAAAAGACCGCTAAAACTGTCGCCGAAGCCCGTGAACAGCGATATCGCACGCTTAATCAGCGCGGTGATGCTCGCGTGCAGCGTGGTGTCAAGCTCGAAGACATTTTCTCCCAGATTCAGGCTGGCGAAGTTGCCACGCTCAATGTCATTATCAAATCCGACGTGCATGGTTCATTGGAAGCAGTGACCGAGAGCTTGCGCAAACTCGAGCGTGACGACGTGCGTGCAGCATTTGTGCACCGCGCTGTAGGTGCAATCACCGAAAACGACATTGCCCTTGCCGCGGCAACCAACGCGACATTGATTGGTTTCAATGTGCGTCCAGATCGCAAAGTACGCGACACGGCTGCTGCTGAAGGCGTCGAGATTCGCACCTACGAAATCATTTACAAACTGATTGAAGACATCGAAAAGGCCATGAAGGGCATGCTTGCCCCAGAATTCGAAGAAGTGGTCACTGGCGAAGCCGAAGTGCGCGAAATATTCCGCGCACCAAAGGTTGGAGCCATCGCCGGTTGCTCGGTACGAATGGGTGTTGTTACTCGTGGATCCAAAGTTCGCTTCCTACGTGACGGCACAATCATTTGGAAGGGTGCAATCAACTCTTTGCGCCGCTTCAAAGACGATGTCCGTGAGGTCCGTGAAGGCTTCGAGTGTGGTATCAGCCTCACCGACTTCCAAGACCTCAAAGAAGGCGACATCATCGAAACATTCGAGCTGCGCCAAATCGCGCGCGACTAGTCTTGTCGGTTATGGCCGACATCAATTTTCATTTTGATCCAATTTGCCCATGGGCCTGGATCACCAGCAGGTGGGTGACCGAAGTTCAACAGTTGCGCAATTACGACGTCTCGTGGAAGTTCATTTCACTCAAGATGATCAATGAAAGCACGGATTACTCAAAGATGTCGCCCGGACATCTTGAAGGACATGTTTTTGGTTTGGAAGTTCTGCGCATTGCAAGTGCGGCTCGAACTAGTCAGGGTAATCCGGGAGTTGCAAGTGTCTACACCGCGTTTGGCACTGCTTTGCACACCAATCGACGTCGCGAAGAGGCAATGAAGGATTCGCCAGCGTTTTACGTGAAGGTGCTCACCGAGGCCGGATTGCCAAGCAAGTGGGCCGAATCAAGTACCGACACTGCTCATGATGAAGTCATCCGATTTGAATCACAGGCTGCACTTGAACGAACTGGAAAAGATGTTGGTACGCCAATCATCACATTCAATCCACAGACGGATCGCGAAGCGAGTCTCTTCGGCCCTGTCATTTCAAAAATCCCGCGTGGAGAAGAAGCGGTTCGGCTTTGGGATGCAGTGCAGGTGATCGCAGAATCGGGCGTGTCGGAGATTAAGCGCACGCTTCGTGATCGACCACAGTACGACTAGTTAATGAACGAGACGAGACGAGACGAGAAGAGAATTCATGAAAGTTGTTTACACACCAGCGCATATGGGCCACAACCCTCATGCAGAAATTGCTGCATCACGATCCGCTTCGCCATTTGAACACATTGGTCGCGCTGAAGCGATTAAAGAGACGCTGATCAACGATTCAAGCATGGAATTTCTGTCGCCAACGGAGTGGGGCATAGAACCAATTGATGCAGTGCACACGCCAGGTTTGAACAAGTTTTTGATGACCGCATGGGCCGACTATCAACGCGAGGTGCGTCCTAGCCACGAAGTTGTACCGGACTTGTTTTATCGTCCATCGCTTCGAGACGGGATGAGTCAACTAGAAGAACCTGACGCCGTTAATGCTCGACTCGGCTGGTGGTGTTTTGAGACGACGACTCCGCTCACTGAAGGTACTTATTCGGCAGCGCGCGCGGCTGTGGATACGGCGCTCACAGCAACGAAGCTTGTTCTCGATGGTGAATCGTATGCATATGGTCTGTGCAGGCCACCCGGCCATCACGCCACCACCGATTTGTACGGTGGATATTGCTTCTTTAATAATGCGGCAATTGCTGCCCACCATGTGGCTACAACCACTGGCACAAAGGTCACGGTGCTGGACGTGGATTATCACCATGGCAACGGCACTCAAGAGATTTTCTACGAGCGCGATGATGTGCAATATGTGTCATTGCATGGAGACCCGCAGAGGGCATACCCGTACTTCACTGGCTTTAGCGACGAGCAGGGCTCGGGCAAAGGACGCGGATCTAATTTCAATGTTCCACTTGCTGCTCGCACCGAAGATGATTTCTTCATTTCCGCACTTGATAAGGCATGTTCAGCAATCACCAAATTTGGTCCAAGCATGGTGATCGTTTCGCTTGGTCTCGATACATTTTTCACCGATCCAATTAGCGACTTGTCGGTCACCCAAGACGGTTTCAAGCGCAGTGGCGACTTGGTGCGTCAGATGGGTTTGCCTACGGTGGTGTTGCAAGAGGGTGGATACGACGTAGATGCTTTGGGCAACAACGTGCAGGCATGGCTGCACGGTCTCGCTGCTTCCTGACTAGCTGTGAGTGCTGATTAATCCTCGAATTTTATGGTTGCTCGAGCGTCGTCCATCTGAGCCTCGGTAGGTTTGCGGAAAATTGTGATCATCGTGATTCCCGCAACGAGATACACGAACCCGTTCATAATCCACGCAACGTGCATTTCTTTCATGTCAACCAAATCAAGTGGAGTGCCTGCTCGTCGAGCCGCCTCGATGCGCCCAAGGGCAGGAGCTGCAATCGCGAGCGACAATGCAGCGCCGAGTGCCGTACCTATTTGACGAGCTGTGGTGTTGAGTGCTGAGCCCATCGCAAACTGAGTTGGTTTGAGGTAGGCGGTCGCTGAGCTCGACAGTGTTGAAATGCTCAAGCCAACGCCAAATCCAGTGAGGAGCATCCACGGAAGGTAGTGCGTGAGATAGTTGGGCTCAATTGGGATAGAAGCATTGAGACCAAACGTGCCAACACTGAGCATGATTGATCCCGTGAGCAAGATGCGTGCATGTCCAAATTTGTTTGCATACTTGCCCGCGAATGGCGCAACCAATGCGGCCATGCCAGGCCCCGGCATGGTGGCGAGTCCCGATTGGGCAACGCCATAGCCCCACACCGCTTGAAGCCAGAACGTGTTGAGTAGCCACATGCCGATAAACCCCACGCTGAATAGCAGGCCCGAGAGATTGGCTGCCAATACAAATGGAAGTCGAAAGAGTTTCAAGTCGAGTAGCGGACTCGTCACAACTCTGCAGCGTTGTACGAAGAGCGAGACCAAAATGAGGCCAAGAACGATTGAGCTGAGTGTTTTGGTGTCTATCCAGCCCCATGTTTCGCTTTCCGAAATACCCAGCACCACAAGTGCGATTCCAGTAAAACCAAACACGACACTTGGGTAATCCACTTTGCGTTGCGCGTTCGGGTCTTTACTTTCGTGCAAGATCTTGCGACCCAAAATTATTGTCACAACAGTGAATGGAATGTTGATAAAGAACAGTGAGCGCCAACCAAGAGAGTCGACAAGGATGCCGCCAAGGGACGGTCCGAGTGCTGCAGCGAGTCCTCCCGTTGCGCCCCAGATAGCAATTGCTTGAGTTCGTTTTTCAACAGTAAACTCGGGCAACACCAATGCGATTGATGCCGGAGTAAGTAGCGCACCCCCCATGGCCTGAATGATGCGGGCAAGTATCAGCACCCAAGTGGTTGGTGAGATGCCGCAGAGCAACGACCCAATGCTAAAGATAAAGAGTCCGCGCAGAAACGAACGCTTACGTCCATAGACGTCGGCAAAGCGACCTGCGGTTAATAGTCCGGCAGCATATGCAATCGCGTATGCCGAGAAGACCCACGTGATGAGGCTTCCACCACCGAGGTCGGCTTCAATGGTGCGCTTTGCTACGACAACAATTGAGACATCGAGCGAGACGAGAAATGTTGCAATCGCAGTAAGGCTGAGCACTTGGTATGCGCGCGGTATCCGCGATACAAATGAAGTTGTCATACCCAACCAATCGACTGTGCTTGTTTGCCCAGCCCATGACTGTAGTGACTGTGGGTGCTCCGGCTAGCAGTGAGGAAGAAAAGGCGTTAGGCAGACTTGATGTCTGCAATTACTTGCGCCCAGCGACTTTGATCGCTTGAGTAAGGGGCATAAAAGCTCAGGCGTTGAATAACGTCGCCATAACGCTTCGCGAGTTCGGGTGCGATCGTTTCGGGCTGACCAACAACAGCAAACGTGTTGAGAATCTCGTCGGTAATGAGTGCGCCCATTTCAACCCACTTGCCTTGCTTCGATAACGCGTTGAGCTGGGGTTGCAGGTCGTCCCAACCATGCAACTCGAGCACACCCGAATAGGCGGGTGTTGAGCCGTAGAAAGCAATCTGCTGTCGCGTGCCCTCTGCGGCATTTTGCATCTCATCCGAGTTATTTCCTGTCACAACGAAACTCGGTCCGACGATTTCAAAGCCGTCCATGGTCTTGCCTGCTTTGGCGCGACCGCGACGCAACGCGGGGAGGGTGACTTCTCGTAAGTATCTTTCGGTTGTAAATCCGTGACAGATAAAACCATCACACACTTCGCCTGCAACTTCGGTCATCATTTCGCCGACACCTGCAAGGAATATCTTTGGAACCCCAAAGTCACCAAGGTCATTTTTGTCAGGCGTGAAAAAAGGTGTCATCAGTGTGTGCTGATAAAACTCGCCACGAAACTCGAGTGGTGCGCCAGTGAGCCAAGTATCCCAAATGGCACGGATAGCCAAAATCATTTCGCGCATTCGTGGAGCAGGGTGACTCCATTCCATGCTGAAACGTTTGGTGATGTGGGGCTTGATTTGGCTTCCCAAACCAAGAATGAAGCGACCTTTTGAAAAGGCTTGTAAGTCCCACGCCGTATTGGCAAGCGTCATCGGGTTGCGGGCAAACGCAACCGCGATACTCGTGCCGATCTCGAGTGTGCTGGTGTGTTCTGCTGCAAGGAGTAGTGGCAAGAACGGATCGTGTGAAGTTTCAGCAGTCCAACCGCCTGTATAGCCGGCACGCTCGAGGTCGTGGGCACTTGTTGCTGCATTGTGCAGTGAACTCGGAATGCCCCCGTCGAGTTTCATGAATCTGTTTGGTTCTCGCGCAAAAACTTTTCGAGTTCGGCGGCAAGTTCATCACCGCTTGGAAGTGGAACACCACCAAAACCTGTGGTCAGTGTGCCATTTCCGCTGTGCTCGGCATCAAATGCAATTTCAAGTTGAGTGAGCATCGCCGCGTGTTCTGGGTTGGTGCGCACAAGCTGGTCAAGGCGTTCACGTTGCACAACTGATTGTTCGAGGACGCCACTAATGTCGAGAGTGAGGCCACCCACATCGCACACGGCACCAAGCAGTGCAGCCGAAGCCGGTGGGTACGCCATCGATGCAACGTAATGAGGTACCTGAGCCCACAATCCCAGTACGTCAATGTTTTGATCGTGTAGTGCGTGTTCGAGTGCTGCTTCCATTCCGGCTGGAACATCAAGCGAACTCTTGAGATAGGGGAGCGATTGGATGAGCGGAGCATTGGGTGAAGTGCACGAGATCTGCACCGCGCGAGTGTGTGGGGTCGCAACGGGGTATGCGCCTAATCCCAACATGCGGCGAACACCGAGTGTTGTCGAGAGGGCGGCTACTTCATTGGCAAATTGCTTCCAGCGCGAATCTGGTTCTGGTCCAGTCAAGAGCAGCACATCTCGATGTTTGACATCGTGACCGATCATGAGGCGTGGAGCAGACCAATCAAGCTTTGTGTTGACACCGTCGCGGAGTTCCATCGTTGGTCGACGTGCGCGGTAATCGACAAATAGATCGGTATCAAATTCGAGCAAATCAGTTGCACCGGTCTCTGCGATGAGTGCTTCCATTGCATTGCCTGCGGCTACAGAGGTGTCGATCCAGCCACTAAACATCACGACAAGCAGTGGATCGCTCAATCGTGGAAGTGTGTTGCCAAACTGTGGCGTTATGCGATATGCGTCGCTCATCGTTCAATCATTGTAGGCGCGACAACAACAATTCGGCCTTTTGTGCGGAGGCTTCAACCTGCAATTTGAATGGTTCAAATGCGGTTGCGTCGCTTTGTTCGCCCATTGCTCCAGAGATATAGCGAGCGTAAACACCTTCGATAATGCAGGCAAGTTTCCAGTACGCAAATGCAACGTAGTAATCCAAATGCGAAATATCTCGACCTGAAACTTGCGCATATCGTTCGGCAAGTTGTCCACGGTTCAAAAAACCTTCGGCTGTAGTGGTTCCAAATGTGGTGCCCGAAGGCTCGTCTGTAGGTCCGCTCCAATACACCATGAGCAGACCAAGGTCGGCGAGTGGGTCGCCGAGCGTGCACAACTCCCAATCAAGTACCGCAATGATGTCGCCTGCACTATTGATCATGCAGTTGTCCAAGCGATAGTCACCGTGCACAATCGTTGCGGGGCCTTGCACTGGTAAGTGTGTGAGAAGTCCGTCGTGAACACGATCTATCGCAGTCAACTCTCGTGTCTTTGATGCATTCCATTGCGAATACCAACGTTTGAGTTGACGTTCGATGTAACCGTCATGTCTGCCAAGTTCGCCTAAGCCAACGACAACGGGGTCGACAGCATGAATGGCTGCCATTGTGTCGACGAGCGAGTTGCTCGCCTGTAGGCGAGTGGCGGGAGTCAGCATCTTTAAAGCGATATCGGGGTCGCGAACGATGATTCCGTCGACAAAACTCATCACATAAAACGGAGCATCGTTTACCGAAACGTCGTCGCACATCGCAAGAGTGGGGGCTACCGGAACCTTGGTGTTTTGGAGCGCTGAAATCACTCGATGTTCACGACCCATATCGTGCGCACTT
>JBIIAC010000112.1:0-2525 GCA_044240045.1 Ilumatobacteraceae bacterium
GCCAGACGAAGTTTCATTAACGGAATAAGGCTGTGTCCACCTGCCAAAAACTTGGCTTCGTCGCCGTATTGCCCGACGAGCGAAATTGCTTCGGCTGCCGAAGATGCACGCTTGTAGTCAAATGCTGCTGGTATCACAATGTGTTCCTTTGTTTATTTCGTTATTTATTTTTTGGCTGCGGCGAGCACAGACTTCACGATGTTGTGGTACCCGGTGCAGCGACAGAGGTTGCCCTCGAGGCCGAGTCGAACTTCATCTTCGGTTGGATTTGGATTTTCATTAAGAAGTCCAATGGATGCCATCACCATTCCTGGTGTGCAATAACCACACTGCAGACCGTGGTTCTCCATAAATGCTTGTTGCATCGGGTGCATCACGCCATCTTTGCTCAGACCCTCGATGGTCGTCACCGCACCGCCATCTGCTTGCACGGCAAGCACTGTGCAACTTTTTACTGCTTCACCATCAAGGTGAACAGTGCAGGCACCGCAGCTTGATGTGTCGCAGCCAATGTTGGTACCAGTGAGTTGCAGCTCATCGCGCAACAAATGTACGAGCAGAGTGCGCGGCTCTACATCTAGTTCTTGGTTCGTTCCATTGACGTTGATACTGACCTTCATGTGATTTCCTTCTACTCAGTTACTTAACTATAAGTGTCGCCCTCAAACCTGGCGCTTTCGCACAGGTGATGGAAAATGTTCCACGTTGGGGAAGTGGAATTGTCTTTGACCCCTTGGCAGGGACAACCACAGGGGTGGCACCTACCTTGACGCGGTAGGCAATGTTGTCGGCATTGGTCAATGTGAGGGTTCCGCTTTTGAGAACCACAACAGTTGTCCGACCAAACGCTCCATTCTTTATGGTGAGACGCGCGCTTGAAACATTTGCAACAACGACATTGCGAGCAGATGCAGCTGAACCCATTGGCGCAATGACGAGAAACAATCCAGATATCAATGCGCGTCGGGAGATTGCTTTGGGGTTTTCAAATGCTGCGTGCATGCAGGAATAACAGTAACTGGCTATTTGTCGAGTTTGTTGAGCCCACGCCGTGCAAACACGAGTGTGAGTGTTGCCATGCCAGCAATGGCAAGCAAACCACCCCATGTATTTGACCAGCTCATGTAATCGGGTGAAGTTTCCAGCACAAGACCCTCACGGGCGAGACGCAAAATGTTGGTTGCTGGGTTAATGCGAGCGACATCGTGCAACCAGCCGCTCATGAGCGGGAGAGGCATCTGTGCAGTCGAGAGATACAGCACAACAAACATGGTGAGTTGCATCACAGCAGCGCCGCGCATGTCGCGAAATCTATAAGCAAGTCCGAGGCCCCAGCCGAGCGAAATAGTTGAGACTCCGACAGCTGCAACGACCAATGTCAGTAGTCCCAATAGTCCACTTGTGAAACGAACGCCCAGCAGCATGCCCATTGGGATGACGAAGGCGCACAAGATTGCAACTCGCACCCACGCAGTGAGAAGTGGGCCGATAATAAGTGAGCGACGCGGTGCTGGCGACATCAGTAGTCGATCGTAGAAACGAGTCTCGATATCGCGGATTGTTGAGAAGCCAAGACCGATGCCGCTGAATGCCGCGCCAAAACAAATTCCGAGCGGCATAAACCAGTTGACGGAACGATCGGTGGGGAAGCCCGGCAGTCTGGTGATGGCAGCAAATGTGCCCGCGAATGCAATCATCGTGAACACCGGCATCGCCATCGCTGGGAAGAATGCTGAAGGAAGGCGACGAATATTGCGGATACCTCGATGAGCCAGTCCACGAGCACTGCGCAGAGTCGTCGGCCTTGCAACCAACGTAGCAACTGATGCGGTGTTTTGTTGCGTGGTCGTAACCTGTGTGTTCATCGTGCTGCCAACTTCCGATTGAGTTCTTTGAGTGCAAACAAAATTGCTGCAAGGCAAATAGCTGTTGGTACAAGGAGCGCTCGAACCACTGCCGAGAAAGTAAACCCTTCAAGAACGAGAGCGCGTAGACCCTCAACAAGATATGAAATTGGGTTGATATCGGCAATTCGCTTGTAGGCACCGCTCATTGTTTCGCGTGGGAAAAAAGCACTCGAAAAGAAAAGCAACACAAACAAGAGCGGGAATGCACCTTGTACTGCTTCGGCAGAACCAGTGCGAATAGCAACTGACGACATGATGCCGCCAATCGCGAGCGAAACAATTCCGCCAGACAACACCATCACTAGAGCACCTGGGATTCCTCCACTGATTGGTGCGTCAAATGGAACGAGAACTGCAAGAAAAAACGCAGATTGAAAGAGTCCGAATAGCGCACTGCCAGTAAGTCGTCCGAGCAAAATACCTGTGCGGGTTGTAGGTGCAAGAAGCAAGCGATCAAAAAAACCATTCTCGATATCGGTGGCAAGGGCCGCCGCTCCCGTTACTGAACCAAATAACACACCTTGAACGATTGTGGATGCAAGTGTGAATTGCATAAACGACTCAACTTTTGGAAACCCGGGAATTGCGGTTGTCTTACTAAAGCTGGAGGCGCTGAGT
>JBIIAC010000113.1:0-2502 GCA_044240045.1 Ilumatobacteraceae bacterium
ATTTCGATGGCCGGTGGCGCATTGTTTATCTTCGCGATTGCCGCTTCACAATCTGAATACGGCTGGGCACTCACCGAAAGCCTTTGGAGTTTCTCCAAATAATTTCTGCGGGGTCACCCCCCGACCTGCTGATAAAGAGATAAATGGATAAATAGAAGGGCGGCCCGCAAGGGTCGCCCTTTTTCTATGCCATCATCCACACTTTCAGCCACATCAATCTCCACATGGACACGAAAAGGTGATTCAAGTGCCACAACTCCAAGGTGTATGAGAGGTGTATCGTATGACTATGGCTCGTACAAATATTGATATTGACGAAGTTGCATGTCGAAGAGTGATGAAGCGGTACAACCTCACCACAATGAAGGACGCCGTCAATTTCGCCCTCAATCAATTAGCCGTTGAGCCAATGACTCTCAAAGAGGCAACAGCCATGAGCGGCACCGGGTGGGATGGAGATATTCCCGAAACACAAAAAACCACAAAACGATGATCCTCATAGACACATCTGCGTGGATCGAATTTTTACGAAATCCTTTGTCACCATATTCCCTCGAAGTAACGAAGTTGTTAGGAAATAGATCTGCAATTTGTGATCCGATCAAAATGGAAATACTTGCCGGGGCTCGCGACGAACACCACCTTCTTACGTTGAAACGTTTACTCTCTCGACCAAAGCCTGTTGAAACGATTGCTATCGATTATGAGAACGCTGCAGAAATTTATCGTGCAGGTCGCAAGATCGGACTGACCGTGAGATCCCATATTGACTGCCTCATTGCTGCAGTGGCAATTCGGATTGACGCCCCAGTACTACATGCTGACCACGACTTTGACATGATCAGCAAAATCACAAACATCAAGCAACACCAGTTGCTGATTTAGCCCCGGAATTTGTCCCACTCTTCTTCGCTACGTCCAAGCTCGCGAAGTCGAATTGACACCGATAACGGCATCTTGATTTCCCCTCCTGCTTTCATAGTTGCAGCCAGGTAACCATCTTCCGCCCACATGTGGCAAGTGTTGATCATGCCCAAGAACTCACGTGAGCTCTGAACTTTTGCCGCAGATGAATCAAGGTCGATGTCGGTTATTACTTCAAAATCTCGCATTGACCAACCGGTCTGTATCGCCACCGGCGCCATCGCAGAAAGTAATGCGCCGATATGTGTGCAACCACGTGGTCCACCAAACAGTTCTTTCACTTTTGCATTAAAGCCACGACTGATTGACAAGCCTTCAAGCTTTTTGTAGTGGTCGGTGGTGTCAATACATTCCAAATGTGGATGATTCTTAAATTCGGCCGATGCCTTCTCGATCACAAATGCGGGATAGGTAATTTCGAGATCCACAACCATAAGATGCATCCATAGTGGATCGGGATCGTTCAAAACATAGGCGCCAGCCGGCTTTTCGTCGCACACGACCCCGCGCAACATGAAACGATCATTCGCCATCCGAAATGCTCGAATTTCATAACGGCGAGTATGCAAAAGTGGCAAATCTGGATTTGGTGGGAACATCTCTTTGGCTGGCATTTCTGTAACGCTAACGAATTAGTCTCGAAACATGACCGACGAAGAGCTCATCAGCACTGTTTGCCCAATATTCAATGACAACTCCTATAAGTACTACTTCTCCCCATCGACTATCGCTATTGGCAAGTCTCTCGGCCTAAAGGGCATGGAGTTTTATGTTGCTGGCCGGGCTGGGGCGCTTGGGGACTGTGACGGCTCAGTTGTTACCGCAGCCTTTGGCTACTTCAACCCCATCATTATTAATGCCGCCTGGACACTCGCAATTGCCAAACACCCCGCCCGAGTGCTTGGGTCAGCACATTACGAATGTGCGGCCGTTGCCGGAAGAGAAAAACTCTCAATGATTCCCAATCTTGCCGAATTTGTCGCTGCAATGCAAAAAGTGTTTGACGCGATGGACCCAGAAGGTCTTGCACTCTTCGCTGCATTCAAGTCTCTCCCACTCGTCGATGATCTGCCAGGCAGAGCGATGCAACTCGCTGCGTCGCTTCGTGAATACAGAGGAAGCGCCCATCTAGTTGCCGTTCGCGTAAGTGGTGTGAGCGGAATTCAAGCACATTTTATTAAACGACCCAAAGACATGAAAAATTTCGGCTGGTCAGAATCTGAATATCCATATGTTGACGATGAGACTCGTGCTCGCATGGTCATAGCCGAAGAACTCACAGATGCGCTCTGCATCGCTCCGTACTCCGTGCTTAATGAATCCGAGCGAGCATCTCTCGTTGCTGGAGCAAAAGCTTTTGAGGCAGCTCTCGCCGCCAATGCCTAATTACTTGATGACGGCGTAGTCGTCAGATTTATTCATCGACAAAATCGCACTGAGCAATTTCTCTGGCGGCGCCATCTTTTTCCGAGTGGCAAGGTCGAGGAACATCACCAGGCTCGACACGCTTGCAGCAAGTTTTCCATCTGCCCTCACAAAGCGATTGCGAAAAATAAACCGCGATCCCTCTTCGTTCAT
>JBIIAC010000045.1:0-8505 GCA_044240045.1 Ilumatobacteraceae bacterium
GTTGCTTTTTGTCGCGATAGCCTTGCATTGCTACTTGGCCCCATCGTCTAGTGGCCTAGGACATCACCCTCTCAAGGTGGCGGCACGGGTTCGAATCCCGTTGGGGCTGCTCATTGCTTGATCGAAGTAACTACAGAGCTTTCATTGCAGGACGTCGGTGTGCCCACGGCATTGCAACTTCGAGTTGGGCAGCCAAACGCAACAAGATGTCTTCACGGCTGTAAGCCGCGACCAACTGAATTCCAATCGGTATTCCTTCAGGTGTCCAATGCAACGGCAAACTGATTGCCGGTTGACCGCTCGTGTTGAATGCAGCAGTGAACCCAATGAAGTCGCCAGCAACTTTCATCGGCTTCATTGGATCCTTGGGATCATTTGCGAACTGCCCAACCTTGAGTGGCACGCGACTGAGAGTTGGCGTTACGAGAATGTCCCAACCATCAGCCCACCATTGTGCAACCGCTCGTCGATAATGGGACGTTGCAAGAATTGCGCTTGCGTAAGTCGTTGCCGAAGTGTTTTTTGCATACTGTGCCATTGTCCAGTTGACGAGCTCGAAATCGTCACTCGTCACTTCGCGACCAAGTAGCGCGGCAGTTGTTTCGCAAGCCACAGACATGTTGGTTCCCCAGATTGCGGTGAAGCGCGGCGGAAATGACGCGTCCTCAAGTGCCGATGGCCACGAGGCATCAACAATGTGGCCGAGTTGCTCGAGTTGCTTGGCGACAATGTGAACACCTTCGACACATTCGTGGTCAATGTCGCCAGCGAGAGGACGATGATCAAGAAAGCCGATGCGAAGTTTTTCAACTGGCGCACCAACCTCGCTGAGAAATGATCGCGATGGTGTAGGCGCAATAACTCGATCACCAACACCCGGACCGTGTGTTGCATCGAGCAGCGCGGCGCAGTCGCGCACAGTGCGAGTAACTACGTGTTCGACACCAAGATTTGTTTCATCCCTCACAGGAGCAGCTGTGATGCGACCTTGGCTTACTTTGAGCCCAACGAGACCGCAACACGCAGCAGGGACTCGAATGGAACCGCCACCATCTGTTGCATGCGCAGCCGGAACGATGCCTGCAGCAACTGCAGCGCTACTGCCACCACTTGATCCACCAGAGATCCTGCTGGTATCCCACGGTGTACGAGTTGCACCCCAAGCTTCTGGTTCTGTGGTGGGCACGCTTCCGAACTCTGGCGAGTTTCCGCGACCGAAAATAACAAGTCCTGCGCGTATAAATCGCTTGACGTGTTCGGTGGTGTAGGTAGAGATGTGATTGGCATTTTTAAGTGCAATATTGCCGTTGGAGATGGGCTGGCCCTGAAGAGTTGCGTTGAGATCTTTCAAAATAAATGGCACACCACGAAACGGCATTGAGTTGTCGTCGGGGAGTGAGGTTGCGACTTTGCGTGCGTCATCGTCCCAGCGGTAGGTGAGTGCATTGATGACGGGGTTGAGTTTGTCGGCGCGTTCGAGTGCCGCATTGAGTAGTTCGAGCGGCGTCACCGCACCATTGCGCACAAGTTGGGCTTGAGATGTTGCATCAAGCCACTGTGTTTCATCGGCGATTGAAGTCATAATTTCCCCTAGTGTTGTCTACTTATGAGCGACTCTCCTGAGCCAAGCCAACTTACAGCACGCGATGTACTGCGATTTACGAACGCACGTCGCATGTTGGGTAGCAGTTTTGCTTTTTACATAGGTGTATCACTGCAGGTAGCCACGCTTGGAAAACATATTTTCGACACCACGGGACGTGCAATTGATATTGGTTGGCTGGGTTTGGCAGAATTTGCCCCAATCGCTCTACTCGTGTTGGTGAGTGGAAGTGTTGCTGACAGATTCAATCGCAAGCACGTTGCCGCGTTGGCACTTACTGGCGAGATGCTATGCGCGATTGCACTCGTTGTGTATTCGCTTTCCGGATCAACAGCTGTGTGGCCATTTTTTGTGATTGGAGTTGCATTTGGGGTATCGCGTGCATTTTTATCTCCTGCAACGCGCGCGATGTATCCAATGGTTGCGCCCGAAGGAGGGCTTCCACCGATCATTGCAATGTCATCTGGTGTCTGGACATCGGCGATGATCATTGGGCCAGCAGCATCTGGATTTTTGTATTCGGTTGCTCCGTGGGTTGCGTATGCAACGACAGCCGCTTTGATCTTTATTGGCATGATTGGAATTATGCGTGTGCAGTTTGAGAGAGAACCAACACCGCGTGATCCAGATGAAAAAGCGACGTTGCGCTCGGCTATGGAAGGGCTCTATTTCATCCGCCGCACACCGATATTGTTGGCTGCAATCTCACTTGACCTCTTTGCGGTGTTGTTTGGTGGCGCGATTGCACTGCTTCCAGTAATCGCAGAAGAGCAATTGAACGTGGGCGACGTTGCCTATGGATGGCTACGAGCATCTGCAGGCATTGGTGCTGCAGCGATGGCATTGTTGTTGTCGTTCAAGCCTCTGCGCCGCAATGTTGGTAAAGCCTTGCTGCTTGCCGTTGCAGTGTTTGGAGTTGGCACGATTGTGTTGGGTATGACCCACACATATTGGATTGCATTTGCTGCAGTGTTGATACTGAGTGCAGCCGACATGGTGAGCGTGTTTATTCGCGGATCAATTGTGCCACTAGTGACTCCAGACTCGAAACGGGGCAGAGTATCTGCAGTTGAAAGTGTATTTATTGGTGCAACAAATGAACTTGGCGCATTTGAGTCTGGAGTTGCTTCGCAGGCTTTTGGTACTCCTGCCACCGTGATCGGTGGAGGCGTAGCTACTCTTGGAGTCGTGGCCGTTTGGTGGTTTGGGTTTAAGCCGTTGAGAGACATTGACATGTTTAGCGATTTGGATGCCCCAGAAAACCCCGCATGAAAATCATCACCGCCTGTCCGCTTGATTGCCCCGACTCGTGTTCGCTTGAAGTAACAGTCGAGCTAGGCAAAATTGTTGACATTGATGCCGCGCCCGTTGGTGAGCAAGCAAACCCGTTGACTGACGGGTGGATCTGCAAAAAAGTGAAGCATCACGCGATGCGTGTGTATTCGAAAGAGCGAATCATGACGCCCTTGATCCGCACTGGGGCAAAAGGTTCAGGCGAATTTCGTAGCGCAACCTGGGATGAAGCAATCACTCTTGTGGCAGGAAAAATTTCGAGTGCAATCAGCGAATTTGGACCAGACAGTGTGCTGCCATATTTATATAACTCGTCATCGGCCCGAATCGACAAGAAGCGTTTGATGCCGCACTTGTTTGAGCGATTGGGGTGCCCCGAGATTGAGCACACCATTTGTGCTGGAACAAGCTCGGCGGCTTGGGAGCGAGTGTTTGGCGACATGTTGTCGAGCGACCCAATGGACTTAGTGCACTCAAAGTTGATCGTGGTCTGGGGTGCGAATCCTGGCGCAAGCAACACACACTTACAGCCGATAATCGCCCAAGCGAAGAAAGATGGAGCGGTTGTAGTGGTGATTGATCCCCGGCGCACAAGCGCTGCAGCTCGAGCTGACTTGCATATTGCACTGCGACCTGGAACAGATGTGGTGTTTGGATATGCCGTTGCTCGGTGGATCAACGAGCAAAATCGTGTTGACAAGAACTTTGTTGCACAACACGTAACTGGAGCCGAACAGTTTCTATTAGCCGCCAACGAGTGGACTCTTGAGCGTGCGAGTGAAATCTGCGGGGTAACAATTGCTGACATCGTGCGCTTTGCCGAATTGGTAACGACAATCAAACCTGCGACTCTGCGAGTCGGCTTAGGCATGGAACGCAATCGCAATGGCGGTAGCGCATATTTGGCTGCATTCGGAATGTGGGCTTTGACCGGTAATTTTGGAACGGTTGGTAGCGGAATTTATGGTTCGACTTCGGGTGGTTTTCCAAACAGCGTGTTAGCTCAATGGCCTGAGGGAGTTGCTCGACCAGCGCAGAAAAAAATAAATATGAATCGAGTTGGTCGCGTGCTGCGTGGTGAGCCAGGTGCGTGGCACAAGCCTGCCAAGGTCTTGGTGATTCAGGGAGCAAATCCGGCAGTGACAGCAGTGGATCAGCAGGGAATGCTCGAGGGGCTAGCAAACGAAGATGTTTTTGTGGTGTTGCACGAACAGGTGATGACTGACACCGCACTATTGGCCGACGTTGTATTGCCCGCAACAACCCACTTTGAGATTCATGACGTTGTTGGCTCGTACGGTGCATATGTCGTACAAGAAAACCGTCGTGTCATTGAGCCAGTGGGCGAGTCTCGAAGCAATGGTGAATTGGCAGAGGCGCTCGCTGTTGCGCTTGGCTTTTCGGCAGATGAGTTTGATGCGTCACAACAAGCGATTGAGACTCTCGTTGGCGAATCGATGTGTGGTGTAACCCCTGTGCGACCTGAGGGTGGCACGATTCAGTTTCGCGATGTGTTTCCATCACTGAACGATCAACGCATGCGAATTTGGGAAATGGATAGCGAAATGTTTGGGCCGAAGTATGAACAGTTGGTCGATGAAGTGCATCCACTCACTTTGCTTACACCCTCTACGTCGTACACAATTAACTCGATGTTTGGAGACACTTTGCCACCACCGGCCGTGCTGAAATTGCATCCAACCGATGCAAACACGCACGGTGTGGTAACTGGTGAAACTGTGACGATGTTTAATGATCGGGCAGAGATTTCGGTGGAGGTAGAAGTTGATGTGTCGATGCGCGAAGGTGTTTGTGCGATGCCGAAAGGTTTATGGCGTCGCAGCATCGCTGGCGGGCTTACTGCGAATGCTTTTGCACCGGACACATTTTCCGATTTGGCGGATGGGGCATGTTTTAACGACGCCCGAGTGCAGATTAAAAAACTTGCCACCAAGTAATCTTTTTCTATGACTCAAGAGTTACTGAAGCCTAAGGAATCAAAAAAGTTTGGCATTGTCCACGAATTTAAGTTGTTTATCAATCGTGGCAGCGTTGTGGATGTGGCCGTTGCGTTTGTGATGGGTGCCGCTTTCAAGACAATTGTTGATGCTGTTGCTGGAGATGGCAAAGACAACCAAGGTGTGCTTGGCGGACTAGTCGGTGCGGTGTTTGGTGGAACACAACCGAACTTCAATGACAAAGGATTCACGCTCAATGGAAGTTTTATTCCTGTCGGGTCGTTGTTCACTGCATCGCTCAACTTTGTGATGGTGGGCGCCGTGATGTTTTTTGTCATTAAGGCTTACGGCAGATTCCGCAAGGGGGAAACGGCTGAGACGACCAATGAGTTACTGGCATCGATCCGAGATGAGTTACGCGCAAATCGCGTAGAATAAAACAAATGTTTCGCCCAACCCCCACGTGGCGACGAGTGCTCAAGATTGTTGCCCTCGTTTGTGCCTCAAGCATGACTATGACCGGCTGCGGTGTTGTCAACTTTTTGACCAACAGGAGCAATGTTGTCGACGGGGTCGGTCGCATTCCAGGTGGGAACTTTGCAAGTCTCGTGACGCTGCCTGAGGGCGTTTCGGTTGAGTTTCCAGAGCTGCTCGGACCAATGATGGGTCCGCAGGTTGGTGGACCACGTGTACTCATGATCGGAGACTCGATCATGGCCAGCACCTCGAGTCGGTATGGAAATGAGATGTGCGATACCTTGACGCAGCTGGGTTGGAAAGTAGAAGTAGAGGCGCAATCGGGAAGCTTTGTTGAATTTGGATTGAAGGTATTGGGCCAACGACTGGAAGATGGTTGGGATACCGCGGTTGTATTTCTAGGTACCAACTACGACGGCAATCAAGCAAATTATGAAAATAAGATGCGTCAGATTTTTGAAGGTTTGTCTCCAACACCATTTGTCGTGTTGACAACCGCATTGTTTGATCCTCGACAGCAAGAAGTGAACGACGTAATCATGAAGCTTGCCTCCGAGTTTTCGAACGTGACGGTTTTGGACTGGGGGACAATCGCTGCGAATAATGGGTTAATTGGGAAAGACGGTGTTCACCTGACAGCAAACGGTAGATCGGTGTTTGCAGCCGCAATTGCGCGAGCACTTGAGTTTGCTCCAACACGCGAAGGCGAATGCCTGCCGATCTATTTCAAGTCGGATGCACCGGTGTCAGGAGTAATGCCCGACGAGACAGTTCCAGTTGGTACTGAAACGTCGTTGCCAGTCGCAGGTGTGTTGCCTGACACCTCCACAACTCTGCCGTAGAAATTAACTGCAGATAGTTTTGTCGCATGACAAAGCAGATGAACATCGGAATATTTGGATCAAACAACGACAGCACCATTGATGGCGTTGTAGCCGAAGCTGCTCAGGCTGAGCGCGACGGTTTTGCTTCATACTGGCAGTCACAGATTTTTGGACTTGATGCACTTTCAACACTGAGTGTTGTTGGTCGTGAAGTACCGCGCATTGAGCTCGGCACCAGCGTGATTCCTGTGTATCCGCGTCACCCGATGATGCTGGCCCAGCAAGCCCTGACTGCAAACCAAGCAGCAGGCGGTCGACTGACACTTGGTATCGGTCTTGGGCACAAAGTTGTTGTTGAGGGAATGACCAACATGTCGTTTGACAAGCCAGTTCGTCACATGAAGGAATACCTGTCGATTCTGATGCCGCTCATTCATAATCAAAAGGTTTCGTTTGCTGGGGAAGCATTAACGACGCATGCCGAACTAACAATTGGCAAGCCACAAAGTTGCGGTGTTGTAGTCGCAGCTCTTGGTGCGCAGATGCTCAAACTCGCTGCAGCATTTACCGAAGGAACCCTCACATGGTGCACTGGGCCAGAAACATTGCGCACACTCACTGTTCCAACGATTGTGCAAGCAGCCGATCAGCTTGGTCGCCCAGCACCACGCATCATTGCGGCGCTACCAATGTGTGTCACAAAAAATGTTGCTGAAGCAAAGGCCCGAGCCGCAAAGACATTTGTTATTTATGGACAATTGCCGAGCTATCGCGCGATGCTTGACCATGAAGGCGTTGCCGGTCCCGAAGATGTGGCAATCATCGGTTCGGCGAACGAAGTGTTTGACAGAGTTGCCGCGCTACAAGAATTTGGCGTGACCGACTTTGGTGGCGTGGAGTTTGGTGGAACGCCGGACGAAGCCCACGACACTCGTGAAGTGCTGAAGAGCCTGCTCAAGCGCTAATTAGCGAACGTTGATCTGGACGCCACTTGTGGCGTTAACAACATCGAAAAAATCATTGCCCTTGTCGTCGACGACGATAAAGGCGGGGAAGTCATGAACCTCGATCTTCCATACTGCTTCCATGCCCAGCTCTGCATGTTCGAGTACTTCGACTTTGGTGATGCAATCTTGGGCGAGCCTGGCTGCGGGGCCACCAATTGAACCCAGGTAAAAACCACCGTAGGTATTGCACGCATCGGTTACTTGTCGAGATCGGTTTCCTTTGGCAAGCATGACGAAACTGCCACCTGCGGCTTGAAACTCTGCAACGTAACTGTCCATGCGACCGGCAGTTGTTGGGCCAAACGAACCAGACGCCATTCCTTCAGGTGTCTTTGCTGGGCCTGCGTAATACACACAGTGATCTTTCATGTATTGCGGCAAGCCTTCGCCGGCGTCTAAGCGTTCTTTGATCTTTGCGTGTGCAATATCGCGTGCCACCACCATCGGTCCGCTCAACATCACGCGAGTCTTGACGGGATACTTTGACAGCGTGTCACGGATCTCGGACATTGGTTTATTCAGATCAATCGCAACAACCTCTGAGTCCAATTGATCGGTAGTGACTTCAGGGAGAAAACGTGCAGGGTCGGTTTCGAGCACTTCGAGAAACACACCATCTGCAGTGATTTTGCCGAGTACTTGACGATCCGCACTACACGACACAGCCATTGCAACCGGGCAACTCGCACCGTGACGTGGAAGACGGATGACCCGAACGTCGTGGCAAAAGTATTTTCCACCGAACTGCGCACCAATGCCTGTTTGTTGTGCGAGTTTGAGCACCTTGGCTTCCAATTCGATGTCGCGAAATGCATGGCCTGCTTTGCTACCCGAAGTAGGCAACGAATCGAGATAGTGGGTGCTTGCAAGCTTCGCGGTCTCAACTGCAAACTCGGCGGATGTTCCACCAACAACAATTGCCAAATGATACGGAGGGCATGCTGCAGTGCCAAGAGTTTTCATTTTGTCAAACAACCAAGGCAACAATGTCTTTTCGTTGAGCAATGCTTTCGTCTCTTGAAACAAATAACTCTTATTGGCCGAACCGCCACCCTTGGCTATGAAGAGAAATTTGTATTCGTCTCCATCAACTGCAGCGATTTTAATTTCGGCTGGAAGGTTTGTGTCGGTATTTACTTCTTCAAACATTGACAACGGTGCAAGCTGGCTGTAGCGAAGGTTGCTTGTTTGATAAGTGTTGTAGATGCCATGGCTTATTGCTGCATCGTCGCCACCGCCGGTGAACACACGCTGGCCTTTTTTTGCTTTAACAATCGCGGTGCCAGTGTCTTGACACATTGGCAGTACGCCACCTGCTGCAATGCTTGCATTTTTCAGCAAGT
>JBIIAC010000046.1:0-8462 GCA_044240045.1 Ilumatobacteraceae bacterium
CATTTGAGTGGGCATGTGAGCGCGGCTGGGTCGATGTGCACCAACACCATGTCGGTTGCGCCGCGGTAGTACTTGTTGGCAACATCGTGCATTTGATGCTCGGTGGAGCAGTGAATGAAACCTTCGGCGGTGAGTGACGGCGCTGTGATGAAACCTTGCTGCTGCGCCTCAATCCAGTTTGCCGAATTGGTCAAATGCAATATCACGCACTAGATCGTATTGGTTTAACTGCTGTGGTAGTTGGGCGCCTCGTGAGTGATGGTCACATCATGTGGGTGGCTTTCTTCTCGACCAGCAGTGGTGACTCGCATGAAGCGTGCACGCTGATGCAATTCGGGTAATGTTGCAGCACCTGCATAACCCATGCCTGAGCGCAGACCACCAACGAGTTGATAGATCACATCGGCAAGTGAGCCGGCATATGCGACACGACCCTCGATACCTTCAGGAACGAGCTTGTTGCGCTTTGCTCCATCGCCTTGAGCCGAACCGTAACGGTCGGCACCAAGACCTTGCATCGCACCGAGGGAACCCATGCCGCGGTAACTCTTGTAGCGACGACCCTCAAACAACTCGACTTCACCCGGAGCTTCATCGGTGCCTGCGAGCAAACTACCGAGCATGACAACGGTGGCGCCAGCAGAAAATGCTTTAACGAGATCACCCGAATATGTGACGCCACCATCGGCAATAAGTGGCACGCCTAATTTGTGCGCGCGTAAAGCGGTGAAGTGAATGGCCGACAACTGCGGCATACCCGCTCCTGCAACCACGCGGGTGGTGCAGATAGATCCAGCACCGACACCAACTTTGACCGCGTCAACTCCAGCCTTGTACAGGGTGTCGACGCCTTCTTCGGTGACGATGTTGCCAGCAACAACTGCCATATTGGGCCAACTGGATTTGATGCGCTCAACGGCCTTGATGACTCCAGCAGAGTGCCCGTGCGCGGTGTCGATGATGAGTGCGTCGACACCTGCAGCAATGAGAGCCTCGGCGCGGGACTCGAGATCGTCGCCGACACCAACTGCCGCACCGCAACGCAACCGACCACCCGAGTCGCGTGTGGCAGTGGGAAAGTCTTGGCGCTTCATGATGTCTTTGACCGTGATGAGCCCGCGCAACTTGCCATCTTTGTCAACGAGCGGGAGTTTTTCGATGCGATGCTCTTGCAAGATGGCGCGTGCTTCGTCGAGTGATGTGCCAACGTGTGCAGTGATGAGACCTGTTGACGTCATGAACTCAGTGACGGGGCGCACATAGTCGCTTTGTTTGCAAAACCGAATGTCGCGATTGGTGAGAATGCCTACGAGCGTGCCCGATGCATCGGTGATTGGCACGCCAGAAAAGTGGTAACGGTGCATCAGTTGTTCGGCATCTTCGAGAGTGGCTGTCGGTGGCAGTGTCACGGGGTCGGTGATCATGCCGGACTGTGAGCGCTTGACGCGACGCACTTCGTTTGCCTGATCCTCAACGGTGAGGTTGCGATGAATGACGCCGAGGCCACCAATGCGGGCGAGTGCGATTGCTAGACCTGCTTCGGTGACTTTGTCCATCGCTGCCGACACAAGGGGCACACTGAGTTCGATATCGCGAGCAAAGATGGTGGAAGTATCGACCATATCGGGCAGTACATCTGAGTAGCCAGGCACGATGACAACGTCATCAAACGTGAGGCCTTCGAAGCGACTAAAAAAATCAGTGTGTTGGTTGGTCATGATGTGGGTGCTTTCTGCTGGGTGATGAGTAGTTGGAGAGCGTCAATAACAAGCGCGTGTTCGGTTGCATGCACTCGTGCTTCAAGGCTGCTGAGTGTGTCGGCGACATGGATAGGCACAGTTTGTTGAGCGATAACTGGGCCATTGTCGACACCTTCGTCTGGCACATAATGCACCATGACTCCGGTTTCGCGCCGAGTGCCATGTGTGAACTCGGCGAATGCGCGCTCAATTGCATGAGTGCCTGGCAGTTGACCTGGGAGAGCGGGATGAATGTTGATGACCTGATTGGGAAACTGCGAGAGAAAACTGTTGGACAAGACGCGCATGAAACCAGCCAGCACGATGATGTGTGGTTGCCACATACCAACGATCTGTGCAAGGCGCGAATCGTATTGCAGGCGAGTCTCCTGCGGTTTTGCTGCAACAACTGCTGTCTCTGCGTTGTGGCACTCCGCTCGGTTGAGTGCAAATGCCTCGTGCTTGTCGGAAACAACACAAACTACTTGGGCGTCAATCTGCTTACTCTCACAGGCATCGATGATGGCTTGCAGGTTGGTGCCGTTACCGGACACAAGAACCACAAGCCGTGCGGTCATGAAAGTGAAACGCGGCTTTGTTGGTTGGATGTGTGGTGCACAAGATTGCCGATGATGAAAGTCGGTTCGTCGATGGCCGACTGCACTGCAGGCACGTCACTTGGCGCAACGATGATTACCATGCCGATGCCCATGTTGAGTGTGCGATAGAGCTCCTCGGTGTCGAGCGCGCTCAGTTGTTGCACAAGTCGAAACAGGGGCGGCATGGGCCATGAACCGAGATTGATGTTGGCCCCAACACCATCGGGCAATACGCGTGGCATGTTGTCGGGCAACCCGCCACCTGTGATGTGTACGAGTGCCTTAACAAGTTCGGTGTCGAGCGCGCCTTTGAGTACTGGCAGATAGTTGCGATGCGACATCAACAATGCTTCGACAAGTGGTTTATCGAGCGGAGCAGGCTGAGACTCGAGGGGAATCCATGCAAACAACTTACGTAAGTATGAATATCCATTGGTGTGCGGACCATTGGAGAGCACACCGATGAGTACATCGCCATCTTCAATGTTTTGTAGAGGCAAAAGTTGGTCGCGTTCGGCAACACCCACGAGTGTGCCAGCGATGTCGAATGCGCCTGGTGCATACACACCCGGCATCTCGGCGGTTTCACCACCAAGGAGCACGCACCCAGCAGCAGCGCATGCATCGGCCATACCGCCAACGACTTCGGCAACCATTTCGGCATCGATGTGTGATGACGCAAGGTAGTCAAGAAAAAAGAGCGGGTAGGCACGTTGCACCAGCACGTCGTTGACGCAGTGGTTGACGATGTCATGACCGGTGCCACGAATGCGACCCGTGCGTGCAGCCAACTCGACTTTGGTGCCGACACCGTCGGTAGACCCGACGAGCACAGGGTGATCAAACTTTTTGAGAAATGAGACATCAAGTGCACCACCAAATGCGCCGACACCACGAAGTACCAAGTCGCTCGCAGTTTTTTCAACACTGGTTTTGATCAGGCTGACTGCCCGTGTGCCTTCATCGATATTGACGCCAGTGGATGCGTATGAATGGATAGTGGCTCCGGGTGCGCGCCACGCAATGTCGCGACGCATGTGCGAGCCGCGAAGCGTGATGCGATTGGCTGCAGCGTACGCATGAGTGCGCGCATCATCAAGAGTGGGGCCAATGCCAACGCATGTGAGCACGCGTCCACCAGCGGAGACGAGTTTGTTGTCGACCAATTCGGTAGCTCCGTGATACACGGTGGCGATGGGAGTCGATTGTGGAATGTCGCTGATTGCGTCGTCGGTTCGTATTTTGTGTGGGTAGCCATCGGCCGCAATAACTACGCCGAGCGCGCTGGCATCTTTAATGCGCAGAGGGTTTGCATTAAGTGATGAAGTGAGAGACGAAGTGGCGCACGCCAGCATCAACTCGACAAAATCATTTTCGATTAACGCAAGCAACACTTGGGCCTCTGGGTCTCCAAAACGACAATTGAACTCAAGGAGGCGTGGCCCATCGGCGGTGAGCATTACGCCCGCAAATAATGCTCCTATATAAGGAGTGCCGCTCTTGGCGAAATGGCGGATGACGGGCTCAATGAACTCGGCATGCAGGGCTGCTGCTGTGGTGTTGACAGGTGCTGGGGCATAGGCACCCATGCCACCAGTGTTTGCACCGGTGTCGCCTTCGCCAACCCGCTTGTGGTCTTGGGCTAGTGGGAGAGGCACGCTCGTGATGCCGTCGCACAATGCAATCAACGAGACTTCGGTGCCAATAAGTCGTTCTTCAAGCACGATGTCGCCAACAGCAATTGCTTCTCGGATAGCGATGTGTGTTTCGACAATCGTTTCGGGTACGACGACACCCTTGCCACCTGCAAGACCAGATTGTTTGACAACAACTGGTTTGTCAAATGTGGCGCACCATGCGATTGCGGCATCGGCATTTCCTTTTGGAAAGTGGGCGAAGTGCGGGCTCGACAAGTTGAGTTGCTGGGCAAGTTGGCGCGAAAAGACTTTGGATGATTCGAGAACGCTGAGTTGTTGGGTTGGTCCAAAGACCTTGACATTGATGGCAAGAAGTGCGTCAGTAAGGCCAGTATCAAGCGCGGCCTCCGGGCCAATGATCACCAAGTCGACATGTTGTCGTGCGCACAACGCAACAATGCCATTCACATCTGTGATGGCGATGTTGTGTCGTTCGCCTGGTGTGCCGGCGTTGCCTGGTGCGACTAGGAGTCGTTTGCAGTGAGACGATTGCGCAACTTTGCTGGCAATGGCGTGTTCGCGACCGCCGCTACCAACAACGAGCACCGTGACGTCGTGCGTCATGCAAGCACCTGGTCAAACACATCTTTGCTGTGGCGCTTGGTGATCTGGATTGGGTATGCACCAGTGAAGCACGCATTGCAGTAACCGTCCTCTTTGCCGACTGCGCGCATCATGCCATCGAGTGACAAAAATGCAAGAGAGTCACAACCAATTTGCACACGTAATTCTTCCAAGTTGAGGCGAGCCGAGATGAGGTCGTCGTCGTGGCCCATGTCGACACCGAAGTGGCAGGCGTGTGTGATGGGTGGGCAGGTGATGCGCAAGTGGACTTCGGTTGCCCCCGCATCGCGAATGAGCGCAACGAGACGGCCCGCGGTGGTGCCGCGCACAAGAGAGTCGTCAATCATGATCACGCGCTTGCCCTCGAGGTTTTCATTTAACGTGTTGAACTTCATGGCCACACCCTTGTCACGCATTGACTGCGTTGGCTCGATAAATGTGCGACCGATGTAACGGTTTTTAATCAAGCCGTCGTTATAAGGAATGCCGCTGACTCGCGAGAAGCCAACTGCTGCAGGAATGGACGAGTCGGGTACAGGAATGACGACGTCGGCATCAACCGATGCTTCTGCGGCAAGTTGTTCACCCAGGCGTTGGCGCACAGAGTGCACACTGCGGTTGTCCCACTCCGAATCTGGACGCGAGAAATATACGAACTCAAATGTGCAGCGGGCTTGGGGTACGTGAGGAATCTGGGCTTGGCGGCGCGTGAGTTGTGTGCCTTGAGCCGTGACGATCTCTCCTGGTGCAACTTCGGAGATCTCGCTGCAGTCAAGTGTGCGAAGCGCGCAGGTTTCTGACGCAATTGCCCAGCCACCATTCGGCAATTTGCCAACCGATAGCGGTCTAAAGCCCCATGGGTCTCGCACGGCAATAATGCGGTCGGCTGCCAAGATGACGAGCGAATATGCACCTTGCCACGCTGACAGCGTGCGTTCGAGTCGTGTTTCCCATGTTGCGCCACCAGCCGATGCGAGCATCAATGTGATTACTTCGGTATCGGACGACGCGGTAAGTCCAAAACCTTTAGCAAGCAACTCGTCGCGAAGCTCTGGCGCATTGACCAAATTGCCGTTGTGCGCAACAGCTAACGGGCCGTGCATTGTCTCGACCAAAAACGGTTGTGCGTTGCGTGCGCCGGGAGCACCGGTGGTCGAGTAGCGCGTATGACCAATTGCGTACATGCCGTTCAAAGGCTCAAGTGTGTGTGGAGTAAACACTTGACCAACGAGTCCGACATCTTTATGTAGGCGAGCATGTTTGCCATCGGCAACTGCAATACCAGCAGCTTCTTGTCCACGATGTTGCAGCGCAAATAACCCAAAGAATGAGAGTTGTGCTGCATTGTCTTGCGTGGATGAGATTGCTAATACGCCACATTCTTCGTGCGGTGAGTCGGTATCAAAAATTGCTTGTACTGAAAGTTCAGGCATTACGACTCTTGGCATCGGCTGCGAGCACTCTTTCGCGTTGTGCTTGTTGAGCAGTTGCTACTGCTGTAGCAACTGCGCTGTCGTGGTGGGCCAGTACTTTGGCTGCAAATGCTGCGGCATTGACCGGCTCGGCAACATATGCGCAAGCAACTCCAGGCGGCATGCGCACACTCGACCAGATGTCGTTGACGGATTGAGCATCATCGCTTGGCGGTGGGCACGCAATCACTGGTGCAGTCACTTGAGGGTCTGTGAAACCCGACAAGGCATTAGATCTTCCAGCAACGGTGATGTACACCTTGGGACGGCCATTGGCTTCGTATTCACGAATCAAACCAAGTACGTGCTCGGGTGTGCGATGAGCCGAGCCCACGCGCACTTCGACGTCGAGTGCAAAAACTCTCGCGGCTTCTGCAATTTTGTTGCTGTGGTCCATGTCGGCTGGTGAGCCCATGAGGATGATGACTTGTGGTTTCATATCAGGTTCGCTTTCTGTAGTGATGTTGTAAGTCGTTGTTGGACTGGGTATTCGCCGGCAACAAATGGTGTGCCGGTAATACGTTCGAAGGCTTGGATGTAGCGAGCTGTGGTTGCACTGATCACTGCAGGGTCAAGCGTTGGTGGCGGACCATCGCCGCGATAGCCAATGGCGTCGAGCGCTAAGCGAATTGGTTCCTTGTCGAGACTCTCAGGTTCTTTGCCCGCTCGAAGTCGTTCTTCGTATGAACTCAGCTCCCAAAAACGCGAAGAGTCTGGCGTATGCATCTCGTCGATAATGAGCACTCTGCCATCGGGGTGAATACCAAATTCGTACTTGGTATCAGCAAGTAGGAGACCTGCTTTTTTGGCAACTTGTTGACCGCGAGCAAACAGAGCGAGTGCTGCATCGCACACAATTGTCCATGTTGCTTGGTCGACTAATCCGCGTGTGACTACGTCGGCACAAGTGAGGGGCTCATCGTGAGCGCCTGCATCGCCCTTGGTGGTAGGTGTGATGATCGCCTCAGGTAACAGTGTGTTCTTCTTGATGCCATCGACAAAGTCGTAGCCATAGATGTTGCGCTTACCTTGTTCGTAGAGTTTCCAGATGCTGGTGCTCGTGGAGCCTGTCATTACACCACGCACGATTACCTCAACAAGCAGTGGAGTGGCACTTACCGCAACGGTTGCATTTGGATCAGGAAGCGAGATGACGTGGTTGTCGATGATGTCTTTGGTGTTGGCAAACCACCACGCAGCTAGCTCATTGAGCACTTGGCCTTTGTATGGCACCGAGGCAACGATTTGGTCGAATGCGGAGAGCCTGTCGGTGGTGACAAACAAACGTGTGTTGTTTGCGAGCGCATATGAGACTCGCACCTTTCCAACTTTGCGGTCTTGCAGTGGCAAGACGATGTCGAGACAGGGTTCAATTTGTTGCATGAAGTACTCCTTGTGTGAATAGGTGTAAGCCGAGTCCATTACGTGCTCCACGATGAAACTGTGGGTGCTGTCGGGCAATGACATGGTTTTCGGCATGTGGCATCAAGCCGAGCACAAGGCCAGACTCGTCGCACACACCTGCAATGTCGGCACGCGAACCGTTTGGGTTGGTGGCGTAGGTGAGTGCGATCTGGTCACTGTTTCTGAGCGATGCAAGAGTGTCATCGCTGCACGTAAAGCGTCCTTCGCCGTGAGCAATGGGGCAATAGATATCTTGTGTGAGCTGTTTTGTCCAAATTGATTTTTTGGATACTGGCTGGATGGTGACCCAACGACACTGAAAGCCTCCGCTCTCGTTGTGACCGAGAGCGGCATCATGTACACCTGGCAACATGCCCATGCGCACCAATGTTTGGAATCCGTTGCAGATGCCGATGATGGGCGTGCCCTTAGCAACCGCAGCGCGCAATGCTTCGCCAACGAGGTGTGAAAGCTCAAGTGCAAACAATCGTCCTGCGCCAAGGGCATCGGCAAACGAGAAGCCACCAGCAATCACAATGAGTTGTGCGTTAGCGATGGCAGATGGCTGATCGCGCAATTGATTGAGATTAAGCGACGAGGTGGTTGCACCCGCGAGTTCGAGAGCAAACATCACGTCGGGGTGGCGGTTGGTGCCGGGTGCCGTGAGTACGAGTGCATGTGGCTTTGTGTTCATCTTTGTTGTCGCGATCATTGCCCGTCCTGCCATGCGCCAAGCAGTGTTTGCATCGAAATTGCCGCGCCGTCGGGGAGTATTAACGACTGTTGGTCCGTAACCGCACCGATGATCTGCGATTGTCCGACAAGTTGTTGGAATGCTGCAAGATTGTGTGGCTCAACTTCGACTATGTGGCGGCCAAGGGATTCGCTAAAAAGCAGCGTGCACAAATCTGTTAATGTAACGAGTTGCGATAGCAAACTCATCTGCGCGCCAAGTCGTCCACCAATGCACATCTCGGCAAGGGTCAC
>JBIIAC010000090.1:0-3734 GCA_044240045.1 Ilumatobacteraceae bacterium
GGCGCACTTGATGCAAATGCAACAGACATCACTGAAGGTATGAAATTGGCAGCCGCAATTGCCATTGCCGAATCAGTGACTGATGCTCAGTTATCTCCAGATTTCGTAGTGCCGTCGGTGTTCGACAGGACGATTGTGGAACGTGTTGCGCCAGCGGTTGCCGCAGCGGCCGTGAAAGACGGAGTTATCCGCAAGTCGTAAAGCAATTATGCGTTGCGCGCGGAAATAAACGCAGCGACGCAAGTATCAATGTCGGCTTTGGTATGCGTTGCACACACTTGCACACGAATGCGTGCCTTGCCCATTGGCACGACTGGGTAAGAAAATGCAACGACGTAGATACCAAGTTTGAAAAGTTCCGCAGCCATGCGGACCGCTTCGTGTTCATCAGGCTACCTCGGCAATCAGGTTTCATCAGGTTGGTTCTAAACTTGACCCGTGAACACTTTTCTCAGTAATGCACTCGATGCCGCTGTAGTGCCAGGGTTTTCCAAAATTGGTTTTGTGGTCCGGAAGTGTCTAGGTAATTGGCAGCCAATTTCCAGTTTTGATCTTCTAGGCAAGACTGTCGTGATTACAGGTCCGACGTCCGGGCTAGGTGAACAAGTTGCTCGCCAACTTGCAGCCACTGGAGCCAATCTGGTGTTGGTTGCGCGCAACGAAGCAAAATGTGCACGCGTAATTGACGAAATAGCGCCGCTGTGCACGGGAAACAAACCTGTTTTTGTTCAGGCAGAAATGGGAGATCTTGAATCAGTTCGTAGTGCGTGCGCAGCAATACAGCAACAGTTCACTCGTGTAGATGTCTTGATTCACAATGCAGGTGCATTATTGAACAATCGTCAAGTATCGCCGCAGGGAATTGAACAAACCGTTGCGTCACATGTGGTTGGCCCATTCCTAATGACCTCGTTGTTACTACCGCTGATGCAAGGCGGTCGAGTAGTAACTGTGTCATCAGGAGGCATGTACACCAGTGGGCTTCCCATTTTTGAAAGTGGTGAAACTCTGGAGATGCCCGCTCATAAATATGGTGGATCAAAACAGTATGCGATTGCTAAACGAGCACAAGTAACGCTGACCGAAATGTGGGCCGAACGCGAGTCCCAAACAGAGTTTGTTGCGATGCATCCGGGCTGGGCAGATACTCCGGGAGTGCAAGAAAGCATTCCTGGGTTTCGACGAGTAACTGCTCCAATTTTGCGTTCGGCCAGTGAAGGTGCAGACACGATTGCTTGGCTGGCTGCCGTTCAGCCACTTCCAGGTGAGAGCGGGTCTTTTTGGTCTGATAGAGAAATTCGACCAACACACAAGTCGCCGCGTACTAAAAAAAGTGATACCAAAA
This sequence comes from Ilumatobacteraceae bacterium, assembly GCA_044240045.1. Lineage (GTDB taxonomy): Bacteria > Actinomycetota > Acidimicrobiia > Acidimicrobiales > Ilumatobacteraceae > UBA3006. The sequence goes on from JBIIAC010000090.1 coordinate 1,346, forward strand.
CTGCACGAGCTGCGTTATGGGAACGTATCTCTGACTACGCAGATCCATTTATCCAAAATTCATAACGGTCAACTTCTTTAGAAGATTCGCTCAGCAAGAATAATTCATGCCTGATCCCGGGGCGATTACAGTACCTGTCATGACTTACAACGTTGCGGTAGTACGAGAAGTTTCAGCCTCTCCAGAAAAAGTGTGGTCGCTAGTCACAGACCTACCCCGCATGGGCGAGTGGTCACCAGAAAACTTGGGAGGCGAATGGCTCGATGGCGCTACGTGTGCCGCGGTTGGCGCAAAATTTAGGGGCAATAATAAGAACGGCGACAAGTCATGGCAGGCAACGGTGAGTGTTGGAGTTTGTGATGCACCAAATAAGTTTGTGTTCACACTCAATTACAAAGAGAATCATTTATGTGACTGGGTGTTTGAAATTGAACCAACAGCTAGCGGCAGTCGTATTACGCATGCATGGGTTGCGGGAACACATTGGGAACAATTTGCACCGTTTGGCAAGGACATCAGTGGAGTTGAAGACCGTGCCACTCACAACCTTCGCAATATGGGTGTCACGCTCGACAACTTGGTGAAAGCTTTGGCTACTGTTTAGGCATGACTTCACAATCGCCAGTTTCAGTAACACGAGAGTTCTCTGCGTCACCCGACAAAGTTTGGGCACTCGTCACTGACTTGCCTCGCATGGGTGAATGGTCGCCAGAAAACCAAGGCGGCAAGTGGGCTAAGGGAGCAACTGGACCAGCTGTTGGAGCAATATTCAAGGGCCGAAACAAAAACGGCAAGAAGTCTTGGGGCACAAACGTCAAAGTCAATGCATGCGATGCTCCAAAGAAGTTTTCCTTCGGACTGATTGTCTTCGGAAACAACTGGTGTGATTGGGTGTTTGAAATTGAACCAACTGCTGCAGGCAGCAGAGTGACACAAAGCTGGATTGATCACCGTGGTGGTATCAGCTCTTTTCTTGGAAAGGTTGTGAGTGGCGTTGCTGACCGTGCAACACATAACAAAAGGAACATGGAAATCACCATGGACAACCTTGCGAAGGCAGCGAACTAACTAGCTACTGCGTTCTAGCAGTCAAGGGCAGTGCAAAGTTTTGCAAAGAGCTCGTCGTACGTTTCGAGTGCCTGAAATTGTGGAAACTCGGCTTTGATGTTGTCGGGAGCATGAAACAAGAACCCGGCATCTGCGGCGCCCAACATCGCTGTGTCGTTATATGAGTCGCCAGCAGCTGCAACGCGGTAGTTCAATTTTTTGAACGCCTCAACAGCAAGACGCTTTTGGTCGGCTTGGCGCAACTCAAAATCAACAATGTGATCGTCTTTGACAATGAGACGATGACAAAACAGTGTTGGCCAGTTGAGCAAGCGCATCAGTGGACGCCCAAACTGCTCAAACGTGTCAGAGAGAATGATGACCTGTGTGCGCTCGCGCAATGCATCCAAAAATTCGACGGCACCCGGCATTGGTGACAAACCAGCGATCACTTGCTCGATGCGGCTCATTGTCAGGCCATGTTGGTCAAGGATCTGAATACGCGATTTCATCAGCACGTCATAGTTGGGCTCGTCGCGGGTCGTCCGCTTCAACTCTGGAATGCCAGTGCTTTCGGCAACAGCAATCCAGATCTCGGGTACCAACACGCCTTCGAGATCGAGGGTGACGATTCCTTGTTGTGGTTTGGTTGCAACAGCCATGGTGCCAGTCTTACTCGCGGCAGTCTTCGCACGAAATTGTGGGCGACGCGGTCTCACATGCACCGCACACCAGGGTCAATTTGTGGCAAGCAAGGTTTGAACAGTTATGAAACTGTGCAGTTGGTGCCGAACACAAATTGCAGGTGCCCAACACTTTGGCCTGATCGCTAAATTCAATTTTGAGGCGCCGATCAAAGACATACAGCGAACCTTCCCAGAGGCCTTTGTCGCGAAACTCTTCGCCGTAGCGAACGATGCCACCATCAATTTGGTAGACCTCTTTGAATCCGCGGTTCTTCATGATGACTGATAACACTTCGCAGCGAATCCCGCCAGTGCAATACGAAATAATTGGCTTGTCTTTGAGGTGGTCATACTTGCCACTCTCGATTTCGGCAACAAAATCTGGAGTGGTTTCTACATCGGGGATAACAGCATTTTTGAATCTGCCGATTCGCGCCTCATATGCGCTTCTGCCATCGAAGAAAACAACGTCGTCTCCGCGTTCGGCAACGAGTTGGTTGACCTCGGCAGGCTTGAGGTGCACGCCACCACCAATGATTCCATTTTCATTGACCTTGATTTCCTCAGGAACACCAAACGTCACTATCTCGTCGCGCACGCGAATTTCAATTCGTGGAAAATCATTGCCGATGCCATCAGACCACTTGAAGTCGATG
>JBIIAC010000007.1:0-21445 GCA_044240045.1 Ilumatobacteraceae bacterium
CCGTTGAGATCAAGGCGCTCGCAGAGTGCGCGCTGCCACAGGCGAATTGCTTCTGGGTCGGCAAGCGGTGTGAACTTGTAGAAGAGGACGATTTTGGTGGGTTCGATAACTCTAAATTTAGCGGTGCAGCGATAAATAAGGCGTGGCTGACAAGTCCCTCGGCGTAGCCTTTACTCTCATGGAGATCATGCAGTCGCACAAGTTGGCCAATGTCTTGTATGACATTCGTGGCCCAGTGCTTGAAGAAGCTAAGCGCCTTGAGGCTGCAGGACATCGGATTATCAAACTGAACATCGGCAATCCGCAGCCTTTTGGTTTTGAGACTCCACCAGAAGTGTTGGTTGAAGTTGTGCGTAACCTACCGATTTCACAGGGCTACTCAGACTCCCAAGGCATCTTGTCGGCACGAACTGCAGTTGTGCAGCACTACCAAGAGCGTGGTATCGATATCACCGATGTAGACGATGTGTGGCTGGGCAACGGAGTGAGCGAGCTCATTCAAGTGGCGCTGAACGCATTGCTCAATGAAGGTGACGAAGTTTTAATTCCCGCACCGGACTATCCGTTGTGGACGGCATCAACAAGTTTGTCGGGTGGCACTCCAGTGCATTATTTGTGCGACGAGGCAAATGGCTGGATGCCAGACATGGACGACATTCGGTCAAAAGTGAGTGATCGCACGAAAGCAATCGTGATCATCAACCCAAATAATCCGACGGGTGCTGTGTACAGCCGAGAGATCTTGCGCGAGATTGCTGATTTTGCTGTGGAGAGAAACCTCATCGTGATGGCCGACGAGATCTACGACAAGATTTTGTACGATGACGCAGTACACACCACATTTGCATCAATAGCACCAGATGTATTTACTCTCACGTTCAACGGACTTTCGAAGGCATATCGCCTCGCCGGTTTTCGTGCTGCGTGGATGGTCATGACCGGGCCACGCAAACACGCAACGAGTTATATCGAAGGCATCACGATGCTCACCAATATGCGTTTGTGCGCCAACGTTCCTGCTCAGCACGCGATTCAGACCGCGCTTGGCGGACGACAGAGCATTAAGGACTTGGTATTGCCAGGTGGGCGACTGCTCGAGCAACGCAATGCTGCGATTACTGCATTGCGCAAAATTCCGGGTGTCTCATGCGTCGAACCAAAGGGAGCGCTATACGTTTTTCCAAAGCTTGATCCAAACATGTATCCAATTGCTGATGATCGCAAATTTGTGCTCGACCTCCTTCGAGCCGAGCGTGTATTAGTAGTTCAAGGAACAGGATTTAACTGGCCGACACCAGATCACTTACGCATCGTGACTTTGCCGTGGGCTGCAGATCTCACAGAAGCTATTGGGCGCATAGGAAACTTCTTGTCGACGTATTCGCCAAAATAAATCTCCCGTCTAGAAAGAATCCTTTATGCCAGCAGTAACTGCAGACACATTGACACTTCCACGAATAAGCGCAGCGTTGTCAAAGCGCTCGCGTTCAGTGCGCTCGATTACTACCGCACCAAGTGGTTTTGAGGGCGAAGGGTTTCCGGTGCGTCGCACTTTTGCGGGTGTGTCGACGGCCGATCTCGATCCGTTCATCATGATGGACCAAATGGGCGAAATCAATTATGCGCCACTCGAACCGCGAGGCACCGATTGGCATCCACATCGTGGCTTCGAAACAGTTACATATTTAATGGACGGAACATTTGTTCACCAAGACAGTCATGGTGGTGGTGGAATCATTGCTAACGGCGGGACGCAATGGATGACAGCTGGTAGCGGAATTCTGCATATTGAAACTCCGCCAGAAGACTTGGTAATTCGGGGCGGTTTGTTCCATGGAATTCAATTGTGGGTCAACCTGCCTTCCAAATTGAAAATGATTTCGCCTGCGTACCAAAACCTGGAAGGCGACCAGGTGGTGCTGTTGTCGTCAGAAGATGGGGGCGCACTTGTGCGCTTGATTGCCGGAGACCTTGGAGGTCATCAGGGACCTGGCTCAACGCAAACACCAATCGTGGTTGCACATGCAACGCTCAGCGCTGGAGCACAGATGACATTGCCGTGGGACTCGTCTTATAACTCACTTGCTTACGTCTTGTCGGGAAGCGGCACGGTTGGTGACGATGCGCACCAAATCAAACTTGGCCAGCTAGCAGTGTTCGTTGATGGTGATTCGATCACACTTCGCGCATCGGCACATGAAGCGCTTGATGTGATGTTGCTCGGTGGTCAGCCAATTCGTGAACCTGTCGCTCAACATGGACCATTTGTGATGAACACCAGAGACGAACTGCAACAAGCGGTTGATGATTTTCAGCGTGGACTCTTCGGGAGTGTTCCCGCTAACGGACTTCGTCCGTTTAGGCGTTAGATCAACAAGGCTTTGAACCGGAGCGAGCCATCGCAATCAGAGCGCAGGGCTAGTCAATACACTCAACTAAGTGTCTGGGCCCCTGCAACTTGAGTTTGTAACGTCGGCCGTCAATATTCGCGACCTGCCAGAATCACCATTAGAGGTTGCGGTAGTTGGTAGGTCAAACGTGGGTAAGTCGTCGCTGATTAACGCGCTTGCTAATCGCAAGCAACTCGCAAGGGTTTCAAATACTCCTGGCCGCACACAATTGATCAACTTATTTGAAACACCAGATGGTGGGACGGTTGTTGACTTGCCGGGTTACGGATATGCCGCAGCACCCGGAAATGTGCGCAAGCGTTGGCAGAGCATGATTACCAATTATTTGCTCGACCGTGAGTCTCTAGTGATGGTCTTTGCATTGGTGGACGGAGTTATTGGGCCTACTGAATTAGATCAACAGGTGTTGGGTGAACTTGAAGAAAATGGAATTCCATTTACAGTCGTAGCTACCAAGCTCGACAAAGTTAAACCGTCACAGCTTGAGACACGTAAGCGTGATCTTGCTCGCGGTTGTGGTCTTGCTCAAGATGACATTGTTTGGGTGAGCGCAACAACCGGCATTGGCATTGTTAAGTTGCGCGCATCTGTCGGCAACTATTTAAACGTAAAAAACGCTAATAAAAAGCGCTAGCTAGTTATCTTGCGTAGGTGACGCCACCGTCAACAACGACGGTTGAGCCAACAACGTAGTCGCCAGCACGCGAGGCCAAATAGATTGCAGCACCAGCCATGTCTTCTGGTGTGCCAATGCGACCAGAAGGAATTGCAGAGGCAATTGCATCGCCATGGTCGCGTGCGACTCGATTCATTTCGGATGCAAAGGCACCAGGCGCAATTGCGGTTACTCCAATGCCATCTTTGATGAGACGAAGTGCCATGCGCTTTGTCATGTGAATGAGTCCGGCTTTGCTACCTGCGTATGGGTATGTCTCTTCCATGTTGGTAGAGATGCCGTCGATGGATGCGATGTTGATGACCTTTGCGAGGTGACCATTCTTTGCCGCAGCAGCACGAAGTTGCGGTGCAAGTGCTTGAGTGAGAAAGAACGGAGTCTTCAGGTTGAGGTCAACTGTTTTATCCCAACCACTTTCAGGAAACTCGTCGAATGCCGCGCCCCACGCAGCGCCAGCATTGTTGACAAGAATGTCAAGAGTCTCTTCGCGTTCAGCAATCTGTGCAGCGAGTGTTTCAATGCCAGATTGGGTCGAAATATCGCCAGGGAGTGAGATGCACTCGCCGTACATGCTGAGATTTTTTGCTGCTGCATCGCACTGCGCAGCTTTGCGTGCAGTGATGTAGACACGTGAACAACCGTGTTCCAAAAATCCTTGGACGATCATGGCGCCGATGCCACGAGATCCGCCAGTTACGAGCGCTACGCGACCATTGAGTGAGAAGATGTCTTTCATCCGAGCAACAGTAGAGGGTGAGTAGTAATGTCATCAACATGCCTAGTGACAGAATGCTGAAAACAATGAATGGGATACACCGAGTAATTCTTGGTGTCACACGTGGTAAGGCAGGCTGGACCGCAGGCAACATGCCCGTACTTGAACTCACAACGATTGGTCGCAAAAGTGGTGAGCCACGTAGTTGTTTGTTGACTTCGCCGATACAAGAAAACGGCGAGATTGTGATTGTTGCATCACGCGGCGGCGACGATCATCACCCAGCTTGGTATCTCAATTTGCTTGAGACTCCACAAGTGCAGGTGTCATATAAAGGTGCACCTCACAAGATCATGACTGCACGTACGGCAAATGCTCAAGAGCGCGCACGCATGTGGCCGATAGTCGCAGGAGCATATAAGGGTTACGCGGGCTATCAAGAAAAGACATCGCGCGAGATACCTCTCGTCATACTTTCCGAATCCTCAACCTCTTAGATCTCTGACTAGGTCGACAAATCGACAAGACGGGTAGCGTGGGGTTATGCCAAAGCCCGGAATGCACTCAGGAATAACCACAGACGATGCAATGAACTTGGCCATGTCGGCCAAAGCGGTTCCGTTATTTGAAGCCGTCAAAACATTTATTCAAAATGAGATAGATCCAATCACCGCTGAGTATTTTCGACTCGGCGATGGTCGGCCTGACCGCTGGCAATATGGCAAGGGTCAACTTGAATTACTCGATTCAGTAAAGGCCAAAGCAAAAGCTCAGGGTCTATGGAATTTCTTTTTGCCAAACGCTGAGACTGGTGAGGGATTGTCAAACCTTGACTACGCATATATTGCAAATGAACTTGGGAAGAATCCAATTGCCTCCGAGTGCTTGAACTGCAGTGCTCCCGACACTGGCAACATGGAAGTGCTGGAGCGCGTTGGTACCCCAGAGCAAAAGAAGCGTTGGCTCGAGCCGCTGCTTGCCGGAGAAATCCGTTCTGCATATGCAATGACCGAACCAGACGTGGCGTCGTCAGATGCCAAGAATCTTGAGTGCCGTGCAGTGAAGGATGGCGACGAGTGGCTCATCAACGGCGAGAAGTTTTATATCTCTGGCGCAGGAGACCCACGCTGCAAAATATTGATTTGCATGCTGCGAACAAGCCAGGATGGACCACCACACGGCAGGCATTCACAAATACTCGTACCGATGGACACCCCAGGAGTCGAAATCCTTGGGCACATGGATGTATTCGGTGAAGACGATGCACCACATGGCCACATGCACTTGCGTTTCACCGACGTGCGTGTGCCTGCGAGCAACATGCTGCTGGGTGAAGGTCGTGGTTTTGAGATCAGCCAGGTTCGTCTAGGACCAGGACGCATTCACCACTGCATGCGATCGATAGGTGCCGCAGAACGTGCGCTCGAACTTATGGTGCAGCGTGGGCTGAGCCGTGAAGCATTTGGCAAACCAATAGCGCGACTTGGCAAGAACACAGAAGTGATTGGTAAAGCGCGCATCGAGATTGAGGCAATGCGCCTGATGGTCCTTCGAGCTGCAAAAGCAATGGACACACTTGGTAATGCCGAAGCGCGCATTTGGGTAAGCGCTGTGAAAGCAATGGTGCCAGAGCGCGTATGCAAAATCATTGATGAAGCCATTCAAGTGTTTGGTGGCGCAGGCGTTTCGCAATGGACACCACTTGCACGCATGTATGCAGGTCAGCGCACATTGCGTCTTGCAGACGGTCCAGATGAAGTGCACTGGCATGTTGTGGGGCGAGCAGAAATTGCTCGCCACGAAGGTGAAGTGCTCCCGCCGATGAAGGGCGAATAAAACTTAAAAGCGCGTTTTAGGTGAGACGGTTAGCCGTGGGTCGCTAACGATAATTCCCTCGAGTACCTTGTCGATTGCCGACAAAATTGCAGGCTCGAGCACAATATTTGCGGCCTTGACGTTGTCGACGAGTTGTTCTGGGCGAGTGGCGCCAACAATTGCTGATGCAATATTTTTGTTTTGCAACACCCACGCAATTGCCATCTGTGCCATCGTGATGCCAGCTTCTGCTGCAATTGGTTTAAGTTCTTGCACTTTTGTCAGCGTGTCATCAGTGAGCCAACGAGAGATGAAGTTTTTGCCGCTCAACTCGTCGGTTGCTCGCGATCCTTCCGGCGGCGGTTGACCAGGTAGGTACTTTCCCGTAAGTACACCTTGGGCCATTGGTGACCACACGATTTGAGAAAGTCCTTCGCGCTCGCTTGCTGGGACAACTTCTTCTTCAATCACACGCCACAGCATTGAATACTGAGGTTGATTGGAAATGAATGGCACACGCAGTTCGCGCGCAAGTTCAGCACCACGAGTGATCTGATCGGCGTCCCATTCGGAAACACCGATATAGAGGGCTTTGCCTTGGCGAACGATGTCTGCAAAAGCGAGCATTGTTTCTTCAAGCGGAGTTTCAACATCGTAACGATGAGCTTGGTACAAATCGACGTGATCCATGTTGAGGCGCTTGAGTGATGCATCGATGGAGTGCATGATGTGCTTGCGCGACAAGCCACGATTGTTGACACCACCACCGGTAGGGAAATAGACCTTTGTGAAAACTTCGATACTTTCGCGCGGCACGCCAGCGAGTGCGCGACCAAGCACAGCCTCGGCGCGAGTGCCTGCGTAGACATCGGCTGTATCAAATGTGGTGATACCAAGTTCAAGTGCGCGCTTGACGCATGCGTTGGCAGCATCTTCCTCTACTTGACTACCGTGTGTAATCCAGTTGCCATAACTAATTGCTGAGACTTTGAAGCCGCTTCGGCCGAGGTATCTAAATTCCATTCCGTAAATCTACGGTGCGATAGTTACTTCAGTCGTACTGGCTGGCCGTCGAAGATATTTTGGTCCAACAAGCACACATCCAAGGCACACGAGCGTGAACATTGTGATGCCCGTAGCAACAAATGCAGTTTGTCGGCCGTAGTGCTCGTACACAATGCCCGCGGTCATTGCCACAATGCCGCCCGTGAGTGTTTGAATTCCACCGAGCAGTCCAGATGCTCCGGCTTGACGCTCTGGTGGGGCAACTTGAGCAACGGCAATGCCGGTACCCGTGACTGTGAGTGCATCAAGTGCCGATTGAGTAACACCGATACCAAGCATCCAATACGGACTTCCAATGAATCCGTACGACGCCATATAAAAAGCACCAAGTCCGAGCCCGAAAGCACTGACACGAAATGGACCATATTTTTGGGCGATTGTGCCACCGACAGTTGCAAACAAAATCCACGGCATACCAAAGATGGAAATGCCGGCATTGCCAACCCAATTAGGTGCGCCCATGTCGTCCATCATCACGACCCACAGCGGATCAAACACGCCGATCATCACGTACAACGCGACACCAATGAGTATTGCGCCAGTGAGTGGTCTGATGCGCAATAAGTCAATAGCAAAGCGTTCGGTTGTGCGGTCTTCGGCTGGTGTTTCTTCAATGTCTTCGCGTGCGATCAAGGCCACCATCACTATGAGAATTGCTGCGATGATCAAGAAAGGTGCTGCTAAACCAAATGTGCCAACAGTGAGGGCCGAAATAATTGGTCCAAGTGCAAAGCCACCAACTTCGATCGCCACTCCGCGACCCAAATTAGTTCCCATGTTTTCTCGATCGCTGACAATAACTATGCGCTTGATTGCGGGGATTGCAATTCCAGCTCCGATACCCATCAACACACGGCCACAAATAAAGCCGGTCATCGATGAGCCATATGCCATGACAATGGCACCCACCACATTCGCTGCCACGCCCCAAGTCATCAACCGCCGTGCGTGACCTTTGTCGGCATAGGGAGCAATAGTCAATTGGGCGACGAATGAGGTAAAAAATCCGGCCGCAATGATGATGCCGAGCCCAGTTTCTTGAATGCCAAATTTCTCGCGCCAGTCGTCGAGCATCGTAAACATGACGCCATATCCGGCCGCAAGAAAACCCATTGCAATCTGCAAAATGTTGATCAAACGCTTATGGGCCACCGCGCCACACTAGACCAACGTTGATTGTCCGTAGGATGTTGTTATGGATGTCGCAGTTGTCGATTACCAATCACCAGATGCCCCAAAGCATTTCACTGACTCATTGCGCAATACAGGTTTTGCCGTCCTTACCAATCACCCAATTCAGTACGACATGGTGCAGCAACTACAAAACGAGTGGCTGAATTTTTTTCGCACAGGCAATAAGTGGGACTACTTGCCGGGCGAAGGTGGACAAGACGGATATCGTCCGCTCGAAGAAGCGGAACAAGCAGTTGGTGCCTCGCTTCCCGATATCAAAGAGTATTTCCATTGGTATCCATGGGGTCGTCAGCCAACTGTTGAGTCGGCAAGTGCGGCCGCCATGTATCAAGCGGGTTGGTCGCTTGCATCTGAACTACTTACGTGGGTAGAAGCCAATACACCAAAAAGTATTTCTCAGTCTTTTTCGATGCCACTTTCCGAAATGATTGTTGGCACAAAGCGAACACTGTTGCGAATTTTGCATTATCCGCCACTCAAGGGAAACGAGCCAGTTGGTTCGGTGCGTGCGGCGGCCCACGAAGACATCAACATGATTACCGTGTTGCCGGCAGCAAATGAGCCTGGTTTGCAAGTGCGTGATCTAGACGGCAAGTGGCATGACGTGCCATGCGATCCGGGCAGCGTGGCGATCAATGCTGGTGACATGCTGAAATATGTGACTGGTGGTTATTACCCGAGTACAACCCATCAAGTGATAAACCCAGTTGGCGAATCTGCAACGAGGTCACGCGTTTCAACACCATTGTTTTTGCACCCCGCGGACGACGTGTTGATTGCTGAAAACAAAACCGCTTTTGACTTTTTGCGCGAGCGTATTAAAGAAATCGCTGGTGTCGAATTAACGAAGGACTAGCTACATGCAGGATTTAAAGACGCAGTCATTCATTAACGGTGAGTGGATTGGTTCGGCCAATCAAATTGACGTGCTGAACCCTGCGACCGGCGAGTCGTTGGCGAGTGTCGCAAACGCATCTATCGGTGACTGCTTGCTGGCAGTTGATGCCGCAGATGCTGCGTTTGTTTCGTGGCGTGCAACTGCTCCTCGAGTGCGTGCAGAAATCTTGCGCAATGCATTCGAGATCATGATTGCGGAGCAAGAGCAACTGGCTCGCTTGATCACTCTCGAAATGGGCAAAATACTTGCCGACTCACGAGCAGAGGTGGCATATGCCGCCGAGTTCTTTCGATGGTTCAGCGAGGAAGCAGTTCGTATCGATGGCGATTATCGACGTGCGCCAGGCGGCGCCAATTGGTTGATGGTCTCTAGGCAGCCAGTCGGTGTGGCACTACTTGCAACACCATGGAATTTTCCTGCTGCGATGGCGACGCGAAAGATTGGGCCTGCACTTGCAGCTGGTTGCACAGTGGTACTCAAGCCAGCGCAAGATACGCCCCTCACCGCTCTTGCAATCGCCGATGTATTACAGCGCGCAGGTGTGCCGGCCGGCGTGGTCAATGTTGTTGTCACCAACCCATCGGGGCCTGCTGTTGCGGCGATGATGGATTCGGGAAAGGTTCGCAAGCTGAGCTTCACCGGATCAACCAAAGTCGGTTCAATCTTGCTTGCACAAGCTGCACCACGTGTCATTAATTGCAGCATGGAGCTTGGCGGTAATGCGCCATTTCTCGTTTTCGGTGACGCTGACATTGATGCGGCAGTTGATGGTGCAATGCTCGCAAAGATGCGCAATGGCGGTGCGGCATGCACGGCAGCCAATCGTTTCTACGTTCACGACACGGTACTTGCCGAATTTACGGACAAGTTGACCGCACGCATGTCGGCGTTGGTACTCGGCAATGGGCTCGATGCGACCACAACGCTGGGTCCACTCGTGTCTCGTGCAGAGCAAGAGTCGGTGGCAAAGATGGTGGATGGCGCAGTGAGCAGGGGAGCAAAGGTTTTGTGCGGCGGCAAGTCGGTGACAACGCCAGCGTTTGGGTTTCAGGCGACTGTGTTAGCCAATGTTTCGCCTGACGATGAGATCTTGAAAGACGAAATATTTGGACCAGTTGCACCAATTGTTTCGTGCAGCAACGATGCCGAGATGATTCGCCTTGCCAACGATGTCGAATATGGACTGGTGAGCTACGTTTTTACGCGTGATGCTGCAAAAGGCATGCGAGTTGCAGAGTCGTTAGAAGCCGGAATGATTGGTTTCAATCGCGGAATTGTTTCTGACCCTGCCGCACCATTTGGCGGAGTCAAGGCTTCAGGTATTGGACGCGAAGGCGGCCACGACGGGCTACTCGCGTTCTTGGAAACTAAGTACGTCGCCGGCAACTGGTAGAGCATTTGCTCGGGCAATCGAGAGCGCCCACCAAAACATTCCAAACTGCAACGGCAAACGAAAATAGGCAACAAGTTGGTCACTGAGTGCGTGATCGCGCCAGTCCCAAGCCATATAGAGGTTGGCGGGATACACAGCAACGAATAATCCGAATGCGGCGAGTGCAGCACGACGACGAGTTGTTCTGGCGAGTAGGCCTAGCCCGATACAAATTTCGCCAACGCCGCTGATGTATGTCCAAAAGCGTTCGCTAGGTGGCAGCCATGGTGGAACGATGTTGTCAAAAAAGGTCGGGTTGGCAAAATGCATTACCCCTGCCGTCAATAGGAATGCGGCCATGATTCTGGCGCTAGTTACAGCAGGTTGTTGTTTTGTCACGCACGCATTTTGCCACACCAATTGACAGCCATAGTGGGCTCTCGACTAGGTATTCCACGATGGACGGCCGGCATCTGTGACAATAGAAATGGTGAGTGATCAAATCGATATCAAAACCAATTGGTTGGATCCGAACGCCCTAGATCAGGTGCGCGGTCAAGTGCCCCTCGTATACGTGGACGCTGTGCCGGTGCGGGTTGACGACATGGGTCAGGTCACGTCGGTTGGCATGCTGTTACGCCAAGCACCCGACGGGAGTATCAGCCGTACAGTGGTGTCGGGTCGAGTTCTTTTGGGTGAACGCATCAGAGAAGCACTGCTTCGACACCTCGAAAAAGACCTTGGGCCGCTTGCATTGCCCAAGATTCCACCAGAGCCAGCGCCGTTTACAGTCGTCGAATATTTTCCGGATCCAACCATCAGCGGATTTCATGATCCGCGACATCATGCGGTGAGTCTTGCGTTCGTTGTACCAGTTTCGGGTGACTGCCAACCGAGTCAACAAGCACTTGATCTTGGATGGTTCTCACCTGAACAAGCGGTGAGCGAACAAATGCGTAAAGAAATGACGAGTGGTCACGACCGCTTGATCAGGCTTGCTCTGGCCTCAGTTGGACAACTGCCCTAAGGGCTACAAACCCTTATTGGGATTGGGTTTTCGTCGCTTTCGCACAATCCTCGGACCGGTGTTGGCGTCGTGTCGACGAAGGTGCGGTGGGGGTGAAACGATCGTCATATTGTCATCGACAATAAGAGTGATGCCGTTGTCATCGATGTTGCCCGGCTCGCTCGCAGCTTCAATAACCACTGCGGCATCCTCTTTTGGTTTTCGGCCAAGCAGTTTGTCAAATACCAGCATTCCGCCAGCCAACATTGCACCGACTGTGCCGTATCGCTGAGCCGCACGTCGAACCATGGCGTCATCCTGATCAAGGACGAACTCATCATCGCCGAGTTTTTCATTCATGCCTTCAAACTAACGGTATATCCCTCACCGAGGCGGGCGGTGTGAATAATCTTTACTCGTGCTCATCGGTCACAAAGTTCAACACAACGCAGCAGCACTCCGCACCGCGTTATTGGGCAAAAAGATGGTCCGGTTTGAAGCACCACACATGGACAGCATCTTGCCTCAGGTGGGTCGGACCATCGAAGAAGTTCGCAATCTCGATAAGAGCATTGAGATAATTTGGGATAACGGCATCGTGCTCAACACCCGAATGAAAATTGCGAGTTCATGGGATGTGTATCGCAATGGTGTCGAATGGCGAAAAGATGCTGCGCATGCAGATGTGTTGATTGATGTTCAAGACTGGGTTGCTGTTTGCTTCAATTCGCCAGAGATCGATGTGTATCACGATTTTGATCCTCGGCGTCACCCAATCCTTGGCAAACTCGGACCGGACCTTGCGCACGTCGATGCAGATATCGAAGAAGCTGTTGATCGCATGATGGATTACGAAGAGCGCGATGAAACAGTTGCCGATGTACTTCTTGATCAGCGAGTGGTTCGGGGAGTGAGCAATGTTTTTCGTTGCGAGATTTTGTGGGCATGCGAGATGCACCCATGGGCAAATATCGGCACACTCAAGCGTGCCGATTGCCGAGAATTGCTGACGCTTGCCCATGAGATGTTGCAAAATACGGATGTATCGTCAAATAATTTGGGAATTTATGGTCGACAAGGTAAATCATGTGCGCGATGTGGCGATGTGGTGAAGGTCAATCATCACGGTGAAGCAAACCGAGTTCTGTATTGGTGCGCAGGCTGTCAAACAATCCACGAGCCGCTTGTGCGACCAAACTTTACCCCGTTGTACATAGAGCGTGACGCGAGCATGGGCGACAGTCATCCTGCCGCCAAACAGTTTATGAACGAAATTATCTCGCTACGCGATGTGGGCTAGCTAAAAAGCAAAAAGTATTAGCAAAACTAAGCCCGACCCATAATGCGGTCGACATCAATAATCACAGCCACACGATTGTCACGCTCTTTGGGATCTTGGTAGCGCTTCGCATAGCCAGCAACTGCTCTACGCACTTCTTCTGGATCATTGTCCATTGTTGCAAGTCGAACAGTGCCTTCGAGTGTCAGCCAACGTCCACCGTCGACTTGTGAAACTGCTGCTCGTCCGCCACGCGCAGCATTGAGTGCTTTTTGCGCAGTCGAAAAGGTGATCACTCGTGCTCGACATGTTGAGGCGTCATAGCTAAAACCAACAGCAACGACATGGGGTGAGCCATCTGGTCGCATTGTTGTGAGCGTTGCCAGATGCCGATCTTGCAAAAATTGCAGTATCTCTGGAGTGATCTCGGATGGTTTCACAATTATGTGGTTGCGATTGACTGCATGATGTCGACTTTGGTGGCCCGACGGGCTGGATAGACCGCAGCCAATACGCCAACGATAAATGACAGCACCAAAATCCAGATGGTTCCGGCAATCGGCAAACTGAATGCGGAGGCGCCTGAGTCGGCCAAAATCAGAATCAAGACGAAGCCCATCACAACACCAAGAACGACGCCGACGATGGCACCAAACATGCTGGTGATCACGCTTTCCCAACGCACGGTGGTGCGCACTTGGGAACGTGTCATGCCGATTGCTCGTAGTAAGCCAATCTCGCGCCTACGTTCAAACACCGACAACAACAAAGTAATTACGATGCCGACGATCGCAATGATGATCGAAAGTCCGAGCAAACCGTAAATCAAGCCAAGAATTTGGTTGATCTGACCAGACTCGGCATCAATGAACTCATCTCTGCTCTGCAACGTGCCAAACCCTTTATCTGTGGTGGCTGAAGCGAGAGCATTTTTGACTTGGACATTATTTGCTCCGTCGGCGAGACGAATATAAATGTTGGCATCGAACAAATTGTTGAGAGTTCCCTCAAACAACGCTCGGCTAACGACATAAGAGCCACCAAAGCTGCTGGATGCAAATGTGCCCTCTACCTTGACAGCTTTCTTGGTGCCATCAACCATTGCAAGATCAATTGTTGAACCAATCGTCCACCCTTTGGAAGCTGCCCGTGCGTCATTTACGAGAATTCCATTTGCCGAAAGTTTCGATTGATCACCTTGCACCATGTCAAATGTGATGAGACCGCTTGCAGTCGCTGGGTCGATAATCAAAACGAATCTTCCTGAGCCATCAAGATTCACCGAAGTAAAACCAAGACCAGTTGCTTGTGTAACACCAGGAATCTGCGCAAGTTCTGGAGCGAGTGAAGGTGCAAGGCCGCCAAATTGTCGATTGGCTGAGCTCACGATGAAATCGCCTTGGAATTGATCACCAATTGCGGTGCGCACTTCACTGCGCACGCTTGCCGCAAAAACGGTCATTGCGGTTACTAGTGCGACACCAATAAGCACAGGTGCTGCTGTACGAGCAGTTCGCTTTGGATTGCGCGCTGCATTTTGTCGTGCCATTGCACCGGTGACACCACGAAACTTTTCGATTGGGCGGCCAAGACCAAGCGCAACAGGTTTTGCAATTCCTGGTCCGATGATCAGTACGCCAGCAAACACTAAGAGCACACCGATACCAAGCAAGACATTTGTTGCACCGGAGGCGGTAGCAGTAATTGCGCCAGCACCAAGCAACATTGCGACTACGCCGATTGTTACGCGGCGTTTTACACTGCCGACATTCTCAAGTGCTGTGTCGCGCAATGCGGCAATTGGGGGCACACGACCCGCACGAAGCGCAGGAAGTATTGCCGAGAGAACAGTAACGATTGTTCCCACGATGATTGTTGTGACAATCCGATTTGGCTGGATCGTGAGACCCCTGGTTGGAATCTCGATGCCAAATGCATTGAGTAGTGAACTCAATCCGCGTGACAGTCCAATACCTGACAAAAATCCGAGCGCAGAGCCAAGCAACCCGATGATCAATGCTTCAACCATCATTGCTATAACGACTTGTCGCTTGTTGGCACCGATGGCGCGTAGTAACGCATTCTCTTTTAGCCGCTGTGCAGTCGTAATTGAAAACACGTTGTAAATCACGAAGCAACCAATACCTAAAGCAATGAATGAAAACGCGGTGAGAAACAATGTGAGAAAGCTGAGCACAACGCCAATTTGGTCTTGGGTTTCTTTGGTGATCTGTGCACCAGTAATTGTTTCGAGTTTGTCAGCAGGTGACAACGCCGCATTGATCGCCGAAACTAGTTGCTCGTCACTTACGGTTCCGTCGCCTTGCACTAAGAATGCATCAACAAAACCGGGCTTGAGCAAAAACTCAGATGCGGTTGGTTGGTCGAACAGAGCGAATGTTGCGCCACCAGGTGAGCTCACGTCGCCGTAGTTGGCAACGCCAACCATCGTGAATTCGCGACTACCTGTTTGGGCGTTGATACGCACGGTGTCGCCCAGCACAAACTTGCCGACCTTTGCAGTTGCTTTGTCCATGACCATTTCGGTTGGGCCGACCGGAAGACGCCCTTGTTCGATATTCCACAAACCAGCGACACTCTCGGTGGCGATACCACCGAATGTTGGTGGGCCATTGTCAACACCAAGAGGCGTGCCGTCTTTGCCGATGATGCGGGCGAAACCCTGCACGTCGGGTGCTGCATCCTTTACACCTGGCACGCCAAGCACAGTTTCGAGCGCACCAATGGGCACTGAACCTCGTAGTTCGCCGCCGAATTCGGCTTCAACAAAACTCGATGAACGAACGTATCCGTCCACGTCTGTAAAGACATCAGAAAATAGTTTGTCGAATGTGGAATTGAGTGTGTCAGAAAAAATATACGTTCCGGCCAGGAAACCCGTGCCGAGAATGATGGCGAGCGAAGTAAGAAACAGTCGGCCCTTGCGTGCAAGGGTCATTTTGAATGACAGTCGGAGCACGGCGCTTATTCTCCGAGGTGCTTGAGATAGTCGAGCACGCGATCCGGGGTTGGCTCAAACATTTCGCCGGCGATCTTGCCATCCTTCAAGAAGACGATGCGGTCTGCGTAACTCGCATTGACTGCATCGTGCGTGACCATCACAATTGTTTGGTTGAGATCACTTACTGCTTTACGCATGAAGTTCAATACTTCGTGACCAGTTTTGGAGTCGAGGTTGCCAGTTGGTTCATCGGCAAAAATGATTGCCGGCTTGCTTGCAAGTGCGCGAGCAACAGCAACACGTTGTTGCTGGCCACCGGAAAGTTCGCTTGGACGATGTGTGAGTCGCTCTTGAAGACCAATGGTTTCGATGATTTGGTCGATCCATTTGTCATCACCCTTTTGTCCGCCGAGTGAAAGCGGAAGAACTATATTCTCTTTGGCGTTGAGTGTCGGAATTAAGTTGAAGGCCTGAAATACGAAGCCAATTTGGTCGCGGCGAAGTTTGGTCAGGGCTTTATCGCTCAGACCACCTAGGTCAATTCCATTGATGGATACTGAACCCTTGGAGAGTGAGTCGAGACCTGCCATGCAATGCATGAGTGTTGACTTGCCTGAACCGCTTGGGCCCATGATTGCGGTGAAGTGACTCTTTTCGAATTGGATCGAGACATCGTCGAGCGCACGCACTTCGCTGTCGTCATGACCATAGATCTTGCTGACGTTTGTGGCGCGTGCGGCTGCTGTATCTGAGGGGATGTTCATACCCCTCAGTCTATTTACTCCGTATGTGACTTCTTTGTAAACGTGCTTGAGTTAGTTAAGAAAATACTAAATTTGTCTTGCGTTTACTTTGGCTGGGCCAATGTTCGTAGGTATGGCTTGATTGTTTTCCAGCCACCAGGGAACAATGTTTTTGCCTCTTCGTCGGTGACTGCAGCGCCGATAATGACATCTTTGCCATCTGTCCAGTTGGCTGGTGTTGCAACCTTGAACTTTGCGGTGAGTTGCAACGAGTCAATGACGCGAAGCACTTCGTCGAAGTTGCGGCCTGTTGAGGCCGGGTAGGTGATGGTGAGTTTCACTTTTTTGTCTGGACCAACAACAAAAACGCTGCGCACGGTCATCGTGTCATTGGCGTTTGGATGGATCATGTCGTACAAGTTGCTGACCGTGCGGTCTGGGTCGCCGATCATCGGAAAATTAACTGGCGTTCCTTGTGTCTCGCCAATATCGCTTTCCCACTTTTCGTGCGACTCGACATTGTCGACCGAAAGGCCGATCACTTTGACGTTGCGCTTGTCGAACTCTGGTTTGATCTTGGCGACATAGCCAAGCTCGGTTGTGCAAACAGGCGTGAAATCTTTTGGATGACTGAACAACACGCCCCACGAGTCGCCGAGCCAGTCGTGAAACTTGATCTCACCTTGGGTGGTTTGGGCGGTGAAGTCTGGGGCAATATCTCCGAGGCGAACTGACATGATTTGCTCCTTGATTCGGTTGCCCATTTGGGCAACTTGCTATGGGTCGGTCAGCATACCCATAAGCCGACCAGGCTTATCAACTTTGAGAGATGTCAATTCCAAAGGCTGCTTTGAACGCAACCTCATAATCGGTGTCGTTCTGGACTGCACCGAGCGCAATCCAGTCGGCATCGCTCATCTTGGCGCGACCCTCAATAAATTCTGCGCCACCCCACGAACACGGGTAGCGCAATTGAGGCGTAGCGGTAGTGATGGCGTGATGAATGAGTGCCCCAACTTCGGTTGGATCTGTGGCGTGTGGAATACCTGCGGCATAAAACTGCAACATGCGTCGGTAGTGCGAGTCGTATGCGCCGCTTGCGTTTGGTGCGTCAATATTTTTCATAAAGATTGATGATTTAGTGATGCCGGGTTCAATCATCACAACACGAATTCCAAACGGTGCGACTTCGTGAGCAAGACCTTCAGTGAGACCTTCAAGTGCCCACTTAGAAGTGACGTATGGCGATTGCGCAACAGCGGCGATGCGACCAACAATTGATGAAATATTGACGATGGTGCCACTCTTAGTCTCACGCATTTTCGGGAGCACCTGTTGTGTGCAACGAACAACGCCAACGACATTGACGTTGAACGAATCAAAATATTGCTCAGGAGTTGTTTCTTCGGTAACTCCGTTGCCGCCGATACCTGCGTTATTGATGAGAACGTCGACGCGTGGTGTCGCGCGAAAAATATCGGCGAAACCTTGGCGCACAGATGCGTCATCTGCGACATCCATCTCGACGAGTTCGATCGCGACGCCAAGTTTCTCTGCAAGTGCCATGAGTTTGGCTGCTTTGTCGAGACTGCGCACGGTGCCAAACACCCTGTAACCCTGTTGGGCCAGGTAAATAGCGGTAGCCCTGCCTATTCCAGAGTTAGTCCCAGTGACGACCGCGACTTGTTGAGATTGAGTTGTTTGAGAAGTTGACATTGAGTCAGCATATGTCGGGACTGCGTCTCGCTTGCGCGCGAGAAACGTAGGCTTTTTCTGATTATGAGCCTGCAACGACCACTCGTGCGCGACCTGAAGAATGGTCAGCCAGAAGCTTGGCGTTGGTTCGTCGGTGCGTTTCATGGCCCAGTGACGGGATATGCAAAAAAACTTGGTCATTCAGATCCAGAAGAAGTAACAGGATCGACCTTTGAAACGATTGCGAGACGGATTAAAAGTTTTGAAGGTGGACACAGTGAATTGAGATCATTTGTTTTTTCTGTTGCCCACGCTCGGATTGTCGATGAGTTGCGCAAGAGTTCACGAATTTCACGAGTCGATGTTGACCTCACAAATGAAGTCGGACCAGATCTCGTTGTGTCAGTAGTTGACTCCCAGGACCCTGATTTACTGCGGGCAATTGGGCGGTTGTCGGTTGAAATGCAGCAGATGATCTATCTGCGTTACACGGCTGGGTTAACAACAAAGGAAACGGCGCGTTCAATGGGCAAGTCAGAAGTGGCCACACGAGTTGGTTTGTCGCGCGCAATGGTTCGTTTACGTGAAGTCTTACAATCAAGTCAGGAGGGCATTGAATCATGAGTAAGCGCACATCTTCCAAAATCTCACGCGCAGCAATTCGACAGCGCTTGAATTTGCTTGGTATTCACAGACAAGATAGTGAAGCGGTTGCTCGTCAGGCCGTTGATAATAATCTCGCTGCGCGCTTGCAATCTCTTGCAATCGCCTCGTCCATGAACTCTCAGCCATCACCAGCTCGAGTCATACGACGCGTGTTGGTGATTGCGGGTCGAGTAAGCGCAATTGGATGGATTGCTGTTGCAGCGGTTGTAGCCACAATCAGTCTTTCTTCGTTCAATGTCTTACCCGACCCATTGCAGACTGCGATGTCGAACGTGTTCAACGTGGTCGGCATCAATGTTCCCCAACCAGAAAATGAACCTATTCGAGCACGACAGACGACGCTCGATCCTGCAGTTACAACAACGGTCGCCCCCTAAAGAAATCTGTAACCTTTTGCGCCATTCTGCCGATAACAGTCTGTAGATCAACCAAAAAGATAAATCAACTCATCCGGATAAGAAAGCGAGGTGGCAGCGTGAGAGTTTTAAGACTGATGAAACATCACGTGATTGCGATGTTGCTTATTGCATTCCTTGCTCCTTTGGTCATCACGTCAATTGAGCCTTTGCCGGCTTCTGCTGTGGCTGTTACTGGTGATTACATCGTGATTTTGAAAGACGGCGTCAATCTGGATCGCAAGGTTGCCAAAGAAGCGGGTCTGGGAAATTCGGTCAGCGATGTGTATTCCTCGGCCGTCGATGGCTTTGTGGTTGAACTTGAAAACGCTGACGTGGTGCGCTTGCGCAAAGACAAAGACGTTCTGCTTGTTGAACTTGACCGCACATTAAGTATCAACGAATCGAGCGATGTGCTTGGCCCAGATCTTTCAGACCTGATGGGTGTTCCAGTTGCTGACCAATACATCGTCACGCTGAAAAACAATGTGGCTCCGCGTGCTTTTGCAACGACTGAAGCCGCAACGGGTTCGCAAATTTTATCTGTGTACACATCTGCAATCAATGGTTTTGCCGCAGTACTTGACGCCGCAGCACTTGATCGCTTGACAAAAGATCCGAATGTCGAATCGATAGAGCAAGATCGAATTGTGGTGTTGCAGGGAGATCAAGTAGATCCACCATGGGGTCTAGACCGAGTCGACCAACGTTCGGGCACTCGTAACTCTCGTTATTCGTATACCAACACAGGTACTGGAGTAACGGCATATGTCATTGACACCGGCATCATGGCAAGCCATATCGATTTCGGTGGTCGTGTTGGCGCGGGTTACACGGTGTATGACGATGGACGCGGCACTACCGACTGCAATAGGCACGGCACGCACGTAGCCGGCACTATTGGCGGTTCTACGTATGGCATTGCAAAAGCGGTTTCACTTATTCCTATTCGAGTATTGAGTTGTTCCGGCTCCGGTTCTATATCGGGTGTGATTGCAGGCATTAACTGGGCGATCAATGATCACGCCAGTGGAACACCCGCAGTGGCCAACATGAGTCTTGGCGGTTCGTATTCGGCTTCACTGAACTCGGCTGTTGCCAACGCAACTGCAGACGGCATTGTGTTTGCAGTGGCGGCAGGCAACAACAACCGCTTGGCATGCAGTTACTCGCCGGCGTCAGAATCAACCGCTATCACGGTTGGAGCAATCGGTGGCAGTGATGATCGCGCGTCATTTACCAACTACGGATCATGCGTTGACGTGTTTGCACCAGGCGTAAGCATTTTGTCAGCAACTATCACTTCATCGAGTGCATCACGAATGCTTTCGGGAACTTCAATGGCTTCGCCTCACGTTGCAGGCGCAGCAGCATTGCTGTTGCAATCTGATCCAACCGCAACTCCCGCGCAAATTGCTGCATTAATCGTCAATAGCGCTACACCCGATGTCATCACTGGTTTGGCTGCGGGCTCGCCAAACCTCGTGTTGTACACGGGCTCCGCATTTGTTTCGCCAAACCCAGTTGCGCCGTCGGTGCCAACATCTCTCACTGCGGTTGGCGGCGTAACGCAGGCATCACTTGCGTGGATCGCGCCGACACAAAGTGGTGGTGCAGAGGTGACCGACTACGTCGTTGAGTATTCATCAAATAGCGGCTCCACATGGACAGTGTTTGCCGACGGTGTGTCGACGAGTACGGCTGCAACAGTGACCGGACTCACAAATGGCACCACGTATCAGTTTCGTGTCAAGGCTGTTAGCAGTGGCGGCACTAGTGAAGCGTCTTCGACAGCAACGGCAATTGTTGGTGTACCAAGTGAGCCAACATCGTTGAGCGCAACGCCGCTTGGCCTCTCGGTACGGTTGTCGTGGACGGCTCCTACACAAAATGGCGGCTCTGCAATCACCGACTATGTCGCACAATTTTCTGCAGACTCTGGTGCAACGTGGTCGACATTTAGCGACAGCGTCTCTACTTCGACGACAACCACTGTCACTGGTCTGACCAATGGCTTGACATACCAATTGAGAGTCAGCGCAGTCAACAATGTTGGAACGAGCGCGTATTCTTCGGTGGTCATCGCCGTTCCGTGGGCCGCATCACTGCCAAGTGCGCCTCTCGATCTGGCAATTGCTAGCTACGGTCTCAATCAAGTTGGTCTTTCTTGGACAATTCCTGCCACAAACGGTGGCGACACAATTACCGATTACGTGATTGAGTACTCGTCTACTTCTGGTTCAACGTGGACAACCTTCACCGACCTCGTTACATCATTGCGATCGGCAACAGTCACCGATTTGGTGAGCGGAGTGAGTTACGTCTTTCGTGTAAGTGCACGCAATAGCGCTGGCACCGGAGACCCATCGGTTGTTTCGGCAGCAGTGAGTCCTGGATTACCGACTGCACCTTGCTGTATTACTGAGATGCTTGTCGGTCCACAATATGTGGCGCTTCGTTGGGGTGAACCAACATCGGATGGTGGATCTGCGGTCACTAACTATGTGATCGAGTACACCATCAACGATGGGGTGTCGTGGACAACTTGGTCAG
>JBIIAC010000047.1:0-8361 GCA_044240045.1 Ilumatobacteraceae bacterium
ACACCGTATTTCTCGGCAATTGCTGCGTACTGATCTTCTTCGGTCTCTGCTTCTTTGCTGCGTCCGCCAAGCCCAAGATCACTTGCGCTAGGACCAGACTGCTTTAATTTGCGCGCTTCTTCGAAGCGACGGTGACGACCCTTCTTCACGGTAGGGCTCCGAACCTTGATCGGGTGGCTACCGTAGAGGCAGCCACTTAGTGGATAAACATCGCTGTAAATCTTAGCGTGATATACCTGTGAAATCGTGGCTTTTGGCTCAGATTGTTGAATTATTGGTCGGCAAAAGCCGCAATCTGCCATGTCCATTAAAACTCAATCCGGCTTCACCAGACAGGATGCGCTCGATGTCTTTGCCAACCATTTCGGCACGCCATCCGACGCTCAGTCGACCTTGAGGGGATTTGCGCAGGAGGGACAAAATATCGTTGCGTGTGCCAAGCAATGTGGCATCGATGTGGTGAGTCCTAGCAAGTTCACTCATCCACGCTGTGATCAAGGCAACTGCTGGACGCAGCTCTTTGTCAACGTCATCGTTTTCGATTTGTGGCAGCGAAACGACAACGCCCTTGCCGCGTTCAACAGCTAAAAGCAACTCGCGCCCAACTTCGCCACCGATCTGACGATTCTCTACTCCCCTTGCTTTGAGTAATTCATCTGAAGTTGTCGGCATGATTTGAGCAATACCCAAGATTGCAATATCGGAAAGGACGCGACGTGGTGGCACATCTGCCGCCATCGCTTTACGTTCACGCCATTCGCACACTGCTTGGGCAACACCGCGTGCCTGACCTTTTAGCGCTCGAGCCTCTTTTACTCGTAGCCAAGCATCGGACGGATCAGCTGGCCCCGTAGGCCTGACTCGCAACTCTTCGCAAGCCTCATGAACCCAACTCAGACGATCAAGTTCTTTCAAGCGCTTTTCAAGATTGTCTTGTATGTCCAAAAGATGCTCGACATCTGTGGCGGCATAAGTTTTTTGATCGGCTGTTAGTGGTCGCCTCAACCAATCTGTGAGTCGATCCCCTTTGCTAATACTGATCTTTAACTCGCTCAGCACAAGAGATGACAGAGACGGGGTTGACATTCCGATAAAACCAGCTGCAATTTGAGTATCAAAAATGTGCCGAGGCGCTGAACCACATGCGTGATTAAGAACCTCAAGATCTTGTTGCGCAGCGTGCATGACACATAATGAGTCGGAAGCGAAAATCTCGGTAAAAAGTGCCAGATCTACCGCGATGGGATCGATCAGAAAAATCTTCTTGTTGTGCTTGATCTGAATAAGCGCCAATTGCGGGAAGTAAGTCCGCTCTCTATGAAACTCGGTGTCCATTGCGTATCGCTCGCATCCAAGCATGTCTTGCAAAAGCGTCTTCAATTCACTATCGGAGTCGATCCAAAAGATGTTCATAGGCGTTGTTGAGGAGGTGGTGTCTAATTTTTACGATTGTTGACCGGTTGATACCGGGTTTCCTAGCGCAATCCAGCCACCGGTGCCACCAATGACATTTACAACATTGGTAATCCCCTGATCATGTAAAAACTCACAGGCACGCATGCTTCTGCCGCCAGATTGACAAATGACGTAAACATCAACGTCCGAACGAAATAGCTCCATGTTGTTTGGGACGGTTCCAAGTGCAACGTGTGTCGCGGTGGAGACATGACCCGATACATATTCATCGGTCTCCCGAACATCAATTACTTGAGCACCTTTGCTCAGAGCCGATTTTAATTCATCGATAGTTATTTCTCGTACGGACACGAACAAGCCTTTCGTCGCTGATGCTAAATAGTACCTTGATCGAGCATGTCGGAAACTGTATTGATGTTGCGTACTAATGCAGCATCACATCGCACAGACGTAAATTTCAGATCATTGACGGCAGCGTGAACAGATCGCACACCGCTCTCGTACTCATCTCGTAGTACTGAAAGACATGGATCTTTACGCCAAACTGAGAGCAGCCAGTGTGTTCGAGGAGAGTCTGAGTCATCAACGACAACCACAGCATCGGATTCTGATTCTTCGATCTTGAGAAGCAGCGCCGTAAAACACTCGGATGAAAAATATGGCGTGTCATTTGGGGCGAACGCAATGAGTTCGCTTTCGGAGCTTTCCATTGCATCAACGATGGCGCCCAAAGGGCCGCTACCTTCCCGTGGACCCAAAATAGTAGCTAGACCGATCTCGCTACTTGTGAACGGGTCAGCACCAACGAGTCGAACTTCACCGCCGAAAGCCGATCGTAAATTGTTCGCTACAACTACAGCCATATGTTGAGTGCCGACCATGGCCAAAGATTTATTTGATCCGAAGCGCGAACTTTTACCGCCAGCTAAAACGAAACAAGAACAAGTTTCATACACACACCCGATGCTAGAAGGTGTGCGAGGGATCAAGTTGCAATAAGAATTGTTCGCAACGATCAGCTTCGGCATTGTCGCCTATGAGGCGTGAAGTTTTTGCCAGCCCACTGAGACACTTTAAGAATCCGCGATTCGCTACGTGTGACCAACGGACATAGCCAGAACCCTTCCAGCCATTGCCACGCAGTGCATCCAAACCGCGGTGATATCCAACGCGGTAAGCCATGTATGAGTCCATAGTGTCGCGCCCAAGCGCACCCAACCAGGCCCAGCCTTCGAGGTATGTGGGGTTTGCCGCAACAACTTGCACGACCGCATTGCGTCGATCACGATCGGATTGTGCCAATGCAGCATCAAGGGATGAAACCAACCGAGTGTCCACTTCAGGCAAACACATGTCGGATGGTCCAACACCTGTCAAATTTATATTTGCACTCATATGTTCAGCATAGGGTCGGGCTCGTGACAGAATACGAGAATGAATTTATTTAACTTAAACGCCGATCTGGCTAAAAATCTTTCAGTTGGCGCAATCGTTTCTTCAGTAGTCGTATTTCTCGTTGTACTCAAATTTGCATCTTCGTTAGTCACAAAACTTCTCCTCATTGGAATTTGCTGTGCGGTCGGTTATTTGGGTTTTACTCAGCGTGACAGCCTTAATGCGTGTATCGAAGTAGTCACTGCGCAGGCTGAAAGTGGTCTGCCAATTGAAACCACTTGCAAACTTCTGGGCCAGGATGTTCGAGTTCAGCTTCCGTCGCTACCATCTCAGGGATGAGCGAAACAGCAAACATTGCCAGTCTGCTGGCGCAATTAGATGCATCGCCCACGGCACACCATGTGGTCGAATGGTGGAAACTTCAGCTTTCTAAAAACGGCTTCACAGATTGTTCATTATCTGACACGTTGTCTCCTGCTCAAGGGTTCATTAGTAGAGGTGGGGCGCTAATCGCGTGGAAATCCCCATCTTTTTCTCTGCAGAACGGTTTCCGCATAGTCGGAGCGCATACCGACTCTCCTGGTTTGCACCTAAAGCCTCAACCAAATAAACAGTATGCAAACATGTCGCTACTCGGTGTTGAGGTTTATGGTGGCCCATTGCTTAATTCTTGGCTCGACCGCGATCTCGGTATTGCAGGTCATGTTGTTTTGCGAGATGGTTCAACTCAGCTTTTTGCGAGTGATAAACCGATAGCTCGAATCTCTCAGCTTGCGATACATCTCGACCGCGATATAAATGACAAAGGTCTTGTTCTCGACAAACATCATCATTTAAACGCACTATGGCTTACAGAAGACAAAGAGGCCAGTTTCCATCATTGGATGGCAGAACAATGCGGCATAAAGGAATCCGATATTTGCGCAAGCTCCAGTCAACTTTTCGATTTCCAGAAGGCTTCGATTGTTGGCGCTGATAATTCACTACTTGCATCTGCACGGCTAGACAATCAGGCATCATGTTGGGCTGCTATGACTGCGTTCATTGAGCAGCCAGATGCTACTGCGCCAAGCATTGTTGCACTATTCGATCATGAGGAGGTCGGTTCGTCATCCACGACTGGCGCTTCAGGCCCGCTGCTTGAACATGTTTTAGAGCGTCTTTGTATTGCCGCTGGGTCATCGCGACAGGACTACATCAACACATTGGCAAAGTCGCACTGTGTTTCGGCTGACAACGCTCATGCGGTGCATCACAACTATCCCGAGCGCCACGACTCAAACCATTCACCGCTTATCAATCAAGGCGTGGTGGTTAAATCCAACGTTGGACAGAGATATGCCACAAGTTCAACTTCTATTGGCCCGTTTGTCGATGCGTGCAATAAGGCGCAAGTGCCAATTCAATATTTCTCATCACGAAATAACATCGCGTGCGGTTCGACTATCGGTCCACTAACTGCAACACGATTAGGAATAGACACCATTGACGTCGGGATCCCCCAGTTGTCTATGCACTCCGCACGAGAAGTCTGCGGAGTTCAGGATCCTATTTTTCTTCGAGATGCACTATCTGCGTATTTTGCTCGCTAATCAAGTCTTTGAAATGCTTTGTCAAACACAGCCTGCAGTGCTGCCTGCAACTCAAGAGTAAATTCGCTCACCATTTCTCGAGATGCCCGCGAACCGTTCAAATCTTTCGGATAAATTGCATCACCAACAACGACCACACATTTACGTGGACGAGGCAACTTTGTTCCGGGAGGCCAGATCTCCTCTGATCCAGCGATTCCAACAGGAATGATTGGAACTCCGGTTTTGTAGGCAACGAATGCAGCACCGTCAAAGAGCGGCTCAATAATGCGGCCATGATGGCGTGTGCCTTCTGGAAAAAGAACAAGCGGATCCCCACGTTCTAGTACCGCAATGCAACGCTTCAGGGCTTCAAGATCTGCGGATCCACGCGTTACAGGGAAAGTGCCTAGCGCAGTAAAAAGCTTACCGAACAGCTTGTTCTTCCACATTGAGTCTTTACCCATGTACATCAACCGCCGGCGAGTGGTTGCAGCTGCAACTGGAATATCAAGGGTCGAGCGATGGCTTGGAGCCAAAATAAATGTTCCAGTTTTGGGAATCTTGTGTGCATCAATTATGCGGAGACGCAAATACAAGCGACAAATGCCGATGACGATGAATCGAACCGTGAGATATAACGCTTTGTTACTAAGTGATTTTCGAGCAAGCTTTGTTGTTACTTCAGCCACGGAATATTCCAACAATTTGACTCACGACATCTCCTATGGTGCGGTTGCTTGTGTCAACAACTATTGCATTTTCAGATTCCCTCAACGGGCTATCAATGCGGGTCGAATCTTTATGGTCACGTTCGGCGATATCGCGCGCAATCTGCTCTACATCGCCACCGATTTGAGCCACACGTCGTTGCGCCCTAACGAGTGGGCTCGCAGTAAGAAAAACCTTTAGCCTGGCATCGGGAAACACGACAGTCGAGATATCACGACCCTCAACTACGCCGCCACCTCGTTCTGCAACCCAAGTTCGTTGCCGTTCGCGAAGTTCGCGACGAACGTCAGAATTTGCGGCCACAGCGCTGACTGCACGTGTGACGGCTTCTCCTCGTATGTCTTGTGTCGCGTCAACTCCGTCTACGAGAAGCCGGTCATCCGAAATATCTAAAACAGTTGTAATTGCGAGCCGTGCGACAACTGACTCATCGCTCGGATTGATTCCTTTTCGAAGCGCAGCGCAAGTGATGCCGCGGTACATAGCCCCCGTATCGAGGTATGGAAGTTCTAGAACACGTGCCAATTCCTTGGCAATTGTGGACTTGCCTGCACCTGCTGGTCCGTCGATCGCGACCACATTGACACTTGGCGTCATCACCAACTGGTGTCCCGAGGGCGACCTTCTTCGTAGCCGGATGCGCTTTGAATGCCGACGACTGCGCGATCGGCAAACTCGGGAATGGATCGTGCACCCGCATATGTGCAAGACGATCGAACACCGGCAACAATTTGATCGATGATGTCTTCGACACTTGGTCGTTCTGGATCTAGGTACATCCGTGATGTACTAATTCCCTCTTCAAATAGTTCTTTTCGTGCACGATCCAGTGCCGACTCGCTGCGAGTTCGATTACGAACGGCCCTGTTTGATGCCATTCCGAAACTCTCCTTAAACAGACGACCATCAGAATCTCGAAGTGTGTCGGCGGCGCTCTCGTAAGTGCCTGCAAGTAGAGAACCAAACATCACATTTGAAGCGCCAGCAGCCAGACCTAGTGCCACATCGCGTGGGTATCGCACTCCTCCATCAGCCCAAATGTGTTTTCCAAGTCGAGCAGATTCTGCAGAGCATTCAAGCACCGCAGAAAATTGTGGGCGCCCAACACCTGTCATCATCCGAGTGGTACACATCGCTCCCGGTCCTACTCCAACTTTGATGACATCTGCCCCAGCCTCTATGAGTTGTCGAGTACCTGATGCGGTGACAACATTGCCAGCGACAACGGGAAGATTTCCGACTGCAGAGCGCACCTGTGTGACAGCCTGCAACATGCGTTCTTGGTGCCCGTGAGCCGTGTCGACCACGAGCACATCAACGCCCATTGCCGCGAGTGCTTTGGCACGTTTCGCTGGTTCGCTATTAATTCCAACAGCTACACCAATCATCAATCGACCTTGTTTGTCGAGTGCAGGTTGGTAAATAGTTGATCGCAAGGTTCCCTTGCGAGTTACGCAGCCAACAAGTCTTCCGTCGCTATCAATTACTGGTGCAAACGAGATTCGTAACTCGGTCATTTGATTGAACATCTCTTCAGCCGACTGAGAGGCTTGTAACGAGATTAAGTCTCTACTCATCGAGGTGTGCAACTGACTAAAACGATCAAAACCGGCAGCGTCATGCTCGGTAAAGATGCCGGCCGGACGACCATCATCATCCATCACAATTACTGCCCCATGAGCACGTTTGTGGATGAGACTCAAAGCTTCGCCAACCGTTCCATCGCCGGGCATGGTTATGGGTGTTTCAAAGACTGTGTGACGTGATTTAACGAAGTCGACAACAGTATGGACAACGTCTAGGGGTATATCTTGCGGTAGAACCACCAAACCACCGCGACGAGCGACAGTCTCCGCCATGCGTCTTCCTGCGATGGCTGTCATATTTGAAACAACTACTGGAATTGTTGTACCGAGGCCGTCGGGTGTTGAAAGATCAACACCCTGCCGAGATTGAACAGTTGACATGCTTGGAACCATAAAAACATCGTTGTACGTCAAATCAAACGATGGTGCCTCATTGAGAAATCGCATGTCAGCTTGTCTCCAAATCTGGCCTGTAAAGCCAATTAATACTAGTGCATAACGCGCTCCCAAAGACCAAACTTTGTACAGTTCAGGTCATATGATGCAATCACGAACGCCATCTGAGACAACTGCGTCCGCCTGCAATATTGCCCGAGCGTCCGATCTGGAGACGATGGAAACTGCCGTACGAACTCTCAAGAATGGTGGACTTGTTGCAATACCAACCGAGACCGTATATGGGCTCGGTGCATCAATCAACGATGAAGTTGCGATAGCAAAAATCTTTGCAGTGAAGGGTCGCCCTCAAGATCACCCTCTCATCGTGCATATCGCAAACATCGAGCAGCTACAAGATGTCGCTATCAACATTCATGATGATGCGCTCAAGATCGCGCAGGCCTGTTGGCCGGGTGCACTTACTCTGCTTCTTCATCGCAGCGATGGAGTCTCGTTGGGAATTACAGGTGGCCGTGAAACAGTGGCGGTTCGAGTTCCTGATAATGAGTTCACTCGGCAGCTCATTACAAATCTTGAATCACCTATCGCCGCGCCATCCGCGAATCGGTTTGGCAAAGTGAGTCCAACAACGGCACAACATGTTTGTGATGACTTGCAAGGCGATGTCGATCTGATCGTCGATGATGGAGCTTGTTCGATTGGTGTCGAGTCAACCATCTTGGATTTCTCTGTCTCTCCCCCGCAACAATTACGCCCGGGCGGCATACCCATCGAAGATATTGAACACGTTCTGGGATATACGATCCAAAATTCGGATGGTGTTTCTCGAACATCTGGAATGCTCCAAAGTCACTACAAGCCTTCATGCCGAGTACGTCTAGTTACAGATCAAAATGAGGCCGCGATCATGATTGACACACTCGATCCGCAGCAGCTGCCAGCACGAGTCCTAAATCGAACCGAAAACCTTTCCAGGTACGCATCTTTGCTCTACGACGATCTCCGTCAAGCCGATGCAGATCAGATCCAAACACTGATAGCGGTTATGCCAGGGAAACTCGGTCTGGGAGCGGCAATCAGCGACCGACTGATCAAAGCGGCTGCCCCCGAAGAGGCATTGCCAGCATCTATATAACCCCCTAGGCTTGATATTCCTAACCCAGGCAGGCACCCCGCCTTCCGGCTTTTAGGGGGAGAAAAACACATGAAGAAATCAAACATGAAGCGCTTCGGTGCTCTTGTTGTGGGTCTCAGCTTTGTTG
>JBIIAC010000048.1:0-8270 GCA_044240045.1 Ilumatobacteraceae bacterium
GCGCGCGCGTTTGCGACCGTGGCCGTAACAGCCGCAATCACCAGCCGTTATTCACGCTGGTTTGATATGCAGGCCGGAGTCGCGAAGTATTCGAAAGATTTCACGAAGCGCCCGGTCAAAGGCCTCTTGGGGATCCAGACGTAACAGATTTCACGTCGGAGAACGCCATGAGGCCGCTGGGAGAAATCCCAGCGGCTTTTTTATTTCCCCCCGAAAAGCATTCTCCGACGTGAAGCCAATCAATACAAACAAAAAGCAATGAAAGGAACAGAAAAATGCAAACACTGATAGCACCAGAAGAACAACACGAAACACTCGTGTTGTCAGCCAAACGATGCAGCGACGGCAATGGAACGTTGTCGTACTTGTTCTTTTCGGAAGAGTTTGTTGACATTCAGCGCGCCAAGGCTGTGTGTTCGAAGTGTTCTTCGCAAGCTGAGTGCTTGCTCGGTGCACTCGATCGTGCAGAACCATGGGGTGTATGGGGCGGTGAGCTCCTCGAAGAGGGTCGCATTTGTGCAACAAAACGACCGCGAGGCAGACCAGTAACGCGCAATATACGTGTCACCGTTGTTGACGAAGTGCCAATCCCCCGGCACCTCGTGGCATAAGACAACAAAGGGGCACGAAAACGCTCTAGTAAAGTGTTTTCGTGCCCTTTTCCCCTCCACAACAACGCAAGTTGTTGATCGCTGTGGTCGTGCTGGCTATCAGCATTGGCGGTGGTTGGTTGTGGAGCCGAGCGTCTGAGCCAACTCTTGATGCACGCTTAACGACACCTGGAGAAGTGCCTTACCCAACAATTGCAACCAATAGTGAAGTTGCGGGCACGAGCCTCCCGCAAGCATCTCTGCTCACTCTTGACAATAAGACGATTGACTCAACCGCACTTATTGGCAAACCACTCATTCTCAATTTTTGGTACTCGACATGTGAGCCATGCCGCCGCGAGATGCCGGTGTTGGCAGCAAGTGCCGAAACGCATAGTTCAACAATTCGGTTCGTTGGCATCAACATGAATGACTCGATCGAAACAGCAACAGCATTCGTAGCAAAATACAATGTTCTGTACGACATCATGTTTGATCCATCTGGTTCATTTATCAGCACTCTTGGCATCGGTACTGCACCAATGACACTGTTTGTAGATGCACAGGGAATCATTGTCGACCAAGTTGCCGGAGAGATCACTGCCGACAAACTTGAGTCACTCATCACCAAATGGTTCGCACAATGACAAGCACAGTCGTTCTAGCGATCGAAGGCAACTTTGCTTACAGCTTCATGCTCGGCATCCTCGCTGCAGTCAACCCGTGCGGTTTCGTGTTACTTCCCGCATACCTGTTGTATTTTTTGGGCATTGACTCGGCCAACCCTGCTGCACAGAGGGCACCGATTCGTCGTGCGCTCCTCGTCAGCGCTGCAGTGTCGAGCGGGTTCATGCTCGTCTTTCTCATCATTGGCACCATCTCACGGTTGTTTACTCAGTGGATTGAACTCAATGCCAAATATGCAGGACTTCTCATCGGTGTCGCATTAGTAGTTATGGGTCTTGCGATGCTCGCTGGCTGGAAACCATCGTTTATCACTCCATCAATAACTGGTGAACGAGATCGTTCGCTTCGCACCATGTTTATTTTTGGTATCGCTTACGCAGTTGCCAGTATTGGTTGCACGATCGGCTTTCTCACCACAGCAATTTTCGGCTCCATCGGATTGAACGGGTTTGCATCTGGCGTGATCAGCATCGTGTTGTATGGCGCAGGCATGGGACTTCTCGTGAGCACACTGACAGTCACGCTTGCGGTTGCGCAGGGCGGTCTCTTGCGAGTGTTAAAAAACGGTTTGCGCTACATGGACAAGCTTGCCGCTGGTTTTATCGTGCTCACCGGCATGTATCTCACTTGGTATTGGTATGTCGCGGTATCCGAGCGTTCATCGGCAGGTAATGTCACCCAAAATGTTGAAGGTTGGCAATCATCTGTTGCCACCTTTTTACAGCGCCAAGGTGCATGGCGTCTCGGTTTCGTATTCTTTGTCGTTGTCGGTGGAGCGATCTTTATCAATCAATTGCGATCACGAAGCAGCACGTCTCAGTAATGCTCGCCGACCTTCTTGCTCACCCAGAGGTCGTTGAGTCCAGCATTCTGCGTAGCAAGTTTGGTTTTATGGCCTTCCATGGCGGCGGCTTAGAAGAACAAACAGACGTGATTGCGATGGCCGCAGCCGAACAATCAGGTGCTTCGTATTACGGCATTCACCAACCCAAGGCTCTCAAGTGGCATATCCCCTCGCATCAAATTGATCCAGATCATTCACCTGTTCTTGCAACATTTTTGGATCACGTTGATTTCGTAATCACCATTCATGGCTATGGCCGCAAAGGTTTATTCACCACCTTGTTGCTGGGTGGTCAAAACCGAGAGCTTGCCTCTCATGTTGCTGGTCATCTGCGCACCGAGTTGCCTGCATACGAAATTGAAGACGATCTTGCCAACATTCCATCCGACCTGGCCGGTCAACACAACGACAACCCGGTTAATCGTGTGCGCAACCGTGGAGTTCAGATCGAGCTTCCACCACGCGTGCGTGGATCCAGCCCACTGTGGTGGGATTGGGAAGGCCCACACCTCACCCCACACACGCTGTCTCTGATCACTGGACTCGTGAGTTCAGTAAATACCTGGAGAAAATAAGTCTTTAGAAAGCCCGAATTGGACGCACGGAGAGCGACCAGCTCTTGTCAATGACGTTCCTACCGCCGTCCGAGAAATTTTGGACCTCCACGTTTTTGGCGGCGTTGACGATATCGGCGAACTCAGAAGAACTCCAATAGAAGCCTCTAGTCGAAAAACCCGTGCGAATCGTCCCAGACATACCGGTACACGTTGTATCGGTATTAGCTACCGTCAAGTTCCAGGCGTAACGACACAGCTGGTTCAACTCATCTTTTGAGGGTAAAAACCAATCTGTTTTTCCACCACCTTGATAAGCACGTGAAGCAGTCGCGGCTTTACCTGCAGTATTCGACTGAGCTTTGATTGCAGTTGTGTTTGCATGACCAGTACCAATTGCTGTGCCTTGAGCAGTACTTCCAATCGCAGTGCTCGTGTTCCCCGACCATTCGCATTCAGGATCAACTGTCGACGTGCCAGGATTAGAACAGTTGGTCTGACTTGCTGGTGTTGACGAAACAATCCACCCTGCAGGTGCGACCTCCAATGCATGACAGTTTGTGTTGCATACCGAACCCGCTGAGGTAAATGCTGACGCTGAGTAATAGAACACAATGCCGCCGCCTGGGCCGGTATCAACGCCTACCGTGCACGATCCTCCATTCGCACACGACAATGCGACAGTTGTGGTTGTTGTAGCAGTCGATGCACGAGTAACGCTGACCGTGACAATTTTCGTAGCTGGTGCCGATAACACACCCTGGCTGTTAGCAACATACACGCGGTAGTAACCATTTGTTACGGCATCAACATCAATCGCAATTGATGTTGGTGTGTTGGCTGAGGTCACTGTTCCCTTTGCCCAACGATGTGACGGTGCTGACGTAATATCAGAAACTGTTCTGACAACAAAATCACCCTCAGCAAAATAGATGGTGCCAGCAACATTTGTTGTCACCGTGACAGCTTTGGGATATGTGTCGCCTTGAATTGTTGTAGCCGACAACGACACCGACGGCACCACCACTGCAGTTGGTGGAGTAGTTATTGGAGAGGTTGTTGCAACGGTGGTTGGTATTGAAGCCGAACGAATCCACGTCGGTAGATTGCCCGATTTACACGCCTTGGTCATTGACCAACGCAACACACCAGACTTGCCACCGGCACATAACAACTGCGCACTGCCAACAGGAACCGAACGCAATGGCGCAGCACAACCTGATGATGGCGCAATAGATACCACTCGTGTTTGATCTGCCGGCTTCAACGATGAAGCATTCCAACACAACAACGGGGCAGATTGCGACGCTGACCAAGACTGAACACCACCAACACACTTGGAACTAGAAGCCACACGACTGACCACCCCTGATGAGGGATCTACACACACCGTCACGGTTGGAAGCAAATTTCCGGCCTCAGCCACACCACCAGCCCACAACACACCAGCCAACAACGCAACAGCAATACCTGCACGGCTCAATCGATTCATCACAACGTCCTGTCCTGGAACAACCGGACACGGATGTGTGAGGGGTATGCCTCACAGACTACCTAACAGTTTTGTAAATTAGGGCTAACAGAGACCCTTTATGGGGCGAGGCGTTCGATTGTCCACTCGGTTGAGGCAATTGTCGAGCGTGAATATCTGAATCGATCGTGCAAGCGGCTTGGTCGGCCTTGCCAAAATTCGAAAGCGATTGGCTCTAATACCCAACCGCCCCACATGGGTGGACGAGGTACGTCGATGCCATCAAATTGCTGGCGGTACTGCTCAAGTAGTTCAGCCAACACCGAGCGATCGTTGATCACTTGTGATTGAGGTGAAGCCCAAGCACCGAGCTGTGAATCGCGAGGTCGTGACGCAAAATACTCGTCACTCTGTGCTTCCTCAAGTCGGCGTACCGACCCGCGCACACGTGCCTGACGTTGCAAGTCGAGCCAAGAAAAAACTGCTGCCGCAACTGGGTGTGATTCAAGTTGTTCGCTCTTGCCGCTTGTGTAGTTGGTGTAAAAGACCAGACCGTTTGCATCAACTTGACGTGCAAGGACAATGCGAGCGTCAGGGATACCGTCGTCTGCAATTGTCGACACCGACATTGCGTTTGGTTCTGCTACTCCGGCAGATGCAGCCTGTTCGTACCAAGTGTTCCATTGCATAAATGGATCATCATGCAAATCAGCGCGATCGAGCCCTGCACTTTCGTATTGAATTCGGCGATCACGGAGCGACATGACTGCCCACCAATTACTTTGGTGAAATGCGCGTGATGCCGCGCATATACGGGTGTAGTGCTTCGGGGATGATGACCGAGCCGTCTTCTTGACGGTTATTTTCAATAATTGCTGCCCACACTCGTGGCACTGCAAGAGCTGATGCATTTAATGTGTGCGTCATCTCGGTGCCTTTTTGGCCGGTGCGCTTAAAACGAATGTCTGCACGGCGAGCTTGATAATCGCTGAACCAACTGATTGAGCTCACTTCGAGCCACGAGTCTCCACCCGGCACATAGACCTCAATGTCGAAACTGCGGTGATGGCTTTGGCCCAAGTCGCCGGTGCAGATTTCGATAATGCGATACGGCAAGCCAAGCACAGCGATTGTTCCTTCAACGCGGCGCACTAGTTCTTGCAACATTTCGGGTGCTTGCTCGGGCGTCGTGACCGACAAGATTTCAACTTTGTCGAATTCATGAGTGCGTAACATGCCACGTGTGTCGCGTCCAGCAGATCCAGCCTCGCGTCGATAACACGATGTGTGCGCCATGTAACGCACAGGCAGCATTGCTTCGTCGAGTACTTCGCCTGCATGAATAGACGTCAGTGAAGATTCGGCAGTTGGAATACACCAGAGATCGTCGCGCTCAATTGCATATGCATCATCGGCAAACTTTGGAAGTTGGCCCGTTGCGGTGAGCGTTGCTGTGGTAACGAGAGATGGCGGACGGATTTCTTCGAATGCATCCGCGTTGCGGTCGAGCGCAAGTTGACAGAGTGCTCGAGCCAGCGTCGCTCCTGCTCCGCGTTGCATCGTAAACATTGCGCCACTGATCTTGACGGCGCGCTCATTATCGAGAATGCCCAATGCAGTAGCCGTCTCCCAGTGGGGCACTCGCTGGTATTCGGGAAACGATGCGGGCATATTGATTGGCCCAGTGATCGTTGGATTCTCGTGATCCCCTGCACCGTCAACCGCGTCGGGATGTGGTGTATTTGGAATGCGCAGCAGCACGTCACGCAGTGATTCGGTGAGTTGGTCGAACTCTGCAACCAGTGCCTGTTCGGCGTCGCCGAGCGAACGGCTTTGTGCCATCAAGGCTTCCGCTGCGTCGTTGTCACCTGAGCGGCGAAGGGCACCAACCTGTTTGGAGAGCTCGTTCACTTTGGCACGCGTGGTGTCTCGTTCGGTCGTGATGTCACGCAATCTGGCGTCGAGAGTCTCGGCTTCTTTGAGCTGTACAAGAAGCTCAGGTTTATGTCGTCGCGCCAATAAGGCACGGACCATCTCGGGGTCATTTCGCAAAAGTCGAACGTCAATCACTGAGAATTCACTTTAGCGTTGCGGCGTGGCGCAACGGGTCTGATTTGCGTACGCTGATATGCGTGAGTACTACTTCTGCATCATTTGGCAATGCCGCTGTTCAAGTAGACCAGTTGGTGATGCGCTACGGAGCGGTCACTGCTGTTGAGCAGGTCTCATTTAATGCGCATGCAGGTCGAGTCACGGTCATTCTTGGACCAAACGGTGCTGGCAAGACATCGACTATTGAGGCATGCGAAGGCTTTCGATCGGTCACCTCTGGGTCGGTGCGTGTGTTGGGTCTTGACCCACATCGAGACCGGAAGCAACTCAACAAGCGCATTGGTGTGATGTTGCAAGATGGTGGCATTTACCCGACTGCTCGCGTAGGCGAAGTCGTTGCCCATTACTGCAGTCTCTATGGCAAAGGTGTTGTTGCTTCCGAAGTGATCAAGAAAGTTGGTCTTGAGCACCGCACGAAAAGCACCTGGAAAAAACTCTCCGGTGGCGAGCAGCAAAGGTTGTCCCTGGCGCTTGCACTGACCGCACGACCAGAAGTTGCATTTTTGGATGAACCGACATCGGGAGTTGACGTCAACGGTCGCGACATGATTCGCGCTGTCATTAAAGATCTGGCATCAACTGGTTGTGCCGTTGTGCTTGCAACTCACGAACTCGATGAAGCAGAACGATGTGCCGACGATGTGGTGATTTTTCATCAAGCCAAAATTGTTGCTAATGGTTCGCTTGAGTCAATCCGATCGCAGAGTTACGAAATTCGCTTTCGTTCGGGGATCGCTTTTGATGTTGAGGCGCTGGCAAAGTACCTCGACTTCCCTATTCAAAATTTGGGCGACGAATACGTCATCACCGGCACAGCTGATGCCGCCGTGATCGGCAAGTTTTCTGAGTGGATGTCGTTCCATGGCGCCGATATTCGGGATCTGCGTGCAGGTGCACAACGCCTTGAGGATATTTTCCGACGCCTCACCACAGGCGGTGTGCAATGAGAATGTTGTTTGCCCAACTGCGCTCCGAAATTCGAGTGATCGCGCGCAACGCCGAACAATTACTTGTGATTATCGGTATCCCAGCAGCGCTCCTGATCTTCTTCAGCCAGGTCGATGTATTGCCCATCAATGGACAGACACCTATTGACTTCTTGCTGCCAGGCATTTTTGCACTCGCCATCATGTCAACAGCCATGGTCAGTCTTGGTATTGCAACCGGTTTCGAGCGCTCGTATTCAGTGCTCAAGCGCCTCGGTGCAACACCACTTGGCACAGGTCGTCTCATCCTCGCTAAAAGCCTTGCCGTTGTGCTGGTTGAAGTGCTGCAGTTGGCGGTGCTTTATTCGATTTCGGTAATGCTTGGAAAAGAGCTCGCGACAGCCAATGTGGCATTACTAGTTGTTGCACTTTTTGCAGGAACGCTCGCTTTTGCAGGGATTGGCTTATTGATGGCTGGCACCCTGCGCGCCGAAATCAACTTGGCGACCCAAAATGGCCTGTATCTTTTACTGCTCTTGTTGGGTGGAGTCATTTTCCCGCTCGACGAACTCCCAGAGCCATTACAGAATGCCGGAAAGTTTCTTCCATCAGGGGCACTGGCTGATGTACTTCGCGGTGCCATCAGCGATACTGCGGCTTACGGGCAAAGCTCTTGGATTGTGCTTGCTTGCTGGGCTTTCCTGGCGCCACTCACAGCAGCAAAGTTTTTTCGCTGGAGTTAATCTAAAAATTAATTTGATTCTTTAGAGTACGTTGCCTCAGCAAAAAATCGACCGATGAATCGTCGGAAAAATATCACGACGATAATCGACCATAAAAACAAACTGCCGGCACTTTTCATCACTGCGCCAGCCAGCTGCTGATCGGTGGTTACTGAAAGACCCCAAACGCGGATTGGAATGTCGTAGTGCTTATATACAGATCCTTCTGCAAACGTAAGCCATGCCGCAGGTACTGTCGGAATCACTGACATCAAAAACAGATAAATCATCATGCCGCCATACTGCAAGCGAAATGGTTTCTCTGGTCCACACACTGGCATCCACATTAAGAGTGATGTCACAA
>JBIIAC010000006.1:0-24774 GCA_044240045.1 Ilumatobacteraceae bacterium
AGGCCGCAGAATTCATCACTAATCATGTGACCAAGCCAATGAGCGCATACATCGCAGGTGTAACTGCACCAGCTGGCAAAAAGATGGGCCATGCAGGGGCCATTGTGTCGGGCGGTAAGGGCACGGCACAGGGCAAGATGGATGCGCTGAGAGCTGCTGGTGTACAGATTGGTTTGAATCCGACTGAAGCCGGAATACTCATGGCTGAGATCGTTCGGACAATACGCTCTTAGTAAATGAATCGCCAACATTCACTGAGGTATCTCCCAGGCCTTGACGGTCTGCGTGCGGTTGCGGTACTTGCCGTAATTTTGTATCACGCAAATAAGAGTTGGGTGACTGGTGGCTTTCTCGGCGTCGAAGTATTTTTCGTAATCAGCGGTTATCTGATCACAATGCTGTTGATCAACGAGTCGCAGGAAAATGGAAAGATCGATTTCAGAGCATTCTGGATGCGTCGGGCGCGAAGATTGTTGCCCGCATTATGGACTCTGCTGGTTGGTGTCACCACGTATTGTGCATTATTCGAGCGTGACACACTTGGAAGCCTGCGCGGAGATGTCATAGCTGCAGTTGTTTATGGCTTCAACTGGTTTCAAATCTGGGTTGGTACTTCGTATTTCAGTGCATTTGGTTTTGTGCCGCTTCGACACCTGTGGTCACTAGCGGTTGAAGAACAGTTTTATTTGGTGTGGCCAGTTTTGATCGCTTTAGTACTCAAGTTGTTTGGTCGCAGACCATTGCTTCTGGGAACTTTGTTTTTTGCCGCATCTATTGCGGTTTCTATCTATGTTGCAAGAACGTTTGAACCGGGTGCAAGTGGTTCGGTCCTCGAAACCCCAGATCACTACCTCGCGCTCTTCGGACACACTGTTTCAAAAGTCGACTTTCTATTTTTGGGAACCCTTGGACGTTCGGGTGGGTTGCTCATCGGCTCGGCTCTCGCTTTTTGGTGGAAGCCTTCAATGTTTCACAACGATCATCCAACGTCGGAGCGCCATATTGTCTCGGCGGTTGGTTGGTTGGGTGTGCTTGGGCTCGGCGCAATGTTGTTCACTTTCCATGATGTCGTTGAAGGCGGTATCGATGGCGGAACAAGTGGTTATGCGCCATTGTTCCAAGGTGGTTTTCTCCTCGTAGGGCTTGCGAGCATTGCAATCATCGCGGCAGCGGTGCATCCTCACACTTTGTTGTCAAAGCGCGTTCTTGGTAACCCAGTATTGGTGTATGTAGGTCAGCGGTCTTATGGTCTCTACCTATTCCACTGGCCAATTTTTCAGTTTTATCGACAGTTCGCTGGTCGAGGACTTAATGTTCTCGAGTTTGTTCTGCTGTTTGCGCTTGCATTGGCGATTACCGAAGTTTCGTATCGGTTTATCGAGATGCCAGTGCGCTCAGGAAATCTTCGCGAAGCGTGGGGTAAGTTTCGCCATTCACGGCTCGATTCGGACAGAGAAA
This sequence comes from Ilumatobacteraceae bacterium, assembly GCA_044240045.1. GTDB lineage: Bacteria > Actinomycetota > Acidimicrobiia > Acidimicrobiales > Ilumatobacteraceae > UBA3006. The sequence goes on from JBIIAC010000006.1 coordinate 1,459, forward strand.
AACGACAGAGCATCATCGCGATTGGCGTCGTTTCTGCAGTCGTGCCCTTATTTGCTTTGGTGAGTCTTGCGACTGCGCAAGTCAAATTAGACGACATTGGTCAAAGCCTCGCCGATGGTGAGAGCGGTGTAGTCAATGTGCTGACAAGTACCACGCTTGTTGCAGCGAGCATGACAACTATCGCGGGTGCGAACAACACCTCTGATATCACGGGTACTTCCGTCATTGCGCCAGAAACAACAACTTTGGATGGACAAGTAATTGAGATCATTGCAATCGGCGATTCAGTGATGCTGGGAGCTGCCAACGTACTCACGGAGCGCGGGATAACAGTGGATGCATTAAAGAGCAGACCATTTCGTCAGGCACTCGAGATCGCCAACTACCTCAAATCAGTGAACCGACTGGGCGAGATTGTGATCATTCATCTTGGGACAAACAACTATGTTGATCAAAAGACATTGGATGAAATCATGGTTCCTTTGTCCAACGTGGACACTGTTGTGTTCGTAACAAATCATGTTCCAACTAGGAAATGGCAAGAGCCAAACAATAAGTTGATTCGTGCGATGCCAGATCAATATGGCAATGTCAAGATCCTTGACTGGTACACAATTGCGGTAGCGCATCCAGAATATTTATACGGAGACAAAATTCACCTCAACCCCGAGGGTCAGGCCGTATATGCCGACCTCATCATGCAAGTAATAGGAAAGTAGTGTTTAGATCATGACATCATCAGCGAAATCACCTGTACGAGTAACGATTACGGGAGCAGCCGGACAGATTGGTTACAGCCTGTTGTTTCGGATTGCTTCAGGCGCAATGCTTGGCGCAGACACGCCAGTGATTTTGCAATTGCTTGAAGTAACACCAGCACTTGGTGCACTTGGTGGAGTGAAAATGGAATTAGATGACTGTGCGTTTCCAAACCTTGTAGATGTTGTAATGACCGATGATCCGAATATTGCTTTTGGTGACACAGATATTGCCTTGCTCGTTGGCGCAATGCCACGCAAGGAAGGTATGGAGCGCAGCGATTTGCTGTCGGCAAATGGTGGAATCTTTAAGCCACAAGGGGTGGCGATTAGCGCCAATGCAAAAAAGGACATCAAAGTGTTGGTCGTGGGTAACCCAGCCAATACCAATGCTGCGATTGCCATGCATAACGCCAAGGACATTGACCCACGACAGTTCACTGCCATGACCCGACTTGACCACAACCGTGCGATCAGCCAGCTCGCGCAACGTGTAGGGCGCCCAGTGTCATCAATTAAAAAGATGACCATCTGGGGTAATCACTCGACGACTCAGTACCCAGACTTGTTTCATTGCGAAGTCGATGGCAAGAATGCCGCACAAATGGTCAATGATCAGGCATGGATTGAAGAAACGTATATCCCCACAGTTGCAAAGCGCGGCGCAGCAGTAATCAAAGCTCGTGGATCTTCATCGGCTGCAAGTGCGGCAAGTTCAGCAGTAGACCATATTCGTTCGTGGGTATTGGGTACGCCGGCTGGCGACTGGGTTTCGATGTCGGTGCCATCCGATGGTAGCTACGGCGTACCGCAAGGTGTTATGTCATCCTTTCCTTGCGTTTGCGAAAACGGTGTCTACAAAATTGTGCAAGGTCTCGAGATCGATGCGTTCAGTCGCTCACGTATTGATGCATCTGTTGCTGAACTCATCGAAGAGCGTGATGCAGTTCGACAGCTTGGTTTGATCTAGAAACTGAATCAGCCCGGGGTTTGGGAAAATGCTGCTCTGGTGTCGGCGCGCGAGCGAGTGCAACCAAGTGGGTCTTGTTTTATTAGTTTTTTCAACTCTTTAGCGGGGGAGATCTGCTGACCTTTACGCCACGCACTCAAATATTTTTGAGGCCAAATCTCACCTTGTAATAAAAATGCCTCAACAACGGGACACACACGCGATATCCCCAGGTGAGTGTGGCACCTGGTTACTTGAGCATTGCCTGATGAGCCCATTACGCCGATCCAATCGCCAGCACTGACACGTTGGCCTGTTACAACCTTTACTCTGCCGAGGTGGGCAAAGTAGTAACGCACGTTGTCATCGCCAACAAGTGTGATCGTCTTGCCACCGCGGGTACCAGGAGCATCAATTGCTTTTACCCATTTGTCAATTCTGCGCGTTTGGGTAATCGTGCCAGCAGTCGGCGCGAGTACATGGGCATAACAACCTTCTACGTCGACCGCAGGGTAGCCAATGTGGTCGCGTGGATAGTTAACAGTAATTTTGGAAAATGGGAAAACATAAGCATCTTGCAGGGGCATTGCGTTATCTGATGACGAGTTATCGGATGCTAGTAATTGTGTGGGCAAGAGCAATGCGAAAAGCAAATTTGTCGAAGCAACACAGATCGAGACCGTTGTTCGGAGCCTCTTACGCATAATTGCGAGCGTAGTACGGATCGCATAAATGTTACGGTAGAAGCATGAAGAGAAAATTTTTTATCGACACGGATACCGCAAGTGACGATGCAGTAGCTCTGATCATTGCGCTGCGTCACAGTGATATAGATGTTGTTGGGATTGGCGTTGTCGCTGGCAACGTGCCACTTGAGATGGGCGTTCAAAATGCCCTGTACACACGCGAATTATGTCAATCAAGCACGCCAATTTATGTTGGTGCGGCCAAGCCACTTACGCGAGAACTACGCACAGCTCAGTTTGTGCACGGCATTGATGGCATGGGGGATATCGGACTTGATCTTGCGGGTAGACAGCCAAACGCCGGTAGCGCGATAGATGAGTTGATCAAATCGGCGCACGAGTTCGATGGCGTACTTGAACTCGTGATACTTGGACCTCTAACAAATATTGCACTTGCGCTAAAAAAAGATCCGAGTATTGCTAAGAAAATTAAGCGTTGTGTGGTGATGGGTGCAGTAGCTGACCACATTGGCAACGTCACGCCCGTGGCGGAGTTCAATATGTGGGTTGATCCAGAGGCTGTAGAGGTCGTACTGCAATCTGGAATGAAGCTTGAGTTTGTTGGGTGGGATATTTCGCGCAAGTTTGCAGTGATTACGCCAGCAGAATCAACAATGTTGCGAGCAATGGACACGCCGTTTGCAACGTTCACTATTGATATTCAACGAGTTCTTGAAAAGTTTTGTGCAAACGAAACCCATCTTGCAGGATTTGACCTGCCAGATCCAATCGCGATCGCATACGCCATCAACTCGAGTGTGGCTGATGAAGTGCGCGAGATGCACCTCGTTGTCGAAACTCAATCACCAGTAACCGAAGGCATGGTGGTGATGGATGCCCTTGGCATTATGCATCAAACTCCTAACGCACTCGTAGTGACAAGCGCAAGACATGATGTATTTATGTCGATGTTGATGGATGCCCTCGAAGCATGAGCCAGCAGTCGCCACTTGACAAGGCATTTGTGCAGCTGGCTGTTACCACCCGAAATGGACACGACGAGTCGATGCACTATGGGGCAGTAGTTGGTTTAGCTCGTGATGGATCAATTGAGTTTGCCCTTGGAGATCCAGCGACAATCGTGTATCCCAGGTCGTCCACCAAACCGATTCAGGCAACTGCAATGGTGGCAAGCGGACTTGACTTGCCGCCACGATTACTTGCGCTTGTTTGCGCGAGCCACGACGGGTCGCCGATACATCTTGCTGCGGCACGCGAAATCTTGGCCACAGCCGGTTTAACTGAAGATGATCTCGGCAACACCGAGGATTTTCCACTTGATGATGATGCCGCAGCCAAAGTATTGGGTAGTGGCGGAGTAAAAACAAAGTTACAAATGAATTGTTCGGGGAAACACTCGGGAATGCTTGCTACATGTGTGCACAACAATTGGTCACATGATGTGTCGTATCTGCACGAGTCGCATCCATTGCAGCAGCGCATTACGCAGATGGTTCCAGAGTTGAGTGGCGAAGATGCCGCATTCATCGGTATCGACGGCTGTGGTGCACCAGCACACGCCATGTCGCTCACCGCACTAGCGCGCGTCTTTCGGACCGTGGTGATGTCGGACCCGACAAGTGCCCCCGGCAAAGTAGCGCATGCAATGCGGAGTCATCCGGAAATGGTGGGTGGGCCTACGCGCGATGTGACACTACTGATGCAAGGCGTGCCTGGGTTGCTAGGCAAAGATGGTGCTGAAGGTGTATTTGCAATTGCAATGCCTGACGGACGAGCTGTTGCGCTCAAGATTGCAGATGGCGCCAATCGTGCGCGTCCACCAATGATAAAAGCAGCATTAGAGGCACTTGGAGTCGATACAACGAAAGTAGATCCAAAAGCCTTTGACTCAACTATTCATGGGCACGGCAAGCCAGTTGGCAGCGTGCGTATTACTGCAACGCTATAACTCGCCAGAAATCTTGACTAGCGAGTAGTTGTTAGCCCTCGTAATATGAGTCGGCGATTGTGAGCGCCTGATCAATAATTGCAATTCCTTCGCGAACTTCGTCCGGAGTTGCATTGCACGGCGGCACAACGTGAGTGCGATTGAAATGCACAAATGGCCAAAGTCCGAGCTTCTTACACTCGTTAGCAAACTCGACCATCGGTTTGGCATCTGCACCTGTGGCATTGAACGGAACGAGAGGCTTGCGTGTCTCGCGGTTGCTCACAAGTTCAATTGCCCAAAAAACGCCAAGTCCGCGAACATCGCCGACCGACGGGTGCTTTGCCTTGAGCTTTTCAAGTTCTGGGCCGATGACGTCGGTGCCAAGCATGCGAGCATTTTCGACAATCTTCTCTTCTTTGAAGATGTTGATAGATGCAACCGCGGCAGCGCACGAAAGTGGATGTCCGCTGTAGGTGAGGCCACCTGGATATACCCGATCTTTGAACGAATCGGCAATCTTCTGGCTGATGATCACACCACCAAGTGGTACGTAACCAGAGTTCACGCCTTTGGCAAAACAAATCAAGTCCGGTGTGATATCCCAGTGATTCAACGCGAACCACTCGCCGCAACGACCGAAACCGGCCATTACTTCGTCACACATCATCATGATGCCATAGCGATCGCACAATTCGCGAACACCTTTGAGATAACCGGCGGGTGGCACCAAAATTCCGTTCGTGCCAATTACCGACTCAAGACCAATCATTGCCACAGTGTGTGGCCCTTCCACCATCAAGACTTCTTCTAAGTGTTGCAATGCACGTTGACACTCTTGTTCGTCACTCGAGGAGTGAAATGCAGATCGGTATGGGTACGGGCCCCAGAACTTGACCGCACCCGATGCTCCTGTTTCGTTTGGCCAACGACGTGGGTCACCAGTAAGCGCGATCGCGCCAGCGGTTGATCCGTGGTACGAGCGATACATTGTCAAAATTTTGTGGCGACCCGTGTGGAGCTTGCTCATGCGCACAGCATTTTCTGCTGCCTCTGCACCGCCGTTGGTGAAGAACACCATGTTGAGATCGCCTGGTGCGAGTTCAGAAATTAAACGTGCTGCTTCAGAGCGAGCATCATTTGCAAACGATGGAGCGACCGTGCACAACTTGCCGGCTTGTTCTTGAATTGCGGCAATAAGTTTTGGATGTTGGTGACCAATATTGAGGTTGACGAGTTGGCTTGTGAAGTCAAGATACTTTTTACCTGCTGAGTCCCAAAAATAACTGCCGAGGCCACCCGCGATTTCAACTGGATTGAGTGTTCCTTGCGCTGACCACGAATGAAATACGTGTGCGCGATCGTCGAGATATGCCTGGGTCTTTGTTGCTTCAAGTGTCATAGCAACAGCCTAATCTGCGGGAATTACGAGTTGAGAGTTGCTAAAACCCGCTTGTGTAATTGTGGCCACGCTCTAGCTAAGCCAGCGTGCAGCGAAAAGGTCTCAACTTTGTCGAGCGTTACCCATTGCAGGTCATCGGATTCGGCATTGGCGGCAAATGCTCCTGCGTCGCCGTTGGTGTGTGCGATCACTGTGTCGTAACACCACGGACCATGATCGTCACTAAAAACATCACGCACCAAATAATCGTCACTATTTATACCTGCCTCTTCGGTCGCTTCGCGGCCAGCGGCTGTCACGGAATCTTCGTGACTATCGAGTGCGCCCCCCGGCAGCGCCCAAGTGCCTCCGCCATGAGTCCATGCTGCACGCAATTGCAATAACACGTGTGGCTCGGGCAGGTCCAGGCGAATGAGCAGCAGACCTGCAGCGCCATTGAGTCCCCAGTGTTTGTGACCGCATGAGCACATCACCCATCCGTCGCCGTCTCGAAAAGCCATGGGTCAGATCGTAGTTTCGGTTTCGGCCTGAGCCTCGCGTCGCGCGGTTGCTCTTGCGGTGGCACGTGCAGTCGCTTGTGCGGCGGTTATTTCGGCGTGGTGTGCATGACACAACACTTCGAGTCCGCCCCGACCTGTGGCATCGGGCTGCAAGTGGTGATGGCACCCCGGTCCGTAACCCTTGCCTTCACGAGGTTCGATGTGGTTGACCTCACAATCGCGTCGTGCTGCGGTACAACCGGTGCGAATGCAATGGTATTTGGCTCGGCGTTTTGCGGACGAGCGTGCAAATCTCCAGATGTGTTCACGTTGCCAAGCGCGACCACACTTGTCTGAGCACCAGGTGGTGCGTCGCTTACCCGTAATTATTTCGTTACACCAGTGGCAGCGGCCAATTTCTCCTTGCCATTTGGTCAGTGGGCAGGAAATGCGCTCGGCAACGAGCGGTGGCAACTCAAGTTTATTAACTGAATGTTTCGGTTGCTTGCGTTGGGTAGCCATGGGCGTTCACAAACAATAACAATCCTGAAACATTGTGTAGATGCTTTGGAAATATTTTTGGCCTAACTTCCCATGCAGTTGGTTTGCAGCGTGGCCTCCAACAAATATGCACATTCAAAACATCTATCGGAGGCAACATGAAAGTAAGTCAAAAACTGTTTGTTAAAGCAGCACTATTTGGCATTGTGGCAGCAAACGCATTACCCACTGTGGCATTTGGTGCCGAAGAGGCTTCGATCCAAGAAGTTGCTCAGGGTCTGCAAACCACTCTCGACAATGTCTGGATCTTGGTAGCCGCGACCCTTGTGTTGTTCATGCAGGCTGGTTTTTCCCTGGTTGAGGCTGGGATGATTCGTGCTAAGAGCGTGGCAAACGTGATGATGAAGAATTTGATGGATCTGTGTCTCGGTGCGCTTGCATTTTTTGCCGTTGGGTTTGCAATCGCGTTTGGTGGAGATATGTCTGGAATTGGAAAATTTTTTGGTGGTTCGGGTTGGTTCTTGGGTGAGGGTTCATTTACTTACGGCAACCTGACACCTTCCACCTTTTTCGTTTTCCAAGTTGCATTCGCAGCTACAGCTGCAACGATTGTGTCTGGGGCAATGGCTGAACGAACGAAATTTAAATCGTACGCGATCTATTCGATTGTGATTTCAGCGTTGATTTATCCAATTGTGGTGCGTTGGCAATGGGGTGGAGGTTGGTTGTATCAACTTTCTACGCCTTTTCACGACTTTGCGGGATCGAGCATCGTGCACATGACGGGTGGAGTCGCGGCGTTTGCGGGAGCGAAAGCGCTTGGTCCTCGCATTGGCAAGTACGGTGCCGATGGCACGGTAAAGGTAATCGCTGCTCACTCAATTCCTTTCGTGCTGATTGGTGTATTCATCTTGTTTGTTGGCTGGTTCGGGTTTAACCCTGGTTCGCAACTAGGCGCCGATCCAATTATTGGACGGATTGCACTAACCACACTGCTGTCTGGTTCTGCCGGTGCGACGGTAGCAATGCTTGTGACGTGGATGAAGGGTAAGCCAGACGTTGCGATGACCGGCAATGGTTTACTAGCCGGCTTAGTTGGTGTTACTGCAGGATGTTTTGCGGTAACTACTGTTGGTGCGACAATTATTGGGGCAGCCTCGGGACTACTCGTAGTTCTTTCCGCAAACTTCTTTGACAAAATCAAAATTGACGATCCAGTTGGCGCAATCTCGGTGCACGGTGTGTGCGGAGCCTTTGGCACTATTGCTGTAGGCCTCTTCTCCAACGAGTCAATTGATGGCGTTATTGCTAAGGGGTTGTTCTATGGCGGCGGGACTGACCAACTGGTGAGCCAAATCATTGGGGTGGTTTCGATCGCAGCGTTTGTGTTTATCACTGCAACAATTCTGTTTGCAGTTCTCAAGGCAACAGTTGGTCTGCGAGTGAGTGAAGAAGAAGAAATTGGTGGGCTCGATATTTTTGAGCATGGCGCCCTTGGCTACGGCAGGGAGGAATAGGGACCAATAAAGTCGCCGAGAACTTGAGTTGTCCTCCCCAGTGATGACTCAAGTTCTCGTGCAAGTCCATACGAAACTGTCGAAGATTGCAAACTCTTTTGTACGTCGCGTATCACCCAGCCATGTGTTTTATCTACCCATGTTGGGTGCATCACGGGTTTTTCAAAAACTGCTTTACCAACCGAATTGATTGCTAACGACGTTGTAGCGATTACTGCATCTTGGCTATTCACCGGCCATCGTTCGTCTGTGGGCAAATTAGATAGCACGTTGCCCAACCCGTACATCACCCAGATGTCATTGACCTGTTTGGTTGGTTGCACGACGTGAGCATGGTGACCAACAATCAGGTCAACAAGCCCGGATGCGGTGAGTTCGTCCGCGATTGACGTCTGCATTGAATTTGCGGTGGATTCTTTTTCTGTTCCCCAATGCATGCTCACGATGGTGGCTTGTGACCCCAACTCGCGAGCACGCTGTGCATCGCGCAAAATACGTTTTGTATTAATGATGGCAGAGCGCCATTGTGTCTCGTCAGGCATGATGAGGCCGTTATAACTAAATGTGTAGGAAAGGTGACAAATATCGATTCCTTTCACCGTGAAGATTTGCGGCTCAATCTCCTTTGGTGTTCGAGCCATTCCCGATTGCTCAACGCCTGCGTCTTGAAGTGCGTTGATGGTTGCATCGATGCCGTCGTTACCTCGGTCGTATGTGTGATTACTTGCAGTTGAACAGCGGTCAAATCCAGCTTCGCCAATTGCCATAGCAATTTCTTTTGGCACACCAAAGAATGGGTAGGTAGAAAGCTCCTCGCCGTCTGGCGCTATCGGTGTTTCGAGATGGCAGACAGCAATATCAACTCCGCTGACCAAGGGTTTGATGTCGAGAAACATCGGTCGAAAGTCATAGTTGAATTGCCGCTTTGGAGTGGAGTTAGCAATCGCCGTGCGTCTGGCTTGATCAATGAGGGGAGTGTGCGAAAGTATGTCGCCGGTAAAGGCAAAGGTTATTTCTTTTGATAACGCTGCAGTTGTAGAAGTGGTTGAAACTACCGTCTGAGACGAACTTGTACCAGAAGTTATTGAAGTGCAACCTGTAGTGATGCAGGCCAATGCAAACACCAGTCGACTGTGCTTCACGCAACCAATCTATTGCAGCGCAATTACCAACGCGTGTAGTTGCTAGCGCGGGTTTTTTGCAATGAACTCAACCATGATGGCGGCCAGCTCTTCGCCTTTGTTTTCTTGCAAGAAGTGACCAGCGTCTTTGATCGTCACGTGTGGTTGGTTAGCCGCACCTGGCACGTCTCGCATAAACGCCTTCTCGCCACCTGCAGTGACCGGATCTTGATCGCTAAATGTGCACAAGAATGGTTTTTCAAACTTGCGCAGCACGCCCCACGCGATCTCATTGTCACGGTTGGACGGATCATCAATCGTCACGGGAACGAAAGTTGGAAAGATGCGCGCCCCGGACTTGTATGTCTCGTCTGGAAATGGTGCATCGTATGCATCGACTTCTGTAGGCGAAAGTGCTTTGAGGCTGCCGCCGCTAACAATTGTGCCAACGGGAAATGTTGGAGTGGTTTGCGAGAAGTTGCGCCACTGCATGAATGCATCGTTGGAAGAAAAATCTGCCTTGCGGCCGATTGGCAAGCCGGTGTTACCTGCAACTACTCGGTCAAATCGTTCTGGTTCGGCAGTGACTAGTCGCAGACCCACAAGTCCGCCCCAGTCTTGACCAAAGAATGTGATGTGGCGTAATTGCAGTTTGTCAAAAATCAATTCGCTCATCCATGCAACGTGCCTGGCGTATGAATAATCGGTTTGTTCAGTTGGTTTGTCGGAGCGACCGAAGCCGACTAAGTCGGGGGCTACAACTCGGTGTCCTGCTGCAAGGAGGATTGGAATCATTTTGCGATAGAGATAGCACCACGATGGCTCGCCGTGCATCAACAGCACTGGGTCTGCATCGCGTGGGCCTTCGTCGATGTAGTGCACCCGAAGCGTTCCGCCCTCGAGGTCGGAGATATCGCAGTAGTGGGGCTCGAAGTTATAGCCGTCAAGGTTGGCAAAACGTTCGTCTGGTGTGCGCAATGTTTTCATGTTGTGCTCTTTCGTGTTTGTGCTTTTTGTATTTACAGTTAGATAGTTGTTGCTGTGAGATCATCGCCGAGCACGATTTCGCCTGCGAAGTGCGCGGCGGCAAGTGCGCGCCACTCTTCTTCTTGACCAGGCTGAATGCTCGGTACGTAGTGCGTCAAAATTAATTTCTTAACACCAGCACGGGTTGCTGTTTGTGCTGCTTGCTCGACTGTCGAGTGGTAATCCAAAATGTCGAGGAAACGTTTGTTTTTTACAAGGCTGACGAGATCTGCACGCAGCACAGTCTGCACATATGCATCGGCGCCTTTGCAAATAGCGTCAAGTGTTTCGCAAGGAATGCCGTCTCCGCCGAGCACAACTGATTTGCCCTCGTGTTCAACACGATATGAAACAGTTGGTTCCACTGGCGCGTGATTGGTCTCACCGACCGAAATCTGTGCCTCACCAAGTGTGAACGTCATGCCAGGAGTTACTTCGGTGACGATGATTTTTGGTTGCCACCACAAAGTGTCTGGGTGATGTGCAAGGCGATAACTAATGTCTGGTGCGAGTGATGCGAGGATTCCGTTGACCACTTCTTGTGTGCGTGGTGGGCCGTATATATGGAGTGGAGTTTCTGCCTGGCTCATGATGTAGTGCGTGGTGATGACATCGTTGAGATCGGTGAGGTGGTCACTGTGAAGATGTGTGATCAAAACACCCGACAAAAAGATGGGCAACGAGCCAGCTCCGGTGAGTCGCATCACAACTGCACGACCTGCGTCGATCAAGATTTGAGTTGCACCGGCCTTCACCAATGTTGCTGGGCCTCCGCGCTTGGCGTCTGGCATTGGGCTTCCTGTGCCGAGCAAAATGACTTCCATGGGGTCTCCCGTATTGATGTGGTATTTGTTTAATTGCTTATGCGATTACGAACCTAGCAAACTTTTTGCATACACTATGAGAAAAGATTATTGAAGTAAAAATCAGAACTGCAGTATTTGGAAGATGGGGGATAGTGAAATGGCTCAAAGCAAGTCGATGCACCCAAACGAACCTGAATTTGCGGGAACAATTGATTCGTCATATCAGACCTCGACTCCCGCATGGCCAGACTTGCCAAAGGGTCTGCATGGGGCCAATGTCATCACGATCGTTTTTGATGACATGGGCTTTTCGCATCCAAGTTGTTTTGGAAGCACGCTGCACACGCCCAATATTGATCGTCTCGCACAGAACGGTTTGCGATACACCGGCTTTCACACGACAGCGTTGTGCTCGCCTTCACGTGCAAGTTTGTTGACAGGTCGCAATCATCACGCTGTAGGTATGCGCGGTGTGTCCAACTGGAATACAGGTTTTCCAAATATGCGTGGAGGCATTACTCCAAAGGCGGCCACGATGGCCGAGGTATTACGACTCGAGGGTTATGCAACGTTGTGCGCAGGCAAGTGGCACCTCGCCCCAATGGAAGAGTGCACTGCAGCAGGCCCCCACACCAATTGGCCACTGCAAAAAGGTTTCGATCGCTTTTACGGATTTCTGAATGGCGAGACCGATCAGTTCTATCCAGAACTCACTCGCGACAATCAACATATTTTGCCGCCGCGCACCCCAGAGGAGGGGTACCACCTATCGGAAGATCTTGTTGATCAATCGACAACATGGATTCGAGATTTAGTTTCAGTGCGACCCGATCGTCCGTTTTATTTGTATCTCGCATTCGGTGCGCAGCATGCACCGCACCACGCACCTGATAGTTATTTGGCAAAGTGGCGTGGCAAGTTTGACGAAGGCTGGGACGTGCATCGTGATGTTTGGTTTAAGCGACAAATCGAGATGGGTATCGTTCCAGCAGATACCGTGCTTTCGCCGCGTAACCCTGGCGTTCGCCCATGGGTTGAACTGACTGCCAATGAAAAACTGTTTGCTTGCCGCTTGCAGGAAGCTTTTGCGGCGATGCTCGACCATACCGACGCACAGATCGGTCGCTTACTTGACTTTTTGGATGAACATAATTTGACAGATAACACGATGATTGCGTTGCTGTCGGACAATGGTGCAAGTCGAGAAGGTGGACCTCAGGGTGTTGTCGATGAATTCAGTTTCTTCAACAGCATGTGGGAAGACGTAGACGACATGGTTGCCAACCGGCTTGACGACATTGGCACCAAGAATGCGCACTCCAATTATCCATGGGGCTGGTCGCAGGTAGGCAATACGCCGAGCCGTTGGTACAAGTCACAAACATACGGTGGCGGTATTCGTGATTCGCTCATTGTTCACTGGCCAAAAGGAATTGATCAGCCAGGGGGCATTCGTTCACAGTTTTGTCACATCACTGACATTGCGCCAACGGTGTATGACGCGCTCGGTATCACTGTTCCGCCTGTAGTGAATGGGCACGGACAGATGCCAATGCACGGGGAGAGCCTGACGTACACGTTCAATACTTCAACGCGAGAAACCAAGCGCGGACCGCAATATTTCGAGATGATGGGACATCGCGCGATCTGGGCAGATGGTTACAAGGCAGTCACATTTCATGATCAAAACGTGCCGTACGAAAACGACACGTGGGGTTTGTACAAACTCGACGAAGATTTTTCGGAGATGCACGACTTGTCTGTGACCCAACCAGCAAAGCTCAAAGAGATGATTGCGCTGTGGTGGGAGCAAGCTGAATTACACGGTGTACTTCCGCTGGACGATCGCGGCATTGAGATTTTTGGTACAAAGTCGCGTCCGGGTTCGCCGCACTACGGAAACACGTACACGTACTATCCACCTGTTGCCCATATTCCGGCAGATGCATGCCCATTGTTGAGCGGTCGGGCGTGGACGATTACTGCAGATGTAGTCGTGGGCAATCAGCCGATAGAAGGCGTGATCTACGCACGCGGTGCGCACAACATCGGACACTCGTTCTTCGTTAAAGATTCCGTTTTGCACTTTGACTACAACGCGCTCGGCAAACATCAGCGAGCAAGTGCTCCGATCTCTCTCAAACCGGGCAATCATCAGATTGCGGTTCGATTCGATCGCGAAGATTCAACTGGCACGATCACGCTGATGGTTGATGGAAAAGACATCGGATCTGTGCACATTCCCAAAATTGTGCGAGTGCTTGGTTCGATGGGAATGGATTTAGGAAGCGATCAACTGTCGCCAGTGGTCAGTGATTACATTGCGCCATTTGCGTTTAATTCAACGATCTCTAAAGTGCATTTCGAAATTCGCAGTCGACCAACAAAGGCCGACATCGATGCGTTTTTGAAAACCGAAGCAGCAAAGGAATAACACATTTATGTCAAACGAACTGATTCTCGACTCGTTACAGCGACGCATGAAGGCCCTACATTCGCTGTATGACCAAGCGTTGAGCACGATGACGATTGATCATGTCAATCATTTTGAACGCGAAGGTGTCATGCCAATTGCTTTTAGTTTGTTTCACATTGTCAACATGATTGATGCATCGTTCATGATGATCACTGGAGTGGCTCCGATCTGGAACGACGAATGGAACGCCCGCGTTAATCCGTCCATCGCCGATCATGGCAAGCATAAAACTGTGGAAGAAATGGTCGGCCAACGCATTGGCAACTATGAAGCTTTTCAGGAGTACTTGCAGTTGGTATTTAGCCGCGTGCATTCATGGCTCGAGACATTGGATCCAAGCGAATTGACCCGAGTTGTGATTGCCCGTCCGTTTCCTCCGCAGATTGAGTCGACGTATTCGGCCCGGGTGGCAGGCGACGTGGGTATCACGGTGTTGGATGCGATTGAATGCTGGATTTATCAACACGGTTTGCGCCATATGGGCGAGATAGAACTTGCACGTGGGCTTGTCGGCCTTGGGGGAATGACGAGCTAGAAACTCGCAGCGTTGTTAGCGCTGCGGACCACGGATGAGTTTGCCAGGCAACTCTCCGGTGAATGCATCGTTTTCAACAGTCTGCACGCCGCTCACAAATGTTTTGTTGTAGCCACGCGCAGTTTGCACGAGGCGCCGGCCCTGAGCAGGCAAGTCATAGGCCATATATGGCATGTCGAAACCCAGCTCGTCAAAATTGATCACGTTCAGGTCTGCTTTCATACCAGGAGCAACAATGCCGCGGTCAAGCAAGCCATGTATCTCTGCAGTTTGTCGCGTTTGACGATAGACGATGTGTTCAAGGGAAAGCTTTGGACCACGAGTGCGGTCACGTGCCCAGTGCGTGAGCATAAATGTTGGCATTCCACCATCACAGATTGCGCCGCAGTGTGCACCGGCATCGCTGAGACCATTTCGTGTTTGTGGATGTTGCAACATCTCATGCGTCATCGAAAGATCGCCGTAGATGTAATTGAAGAATGGTGAGTAGATGATGCCTTTGCCATCGTTTGCCAGTAGATGATCGACGATCAACTGCATCGGTGCTACCCCAGTGCGCTGAGCAATTTCGCCTATTGCTGTGCTGGGGTGTGGCTCGTAATCGATGTTGGCTGTTGTGACCGGGTACATGCGATGCAAAGATTTTGTTACGAGTCCGTTGTAAAATCCATCAGTTGGTATTTCGCTCACAAATCGTGCACGTCGTACTGGATCTTTGAGCGCGATAATGCGTTCGGCGAATGGCAAGTGAGCAACTTCGTGATATGCGGGGTGGGCGAGTAACGGATGCACGCTGCCCTCAAGGCACATCAAGATGCCGATAGACCGACCAGCAGTTTGAGCAACGATCTTTTCGCCATCGGCATGTGCCTTCGTGAGCAATGCAAGAGTTTTGCGCCACACTTCGCTGCCGTCATCTAATTGATTGACGTTGACACTGACAGTGGCGCCAGATCTGCGCGCAAGTTCTTGCATCCACGGCCATTCATCAACGGGCACGCGCGAATGTTCGGGAGAAAACTGAAAGATGCCGTGACCAACTCGCTTCATCGCGTCGGCAATGCCAAACAACTCATCTGGCTGAGCATTTGTGCCCGGCACAAGCTCGCCGTGCTTGCTGCGATGTAAGGACGTGCGCGAAGTAGAAAAACCAAGTGCGCCAGCACGCAGTGCCTCTTCGGTGAGCGCGCTCATCTTGGCAATATCGTCGGCTGTTGCGTCTTCATTGGCGGCACCGCGGTCACCCATCACGAATGCTCGCAGTGCACCGTGCGCAATCTGTGTGCCCATGTCGAGGATGTGGGGAGTGCGCTCAAGGGCGTCCAAATATTCGGGGAACGAAGTCCATTCCCACTTGATTCCTTCAACCATTGCGGAGCCAGGAATATCTTCGACGCCTTCCATGAGGTCGATAAGCCATTGATGGCGGTCGGGTGCTGCCGGTGCAAAACCAACTCCGCAATTGCCCATCACTACGGATGTGACGCCATGCCAACTACTTGGTGTCAACCATGGATCCCATGTTGCCTGAGCGTCGTAATGCGTATGCACATCGACCCAGCCCGGAGTGAGCAGTAATCCGTCGGCATCTATGTGGCGATGTGCTTGGGCTGTTGAAACCGAACCTGGTTCACCAACCTCGGTAATGATGCCGTCAACAAATGCAACATCGGCGTGACGTGTTGGGGAACCGGTGCCGTCGACCAAATTGGCCCCCGTGATGACGGTTCGGTTGCCGGTTTGCATAACTGGAAAATCTAATGCGAGACGAGCCAGTCGCGCTACTAGATGCAGCGATTGCGAATTATTCCAACGCCCTCAAGGGTTGTCTCGATGATGTCGCCGCTCTGTAGGTAGATCGGCGGCTTATGCCCGTGACCGACACCAGCAGTGGTACCGGTGAAAATTACATCACCAGGAAATAGCTGGCAGATGCCAGACAGATACGAAATGATTTGCGAAATGTTGAAGATCATGTCGCTGGTTTTGGTGTCTTGACGAATCTCGCCGTTGATCGAGCATGTGAGACGCAGATCGTCGCGATTTGAGTTGTCGTGCATATCGGCAACCCACGGACCAATCGGCGTAAAACCAGTGCGACTTTTACCAAGGCTGAACTGTGGCGGCACGCCGCTGTATTGCAGCGTGCGGTCAGAGATGTCTTGACCTGCAGCGATACCTGCGGTGTGTTGCCAGGCATCTGCTTGAGCAATATTGGCGCCGCCAGTTCCGATCACGATGACGAGCTCCGACTCGTAGTCACATGTCGCGCCAACAAGTTGAACGTCGCCACATGGCGTGTTGATCGAGCTTTGAAACTTGGCAAACGTGAGTGGGGTCGTTGGTATTGGGCTAGCCATTTCTTCGGCATGCTTTTTGTAGTTCAGTCCTACTGCAAACAGCTGTCGTGGTTGAGGCACAGGACAGTCAAGTTGTTCGATTGAGCAAACAACCCCGTCCGTTGAACTCAACGTTGCAGCATGTGCGCGAAGCGATTGCCAAACCGGATAACACGACATCACATCGCTTGGCAGTGATCCATTGCTGGAGTGTTCAACATCGACAACCCGAAACTCAGCTGAAGACCCAATTACAAAATGTGCTCGACCTTGAACTGACGCAAGTTTGAGCGACATGGTGATCTCTCTGCGCTGAGTTAGATGCGACCGTATGCGGCGCGGCGCTGCGCTTCAGCTTTTGCTCTGCCGAGACGATCTTTTTCTTTGCGCTCTGCACGTGCACGACGCTTTTCGTCTTGTGCTGCTGCATCGACAGTTGAGCTACCAGTTGCACCACGAGTGGTGGTTGCTGGTGCGCTTGGAATTTTGAATCGATCATCGGTTAAAACAAGTTTGCGGAAACCACCAAGTGAAACCGAATACTGAACCGCCATGAGTCGAACTGCGTCGAGGCCAAAAGTTTCGACAAGCGCTGGGATCACAAGTTGCAGATCTTCCAAACTGGGGTCGTCTGACTGATCGCCGAGCAATTCGATTGCTCGCTCTGTTGCACCTTCACCGAACAACACACCAGTGTCGAGGTACGAACGACGCTCTTTCATTGCTTCACGAATCTTTGGTGCGAGTGTGGCTGGCTCAGTAAATGCACCGGCTGGAAGTGCGAGCACCTTGGCAAGAGCATCGCGCAGTTTCTCTTCGACTGCTCCAGCAAGTTTGACGATTGAATCATCGGTCAAAGTGCTGAAAACTGCCGCATAACGGCGCTCAATCAGAATGGTGTCTCGGGAGTTGCTAACGGGCATGGGGTGTTCCTTTTCTGCGCTGTTTAAGCGACGCTTCAGTGTGTCAGGTGTGGGCCCTCGTTACTACGTATTTTGGCTCTTGTTTCGTATCTTGTTTCGTATGATGTGCCCATGAAGGCAGCCACGCCAGCCCTCGTGACCCTCGAGCAACTTGGGATTGACTATGTTGCGCATAGTTTTGACCATGATGCAGCCACCACAGACGACATTGGATACGGCAGGGCAGCGGCACGTGCGCTTGGTGTGGAAGAGGATCGGGTCTACAAAACGCTTCTGGCGCAGTCGGAGAATGGACCTGTAGTTGCGATTGTCCCTGTGAATACCCAACTTTCACTCAAAGCACTGGCGCAAGTGTTGCACGCAAAGCGTTGCGAAATGGTGGCAGCACGCGATGCGTCACGCATCACTGGTTATGTCGTTGGGGGTATTAGTCCGTTTGGACAGAAGCGGATCCTGCCAACTGTTATCGATGAGAGCGCAGTGCTGCATACGACAATCTTTGTGAGCGGCGGACGAAGGGGTTTGGATATAGAAGTTGGCGCTGTTGACCTCATTGATGCGTTGCATGCAGAAATCGGTGCAATTGCAACTGCTAGCGACTGATGAGGGCTTGCACCTCGCGAATGTTCATTTGATGCGACGTGTGCAGCGTCAGGTCACCAATTGTTCCACTCGCCCCCAAATTTGTAGACCATGTGACATGCCATTGCACTGCAACGTCTGCCTCAAATAAACCACTTACTTGTGTCGCTGAAGAATGACGATAGGTATACATGCATGGAGAAGGTAAGCGGTCTCCAAATTGCAACATCCAAATTAATCCTGAGTTTTCGCATGTGAGTGGGCCAGATCCCAAATCGCCATCACCGGGGTTGAAAATCAGTTTCCTTGGTGTGGCTTTAGTCGTTACCGAAATAATTCCTGCTGGAGTGATGATGGATGCGGTGACTGCAACGGGAATCCACAACAAAGGGTTGACCCAAATCCATGTCCCAACATCGACAAATCCTCGCCTTGCGGGTGGAGCAAAGTTGCCCCACATCGCTGGAAGATTGTCATAGACAATTGACGCGGCATGTTGCGCGAGCTGACCCGATGACATTTGTGGAATCCAGTGATACGTGGTCATTTGATCACGGGCTGGGCATGTGTAGTTAAACAACCTGTAGCTGGTGGATCCAATTTGTTTTGTTACGGCAGTGCCCGGTCCGGTTGCGCTTGCATCGCGGGGTAGAGACTCTGACCATTCACATTCGGGGTCTGCACCACCGCCATTCGCGGGAGATGCACCATATTCAATGCCAGCAATTATTTGGTCGCCGTGCGCCGAGCCACTGGCATCGATAGTCGATCCGTCAATTTGCGGCGCTTGTGCTGCGTGCGTCATAACTGCACTGACACTGCTCACAAGTGTTGCCGCAATGGCAATAAACATGATGCTTTTTGTATGTAATCTCACGAGTTTGCGAATCCGCATTGATCAACATTGAACTTGGTCATGCGTGTTGTCCACGAATATATTTTCCAGACACCGTGGTCCATTGTCATCGTCCAAGTTGACAGATACGAAGCAACAGCATCGTTAAAAATAATGTCGTCGAGGAGGCTGTCGGTTGCGCCACCGTCGACCATGACTATTGAGTTGTAACTACATGTATTGACTATCGCATTATTTGCATCAATGATGCTGAGCGAATCGATTCGGATGAGTGCAACACCAGAACCCGATTGAGCATGAATATTTGCTGCCGAATAATCGCGCACGCGCTTAATAAGGTCTGCACGCTGTGGGGAATGAGGAGCAGAGATCCGAGAAACATCGCAATTTTTCGGCGTAGCCATGCACTCGTGGTAATAGTCGTCGTCCGCTATGAAGTCTCTGCGCAACTGCTCGACCATGTCGAGTGGTGGATCGGCGGCGGCATTTGTTGTTACGGGGACCGAATCAAGCACCAAGCTCATGTCACTTATTGGAGATAGCACCACCTTGCCGGCATCGAGTTGGAGGACACCGCCCTGCGTGACGCACGCGCACAACCCAAGTAGCAGTGGGGCAAGCAACCATTTTTTTGCAAACATACGGATCCTTCGTTCGTGTCCGAATGTGGATATTGACATCCCATTTGTGCTGTAGGCAGATCGAGCTCATAAAAACAGACGGTAGAATTGCAAGACCCCAAAATGAGCCAACATCACCCA
Source organism: Ilumatobacteraceae bacterium (assembly GCA_044240045.1). Lineage (GTDB taxonomy): Bacteria > Actinomycetota > Acidimicrobiia > Acidimicrobiales > Ilumatobacteraceae > UBA3006. The sequence goes on from JBIIAC010000006.1 coordinate 21,124, forward strand.
GACCTCGCGGCCGAACAGGCCCATATTGATAGGGCATATGAGTGCCTCGAACGCAGTCGGACCGACGCGTGGCGTATCAGAACACTCAATGAAGCCGACACGGGTGGCACGTTTCAGGCGCGCTACGAGCGCAATGCTTTCGACGAACAATTGGTGTTACGTCTGACGCAATTAGATCTTGGCGATGCGGCACTTGTATTTGGACGCATCGACCGATTCGGCGAATCCGAGGGCGAGATCGAAAGTTTTCATATCGGCAGACTTGCTGTCGCCGACGAGCACCGCGAGCCCGTAGTGGTCGACTGGCGTGCCCCAGTTTCCGAGCCGTTCTATCGTGCAACTGGTCGTGAGTCGATGGGCCTTGCTCGCCGCCGACATTTTGCAGTTAACGGTCAAAAATTATTGGGCATCGAAGATGAATTGTTTGGTGAAGGACATCTAGGCGTCGGTCACGATGAAGGTCTTGGTGGAGGTGTCGCGTCTGGTGTTGAGCAAACCGCAACTGGTTTGCGAGGGTACTCAACATTGTTGACAGCGCTTGCGCGCGGACGCACTGGTCAGCTTGGTGACATCGTTGCAACAATTCAAGCCGAACAGGATCAGATCATTCGCTCTGGTCACAACGGCGTGCTCGTTGTGCAAGGTGGCCCGGGCACTGGCAAAACAGTTGTGGCACTGCACCGTGCCGCGTACTTGTTGTACACATTTCGTTTTCCGCTCGAAGATCAGGGCGTATTGGTCATTGGTCCTAACCGCGTGTTCTTGCGTTACATCGAGCAAGTGTTGCCTTCGTTGGGCGAAGCAGGCGTTGAACAAGTTGTGCTTGCCGACTTGGTGCCAGGTCATCGCATTGGTGTGATCGACACGAACGCTGCAAAGCGTGTCAAGGGCGATATTCGGATGGCAAAGGTGATTGCAAAAGCAGTACAAGATCGCCAACGACCCGTGCGTGATGATGTTGAGATTCCGTACGGCGCTGGTTACATGCGATTGCGAGCAGCAGAGTCCGCGCGCATTGTTCGCGATGCACGACGACGCTTCCGACGTCATAATGCAGCGCATCGTTGGGTCGAGAACGAAGTGATTTCCGCAATGATCGCGTCGAGTCGCAACCCGGACGCCGATGTGGATACTTTGCGCGACTCGCTACGAGACATTCCAGAGTTTCGTGCAACCCTGGCGCGAATGTGGCCGATGCTTGTGCCGGCCGAAATGCTGCATGACTTGTTTGGATCTGCAGCGCTTGTGAAGTCAGCAGCCAAGGACGAATTTTCTGCAGAAGAATATGAATGCCTAGTGCGCGCACGAAGCAACTCAGTCGCCGAAGTGTTGTGGAGCGATAGCGATGTTGCATTGCTTGACGAAGCACTTGCATTGTTGGGGCCACGTCCACGCAAGAACGGCAAGATCGATGAGACCGATGAAGTACGAGTGTTTGGGCACATCGTGATCGACGAAGTACAAGACCTGACACCAATGCAGTTGCGCATGGCTTCGCGTAGGTCGCTGAGCGGGGCAATGACTGTCGTTGGTGACTTGGCGCAAGCAACAGGCCCTTTCGCGCCAAATGACTGGTCGGACTTATTGCAATATTTGCCACAGAAGCGCGAGCAAGAAGTAATCGGTTTAACAGTTGGTTATCGAATCCCTGCACAGATCATGTCGCTGGCAGACAAGGTAATGCTTGAAGCTGCTCCTTCATTGCGTGCTCCGAAATCGGTTCGAGAAGGCGATTTTGGCCCAGACATTGTGGCAGTAAAAAACAGCAAAGACTTACTTGATGTTGTGATCGAACAGGCAAAGACTCTGTTAACAAATGTTGGGGAGGGCAATGTTGCAATCGTTTGCCCTGACGACATGACCGATTCCGTGGATAATGCGCTCACTGCTGCTGGCGTAGCTCACGGGCGAGCGAATACAATTGCGCTTGACTCGCGTCTCACGGTGGTGCCAGTGAGCGTCGTGAAAGGCCTTGAATTAGACGGAGTGCTCGTGGTTGAGCCTGCGCGTATTGTCGCAAGCCAGGTACACGGTCTGCGAGCCTTGTATGTTGCACTTACTCGTTCGACGCAACGTTTAACTGTCGTGCATAGCGAGCCACTGCCGCAATCAATGCAGAGCTAATTACTTCGCTTATTACTTCGCTAATTACTGTTGCGACTGGATTACTAAATCAAGAAATCTCACTGCCTTATCTGCATCGGCTGGGCGCGTGCGCTGCACAGAACTTGAAGCAAGGTCGATGATGCGTTGCAGATCTTCGACAGTTTGATCAACTGTCTCGCCACCCTCAGCCACAATTTGTGGCTGAAGTGCTCCCCAAATATTGAGCACAGTTGCAAGAGTTGTTTTGGCTCGAGGCTTATCTTCGTTAGTGATTGCAAGTGAAAGCTCCGACATAGTCGATTGCATTTGACCAAACAGTTCGTTGATAGTTCCCGTTGGCAAAGTGGTGACAGCAGGTTGAGCGAGCGTGGTCGGTGCAGCAAGGTTGATTGTGGTTGCGCAACCTGCACTAGTAAATGTCAAAGCGCTGAATAATGCGGCAAAGCAAACTTTTCTCATTGACGTAATGCTCGCACTCTGCATGGTTCTAAGCAAGAACGAGAATTCGTGAACTAGTAAATTCATCCAGTGCTACATCGTTGTCGTCAACGCGCACGACACGCGACCCATCTTTGTTTGAGGTAACGATCGTGCCACTATGGCCAGGCTTAAGGTTGGCCTGTTCAAGAATTTCGAGAATGCCAGGTGCAAACTCAAGTTCTTCCGGGATGCGACTGATGGTGAACAACTTTCCTTCAACAACATCGCTGAGCTTTGAGAGGCGTTCTTGACGGTATGAAGACCCAGGTATTGGGTTGCCATGCGGGCACGTAGTCGGATTGTGCAGCACTCTATTCATTGCGCTCTCTACGTCTTGGTTCATGATGTGTTCCCACTTGCCGGCCTCGTGGTGTGCATTTGCCCATGAAAGCCCGAGCACGTCGGTAAGGAATCTTTCGGCGATGCGGTGACGGCGTACCACTCGTTCAGCGAGAACATCACCATCCGAAGTAAGCGCAATCTTCGCACCGCGAACAACAATCAGGCCTTCGGCTTCCATGCGCTTGATCATTTCGGATACTGATGGGCGGGAGACTCCAAGACGGTCTGCCACTCGAGCTTGAATCACATCGATATGGTCTTCGCGCAACTCAAAAATACATTCGCAGTATTCCTCGAATGCTGGGTGATGTTCGCCTGCAGCTGCCACTTAGTCTCCTATCGTTTCGCGTCCGACACCGCGTAGGCCTGCCCACACGAGATCCGCAACCTGTTTTCCGATGACTTCTGGATTGAATGCAATGTTGTTGTCGAGCAAATGGCGTACAACACCCTCTGTTGCACCGATAACCCCATGTGCGAGTGTGCGTAGATGTGCCGCATCTAGATCGATCGCAATCAACGGAGCAATTGCATTTGCGGAATTGTCAACCACTCGACGTACTGCACTTGCAAACTCTGCGTCATTGCGTGTGCCACTGTCGAACAAAAACTTGAAACGATTTTGGTCTGCTGCGGCCCAGCGAAAGAACGCGATAGTTCCTTGCTCCGCTTGCAGTCTGCCACCCGTTGCCTGAACAGTGGCCTTGGTGATTTCGTTGATCA
>JBIIAC010000002.1:0-65788 GCA_044240045.1 Ilumatobacteraceae bacterium
CGAGTGCTTCGACAATTGATACGACTCCAACTTGTGAACCATCAGCATCAACGAGGCGAACTTCGCGAGCGCGAATTCTTTCGTTGTACCGTGGTTCGTTAATTGGCGGTGCTATGGCTGGACTCTCTTATGCAAGCGGTGTGGCCTCCTGTAGTTGATGGCGTCTCAAGTGATGTTCACCAAGTTGGTAGGCGCGCAGAAGTCGAAGCGCTGGGCACAAAGCCTCACCAGCACTGCCGACCCAAACGCACTTGCCAGCTCCGGTTCACGTCCCTAAAGACGATATTTGTGCTGAAATCTTGTGGTCAGGTGGAGGAACAATGTTCCCCACTTGGGCTATTAGCGTATCGCACATGAGTCAACTCCCCACCGATCCGTCAACAGACCAACTTGAAGATGCTGCCGATGCCCTTGCCGACGCCCGCAAGCGCTTAGGTGAGGCCCCAGCAGAAGTGGTTGTGGTCAACCACATCATGGGTCTCTACGAATTGGCTGCCATCCATCTGTCGGCCGAGCCGCCACATTTAGTTGAGGCCGCATTAGCTATCGACGCAGTTGCCTGCCTCGTAGAAGGACTTGGACCACGGCTCGGAGAAGAGCACGCAACGCTCAATGATGCATTGGGGAACATCCGATTGGCATTCGTGCAGATCAAAGGCGCCGTAGCACCACCTACAGCTTGATGATCTCGGAAGCCTCAAGATTGCCAAATCGATGAGCCTCGACAAAGCTCACCCGAGCACCAACTTCAATCTCGCGAGTCAAATCGACGATCTCAGCACAGTGGAATAAGTATTGGGTATCGCCCACTGCGATATAGCCAAGACCTCTGTGGCTATTGAAACTTGCGACGACACCGTTCATGAACCGAAACGACTCTGCGCATCTAATCGCGCACCCTTCTTCCAATCTTGAGCACTGATGCGAGGCTTGCCTTCTGGCTGAACCTCAACAAGTTCAACGACTCCCTGACCGCACGCCACCAATACCCGATCGTTCACAACAACCATATTGCCAGATTCCGAGATGAAAATCTCGGTTGAAACCTTAAGCGAATGAATTTTGAATCGTTTACCGTTAAAAAATGTAAACGCACCGCCTACGCGTACTTGCCTATCCACAACTACAGCTGTTTTTGACCAATCAATTTCTAGATCTGCTTGCGTGATCTTTGCCGCCACAACTATGTCGCCACTCTGCGGATTACTTGATGACACACCGGTGGAAAGAACGTCAATCAATAATGGAATCGCAATGTCGCCGAGCCGTGCGCGCAAACTCGACGTCGTGTCTGTTTGCGAAATCTGAGTGGATGCCGACAACAAAATATCTCCAGCATCAAGTTGCTCGACCACCTGCATGATGCACACACCTGTTTGTTCATCTCCTGCCAAAATTGCCCGTTCTACTGGTGCTGCACCTCGCCACCTGGGCAACAACGAATAATGAATGTTGATCATTGGCAGAACTTGTAATGCTTCAGTAGAAATGATGTGGCCATACGCAACGACCACGCCGACATAACTGCCAGCAAAGCTTTCGGAAGTTGTGTCATTTTTAGTTACATGTGCGATCGCATCTGCGACGTCGTGAGTTACAGGGATCTGCAATTCATTAGCCGCCTGCTTCACCGGACTCGGTGATGTTTGTGAACCGCGACCCCTGCGCTTGTCTACACCCGTTACAACAAGATCAACAACAAAACCAGCAGCGACTAGTGCTCGAAGCGGACCAACTGCAATCTCAGGAGTGCCAAAAAAGATGACCCGCTGTGTTCGTCCCTTTGGCAACGCTGCGATGGATTTCACGTCAATCGCAGGTGCACCGGTTCGCTTGTTTTCGGTTGCTCTTCTTGACGTCGATACTCCGCCAATGCGAGTTTGCGCTGATCGGGTGTCATGCGGTCAAACATCAGAACTCCATTGAGATGATCAATCTCGTGTTGAAACAATCGGGCCAATAGTTCGTCAGCCTCTATTTGGATCTCTTCACCGTCAATTGACAATCCACGCACAAGAACTTGTTTCGGCCGCAACATCTCTACATACAAACCAGGTATCGAGAGGCAGCCCTCGTCATACACCCACTCTCCAGAGGACTCGACAATCGTTGGGTTAAGGATTATCTGCGGGTCATCGTCTACGTCATAAACGAAAATCTGCTTTTGAACACCGATCTGCGGTGCAGCCAAGCCAAGCCCTGGGGCTTCATACATCATTTCAAACATCTGTTCACACAGAGTTGCGATCTTGCCATCGACGTTCGTTACCTCTGCCGCCATGCTCTTGAGCACGGGGTCGCCATATGTTCGAATCGTAAAGCCACCGTGCGGTGCGCCTGTTGGAGTGCTCTGTGCCATATGGTGTAAGGCTAGCGAGGCTTATGAGCGACGAGCAGTACTTCACCAATCAACCACGAACCGAGTCAACTGCGGGCACGAGCAAACAAAAATCTGCGAAGCTTCACATTGATTCCAAAATATTGCAGGTGGTGTTAGACAGTGGCGTCTTCGCTCGCAAGGGCATTGACGCAGGCACCATGGTGCTCATAGATGCTGCTGCGCGACCTCCTGCAACGGGCAACTTCCTCGACCTCGGATGCGGCTCGGGCGCAATAGCACTCACACTGGCATCACGTGCACCAAAGGCAACTGTTTACGCAGTCGATGTCAACGAGCGCGCCATTGCACTAACAGCCTCAAATGCCAAATTGAACAATTTGCGGAATATCACTACCCTCCTACCAACTTCGGTTCCTCAGGATTTGCGCTTTGATCTGATTTGGTCGAACCCTCCCATCCGTATCGGCAAGAACGAGTTACACGCTCTCCTACAACTGTGGTTGTCAAAACTCACCGCTTCTGGTGAGGCCTGGCTCGTAGTCAACAGAAATTTGGGCTCCGACTCACTTGCCGTTTGGCTGACCTCAATCGGTTACCAAGTTGATCGCTTGGTCAGCAAACAAGGATTCCGAGTTTTGCGCGTACGCCCTACGCGCGCGGCGGATCAATCTGCGTCTTAGTTCGCAAAGTTTTCTTTTCACCAGTTGATGCTGTAACGAGCGCATCAGAAATCGAGATTGCGAGTATTTCCCAATCATTCGACTTCACTAATACCGAATCTTTATTGGTTGCCGAAACCTGAAGCAATATGTTGCTACGCAATATGTCGGCAAGTTGATCAACGCCCGTTCCACTCACTTGGGCCAATGCGCCATACGGAGGCAACTGCATCAACTTACGTCTCGCCATTTCTTCATCTACAAACTCTTCAAAATCATGAGATACAAGTCCGCGCAACAGTGAGTGATCCGCCAACATCGATTGAATCATCACAAGACCGTCACTTTTACTTGACCCACTTGTTTTTCGCGCCACCAACCTCGCGGCATGTACAACCAATGTAAGCGTGATCTCCGCTGCGCGATATCGAGGCGCCGAGATCTCTTGGTCAATGTCGAGAAATACAACTGTGTCCACATCGCGCACACGATGTAGCGCAGCCTCAGTGCCAACAAACAGCATTTTCGTTTGGTCTACAACTTCCGAATTTTTCTCTTTGGCACTCCTGTCAATAACATCGCCCCCTGAAATTTCTACTACTTCATCGATACGCCTCCCGGCGGCTGCAGCTAATTCTTCGCGCAGCCGAGATACACCTGCTTTGATAACTGCAAGTTTTCCTGATCCACATTTGACACAAACCGCTGGTCGCGAGTGTGCACACCGAGGACATTCGAGCTGTTTACTCGCCGACATTGTCATCGCAGCCTCACAGACATCACATCTCACAAGTTCCCGACAACTGCCACATGCAAGCAATCGTGCGCGCCCCTTCACATTAAGCACGCACACAATGCGACGCGAATGATCTCTCAGCTGCTCGATCAAATCTGAAGACAACATCGAAGAAGACCAGCGTTCATCCAGACGACGGTCAACAACCCGAATTTCTGGCCAATGACTCGCCTCTGTATTGGGATCCAAACATCCGACAGAACGAGAAGCACCATGCAGGGCACGAAGGCTTGGAACGGGAGAAACCAAGAGGCAAGCAATTCCAAGCTTCTTGGAACGCTCTATTGCAACATCTCGAGCATGCCATGAAGGTGAGCGTTCTTCTTGCAACGCGTCATCATGCTCGTCGATAACGATGACGCTCTTCAACGCAGGAACGCTTGACCAGATTGCAGAACGCGCCCCAATCACCACATCAACTCCACCAGCAGCAACCGCCCAGTCCCCAGGCATTACAGCAACGGTGAGTCCGTATTCGCGCAAAGACGCCGCCATGAGACGAGCACGATTGAGTGTCGGGATTACAACGAGCACTGGACCGTTTAAAGCAGCCGTAAGCACTATTGATCGCGGACTACAAGCTGGGCCTCTGCGCAAAACAGTAACCCCAGCCTCATTTACTGCATCGCCTGCTTGCACATCAACGTCAAATTTCTTTCGCATTGAGACCTGCGTATAACGCGAACCAGGCAATGTCGCCACAAGTGTCGCCGGTGAAGCTGCTACAAAAAATGCACGAAGACGGCCCACCCACCTGCGCGAAGCCCAACGTGCAAGATCTACTACCTCTTGCGATGGCCCCTTGCCCAACCTCTTGATGACTTTGAGTAACCGACTCTCAACCACATCGGAAAACTGTGTTGTGGTGTCACCAAGTTCTAGAACCCAGCCTGCAACATTGCGATTGTGCAGGGGCACGCGAACGCGATCCCCAACAGAAATATTGTCGACAAGCGACTCGGGTACGAGATAATCAAAAACCTTGTCAACGCCGGTTACATCAGGAACGATGCGTGCGATTACCGCCACGACATCACGACTGATCAGAGTTTGACTGCGGCTTTGAATTCCTTCAAGCGCGACAATGTCTCCCAGGTGAAATCTGGGTCTTGTCGGCCGAAGTGTCCATATGCGGCTGTCTTGCGATAAATCGGACGCTTCAAGTCAAGATCGCGCAAAATAGCTGCTGGACGAAGATCGAACACTGAACGAACTGCATCTTCAATGAGCTCTTCGTTGACAACACTTGTTCCAAAAGTCTCAACCAAGATGCTGATCGGTTGCGCCATACCAATTGCGTAGGCAACCTGCACTTCGCAACGTGTCGCAGCGCCTGAAGCAACTACGTGCTTGGCAACCCAACGAGCGGCGTAAGCGGCCGAGCGATCAACCTTGGATGGATCTTTTCCACTGAATGCACCACCACCGTGACGACCCATACCACCGTATGTATCAACGATGATCTTGCGACCGGTCAGACCGGTATCTGCATGCGGTCCACCCTTGACAAACTCACCTGTTGGGTTGACGTGCACTGAGTACTTGTCGTTAGCGAACTGTGCAGGGATCACCGGACGAATGACCTGTTCAATCAAATCCGGACGAATTACAGTGTCACGCGGTGTTCCATCGGCATGCTGTGTCGAGATCAAGACAGTCGTTAAGCGAACTGGCTTGCCATTCTCGTACTCAAATGTGACTTGGGTTTTACCGTCTGGACGCAAGTATGGAATTGCACCCGACTTTCGTACTTCAGCCAACTTCTCTGCCATGCGGTGTGCAAGCCAAATTGGAAGTGGCATCAACTCTGGCGTGTCATCACATGCATAACCAAACATCATTCCTTGGTCGCCTGCTCCCTGACTGTTGAGCAAGTCTTCACCACTTTTGCCAGCGCGTGACTCTTCGGATTTGTCTACGCCTTGAGCGATGTTGGTGCTCTGCTCATCGATTGAAACAATCACACCGCACGTATTGCCATCAAAGCCGTACAACGCGTTGTCGTAGCCAATGTCTTTAATTACTTCGCGAGCCAACTTCGGAATATCGACGTATGCAGATGTCGTAATTTCTCCTGCTACAACACACAAACCTGTGGTGAGGAGCGTTTCACACGCAACGCGACCTTGTGGGTCTTCTGCGAGAATTGCGTCGAGCACTGCGTCGGAGACCTGGTCCGCCATCTTGTCTGGGTGACCCTCGGTGACGCTTTCAGAGGTAAAAGTGAAGTTCTTCAACGTTGCTCCTTAGTAGATAGTTCGTGACGAGACTAGTGGGTCGAGTGGCTACGAATTAGGACTACCGCATCAATTACCGATTTAGCAATAGATCGCTTATCGGTCAGCCCGACCACAACTGGCTCTGCCCCGCGTGCAACCAGCGTCACTGCATTGGTCTCATGGCCGAAGCCAACCCCGGCATCAGCAACATTATTGGCAACAATCAGGTCGACATTTTTGCGCTGCAGTTTGGCTTGAGCATTCTCGACAAGATTCTCTGTTTCTGCTGCAAACCCAACCAATACCTGACCAGATCGCTTTGACGCACCCAAACTCGCAAGGATGTCGGGTGTTGCTTCAAGAGCAATGCTTTCCAATCCATCAATGACGCCAGTGGCAGGGTTCTTCTTCATTTTTGAAATCGATGTAACTACTGGCCGCATGTCGGCAACGGCAGCTGCCATGACCACAACATCGGCATGCTGTGCAGTCAAATTTACTGCATCTTGCATCTGTTGTGCTGTCTCAACTGCGATCAATGTGACACCAAACGGAACCGCAAGTTCTGCTGTTGAGATGAGCGTTACTTTTGCGCCTCGGGCATTGGCCTCTGCGGCAATTGCATAACCCTGCTTGCCACTCGAACGATTGGCAATCACGCGCACAGCATCAATTGGTTCGCGAGTGCCTCCTGCCGTCACAACAACATGAGTTCCGTACAAATCACCAGGTTTCAGTATCTGCACGATTTCATCAAAAATGCGCTTCGGATCAGCAAGTCGACCTGCTCCAATATCGCCGCCAGCTAACCGACCGGACTCTGGATCCATCACGTTGACACCACGACGACGGAGAGTTGCAATATTTTCCTGCACTGCAGGGTGCTCCCACATTTCGGTATGCATCGCAGGACACACGAGTACAGGTGCGCGAGTTGCAATCAGAGTTGCAGTCAGGAGATCACTAGAAATGCCAGCCGCATATGCACCGAGGACACGAGCCGTTGTTGGAGCAACAACGATCAGATCGGCACGTTGCCCGAGGCGGGTATGCGGTATCGGATCTGCATCATCCCACAACGTTGTGTGTACTGGTTCGGAAGCAAGTGCAGACAGTGTGACCTTGCCTATGAAATGTTCGGCGTCACTTGTCATGATCGGCGCAACATGTGCACCTGCATCCACCAACAAGCGACACAACTCAACCGACTTGTATGCGGCAATGCCTCCGCAAACACCAAGAACTATGTGTTTGCCTGCAAGCAAATTCATCAGAACAAGAGCGAGCCGAAACTCAACTGAGAAAGAGCTACTCGGCTGCTTCTTCGACAGCTACTTCAACGTCAGCAGCAACATCATCAGCCACTTCCGCAACAGCTATGTCAGCAACAACATCGGCTACAACATCTTCTGCTACAACGTCTTCTGCTTCTGCAACAGCCTCTTCGACTGTTTCAAGTTCGCTCACAACATCGTCCGCTACAGCGTCCAACAACTCTTCGTCCAATTCGGCTTCTAACTCTTCGTACACCGACAATGGAACACTCAAGATTTTGTCGGCAGCGATCTCTTCGAAGCTAATGGAGAGTGGCTTGCGCGAAGTTGAACTGACCTGTGGCGGAACCATTGTTCCAAGGCCTTCGCCTAGCTGATTGAAGTACGAGTTAATCTCGCGGGCGCGACGTGCGGACAAAGTAACGAGGCCAAACTTGGATGCAGTGCGCTTCATCAGGCTCTCAATACGGGGGGTCATCATGGTGTCTTCAGTTGCCACGGGTTTGCCTTTCAAATCTGGTTCGGGGCCAAAGCGACTCACCGAAGCGTTGATTGTATCCCCAAAAAGGGCTCAAAATGACCGTTTTGACTACTGGAGACGGTTTGCCCGTTCGCTAGCGATTAGGTCGAGCATTTCGGTTACCGTCTCGGCCAAATCGTCGTTAATCAAGACATAGTCGGCAAGAGCCTTGCCAACTGGCTCTTCATCTTCTGCCTTTTGAAGTCGCTGAACAACCTTTTGCTCTGCATCTCCCCGACCGACCAGACGAGCTTTTTGTTCTTCTCTTGTCGGCGGCAGAACGAACAACAACAGCGCATCAACATGCAACCGCTTGACTTGTTGCGCCCCATCAACTTCAATTTCGAGAACGATGTCTTTGCCTTCCGGCGCTTTAGGCATTGGAGTGCCATACAAATTTCCTAAAAATTCTGTCCATTCCAAAAATCCGCCAGATGCGATGTGTTCGCGAAATTGTTCATGCGTCACGAACTTGTAAGCATCTTGCATTTCGCCTTCGCGGCGTTCGCGAGTGGTCCATGACCGGCTGAGCCACAAACGATCATCGCGTTTCACTAGTTCTTCAACGATCGTGCTTTTCCCAACGCCACCTGGACCTGAAACAACAATGATCAAGGACTTACGGTCAGCACTCATGATGCAATGACCTCTGCCGCAATCAACTTCGCAAGTTTGTTCCGTTGATCCAAAGTCAGATTGCCGGTCTGCTCTGTCTCGCTCACATTCATCTGCGCCAACAGATGTCGCGCTTTTACTTTTCCGATTCCCGGAACAACTTCAATCATCTTGCACGCATACAACATACTGCTGGCATCATCGAGATCACTGTTGGACAAAATCAAATCTATTTTGAGTGATCCACTCTCAATTTGACCGAGTACTGCATCCATTTGTTGGCGCAAAAGGTGCAATGGCAACACCGCCGTATGACGCTCGCTTGGCGGTTTTGTTGAGGTCGTCATTGATCTATTTTACCGTTCGCCCGTGATCTCTACTTACTCGAAGCAGGAAAACCACCGCGGTGGCTCAGACCGATCACATCGGACCAATCCGCGATTTTGTGGCGTTCCGCCCATCTGCATAATTCGCCAGCAATTCGGTACGCGGCCCGTGGTTCAGCAAAAGATGCAGTGCCAACCTGAATAGCGCTGGCACCCGCCAACATCATCTCGAGTGCCTCCAAACCATTGGTCACTCCACCAACGCCGACAATTGGCACACTGGGCATTCGACTGTAAATGTCAGAAATTGCTCGGACAGCAATCGGATGAATGCCTCTTCCCGACAGTCCGCCACCACCATTTCCGAGTGCCGGTCGACCAGTTGTTGTATCAATGATCATTCCGAGAGAAGTGTTCACAAGCGTCAATGCTTGCGCCCCCGCATTCACACACGCTTCAGCAACATCGCCAATGCGGTCTGTATTAGGTGACAATTTGGCCCACAGTGGCAATCCGGAAACTTGAGCAGCATCTACGATCTGTGCGGCGAGATCAGCATCGTGAGCAAACATTGCATGGGGCTTGTTCTCTCCAACTACCGCCGCCTTGATATTTGGACAAGACAAATTAATCTCTAGCGCTGCAATCCTGTCATTGACAGGCGCAAGCATCTGCGCCGCATCAACATAATCTTGCACGCCAAAGCCCCAGATGCTGCACACAACAGTTGCACCAATGTCGTTAAGTTGGGGCAAATCTCGCGCGATCCACACTTCAACACCTGGACCCTGCAACCCCACCGCATTGAGCATCCCGCTCGCCGTTGGATGCAACCGAGGTTTTGGATTCCCCGCCCATTCAAATGCTGCCAAAGATTTGACAACTACTGCACCGAGTTCTCGCAGTGGCATGTATGACTCAAGTTCTACTCCAAGACCACACGTTCCCGAAGCAGTCATGACTGGGTTCTTGAGGGTCACTCCGCCAACATGCGTTGCCAACTGCGGTGCCCTGGATCGAAACCTCACTGCTGGTGATACTCCTGCAACGATTTCACTTCAAGTGGATGCTCCTGTTGTTCAAATAGTCCTTGCATTGCCGCCAACGCCGCATTAATCGTGGTTACCGATGAGACTCTAAAGATGTTTGCGGCTTTGCGAATGGCTTCGCCGTCCGAACGACCACCTCTGCCCTGCGGTGTGTTGATTACAAAAGAAATCTCACCCCGCTTGATCAACTCAACCGCATCGTCTGGTTGCGTCACCTGCTTGTCATCCTTTTCCGAAACTTTTCCAACCACACGGTCAACAGGGTGCCCGAAGCGCTGCAAATAATCAGCGGTACCAGTTGTTGCAACGATGCCGAGACCCAATTCGCGTAGACGCTTAGCAACTACAAGTCCGCTTGGCTTATCTCGGTCATTCAGTGACAAGAACACCATTCCACTTGTTGGTAATTCTGTTCCCGCAGCAATCTCGGCTTTCACAAACGCCCGACCAAACGTCGAGTCGATACCCATTACTTCTCCGGTTGAGCGCATCTCTGGCCCAAGTGCGGTGTCTACTTCCGGAAAGCGACTAAATGGAAGTACTGCTTCTTTTACCGAAACATGTTTGCCACTGACAGGTTTCTTCAGAAGCCCTTCTGATCGCAATTGAGCCAATGATGCGCCGAGCATCACCCTGCTTGCAATTTTCGCCAACGATACGCCTGTTGCTTTGGCTACAAACGGCACTGTGCGACTCGCACGAGGATTCGCTTCGATCACATAGATCTGAGAGTTGGCCACAGCAAATTGCACATTGATCAGTCCACGTACATCAAGTGCATTAGCAATCACTTTTGTGTATGACTCGACTGCCTCGACAACCCATGCTTCAAGCGTTGGAGGAGGAATGACACATGCAGAGTCACCAGAGTGAACCCCGGCCTCCTCCACGTGTTCCATCACAGCACCAATGAGCACTTCGCCAGTTGAATCGCGAATTGCATCAACGTCTATTTCTGTAGCGTCATCCAAGAATCGATCAATGAGCACCGGTCGCTCCGAGGAAAGTCCACCCTCTCTGCCCAGCGTGCCAGCGACACTGAGTTCGTGCATTGCTCGTTCCAGGTGAGCTTCGTCGTGCACAATCTGCATTGCGCGTCCGCCAAGTACATAGCTCGGTCGAACCAAAACTGGATACCCAACTTTTGACGCAATCTTTTTTGCTTCATCAATTGTGAGTGCAGTTCCACCAGGAGGCTGAGTGATCTTAAGTTGCTCACACAATGCACTCCACTTCTTACGATCCTCTGCAATGTCAATCGAGTGAGGTGACGTGCCTGCAATGAGTTCGACCGGAATGTGATTAGCCAGCTTCAGTGGCGTCTGACCACCCAAGCCGACAATCACACGAGGAGCAACACCTCCCGCAAGCGTTTCGGCTTCAATGACATTCATTACATCTTCTTGCGTCAGCGGCTCGAAGTACAAACGATCCGATGTGTCGTAGTCGGTTGACACTGTTTCTGGGTTGCAGTTGACCATGATGGTTTCGAACCCTGCATCACGAAGAGCAAAGCTCGCATGCACACAGCAATAGTCAAATTCAATTCCCTGACCAATTCGATTTGGTCCACTACCCAAAATAATCACCTTGGGTTTTGTTGAGTTATGTACTTCATTTTCATCTTCGTACGTCGAGTAGTGATACGGGGTTTGCGCAGCGAACTCGGCGCTGCATGTATCCACAGCCTTATAAGTCGGAATGACTCCGGCAGCAATACGTGCTGCCCGCACAGTTGACTCTTCAACCTTCCACAGATATGCCAGCTGTGCATCAGAAAAGCCGAGTCGTTTTGCACGTCTCCAAGAACGCACCGTCATTTTCTTGATTCCACATGCATCCAACACCGCTCGCTCATCGGTGATCATCGACATCTGATCCAAAAACCAGTAGTCAATGCGACACGCATCATAAATACGTTCGCGCGATATGCCTCGGCGCACACACTCACCCACCTGGAAGATGCGCTCGGGCGTTGGGATTGCAATCTGCGCCAACATCTCATCGTCAGATTTTTCTCGCATCAAGAGCTCAGCAGGATCACAGTTCAATCCAGAACGACCATTTTCAAGTGAGCGCAGCGCCTTTTGCAGACTCTCCGCAAAGGTCCTGCCAATCGACATTGCCTCGCCAACGCTTTGCATCTGCGTGCCCAAAACTCCGGATGTGCCAGGGAACTTCTCAAAGGCCCATCGTGGGATTTTGGTGACCACGTAGTCAATCACTGGCTCAAAACTTGCAGGCGTCATCTTGGTGATGTCATTGGAGATCTCATCCAAGGTGTAGCCAACAGCCAACTTCGCTGCAATCTTGGCAATCGGGAAGCCCGTTGCCTTCGAAGCCAACGCCGACGAACGTGAAACTCGTGGGTTCATCTCGATCACTACTTGCTCGCCCGTGAGAGGGTTAACAGCGAATTGAACGTTGGAACCACCCGTTTCTACGCCGACCCTACGGATACATGCAAAAGCCGCATCTCGCATCTTTTGATATTCGACGTCAGAAAGAGTCATCGCCGGCGCAACGGTGATCGAGTCTCCGGTGTGGACTCCCATCGGATCAATGTTTTCAATTGAACAAATAATTACGCAGTTGTCGGCACGATCTCGCATGACTTCGAGCTCGTACTCCTTCCAACCGGCAATTGAAGTTTCAATCAGTACTTCGTTGATTGGACTTGCCAACAAGCCGTCGGCCACAATTTTCTTAAAATCTTCTTCGTTGTGTGCAATACCAGTGCCGCGACCACCCAAAATATATGCGGGCCGAATGATCGCTGGTAGCCCAATTTCGTCGCGCACAACTAAAGCTTCTTCCATGTTGTGAGCGACTCCGCTCACAGGCACGTTCAGACCGATTTCGATCATCGCTATTTTGAATTTTTCGCGATCCTCTGCCGTTGCAATTGCCTCAGCATTTGCGCCAATTAACTCCGGCGTACCTGGCACTCCAACCAACCCGCGAGCGTGCAATGCCATTGCTAAGTTCAAAGCAGTCTGTCCACCAAGCGTTGGCAAAACCGCATCTGGTTTCTCTCTTGCAATGATCGCGGCAACCACGTCAACAGTAAGTGGTTCGATATATGTACGATCTGCGAAATCTGGATCGGTCATGATCGTCGCTGGGTTTGAGTTGGCCAAGATAACTCGATAGCCCTCCTCTTTCAGCACTCGACACGCCTGCGTACCCGAGTAATCAAACTCACATGCCTGGCCAATAACGATTGGCCCCGAACCGATAATCAAAATCGATTTCAAATCACTACGGCGTGGCATCAGCGTTGTCCCATCAGCTGAGCAAATTCATTAAACAAATATCTGCTGTCGTGCGGACCAGGGCCAGCCTCAGGGTGATACTGCACACTAAATGCGCGAACATCGCGAACGCGCATGCCCTCGTTGGTCTGATCATTCAGATTGGTGTGAGTAATGTCGGCGACGTCACTCAGCGATGCAGGGTCAACGCAAAAGTTGTGATTTTGGCTGGTGATCTCAACAGAGCCTGTGCGCAGATTGCGCACAGGATGATTTGCTCCGTGGTGACCAAAAGGCAACTTGAACGTCTTACCTCCGAGCGCGAGTGCCATGAGCTGATGTCCGAGACATATGCCAAACATCGGAACACCCTGTTCGATGATGGCGCGAATCGCAACAGGTGCACCTAAGACCGTTTCTGGATCACCAGGGCCGTTAGACAAGAACACGCCATCAGGTCTTAGGGCCAACACTTGCTCAGCCGAATAATCAGCTGGTACAACATGCACAGTTGCTATTTCGCTCAGGCAGCGAAGAATTGTGCTCTTAATGCCAAAATCGTATGCAACAACTTTCAAATGTCCGCTTCCTACGATGTATGGCTGAGTAGTTGTTACTTGTTTAACCAAATTGATACCGGATGTACCCAACTCGCTCTGCGCACGAGCTAACACACTGGCTTGACTCGCCTGACCAAAAGCGCCGGGCATCGCACCAGTATCACGGAGTACGCGAGTAAGTCTTCGGGTATCGATCCCCGCAATTCCACTGACATTCATACCGCGCAGGTATGCATCAAGATCGTTGTTAGCGCGCCAGTTGCTTCGTCGCTGAGACATCTCACGCACAATCACACCGCGAGCAAAAACATGCGATGATTCATTGTCAAGCGGCGTGGTTCCATAGTTGCCTATATGCGGTGTTGTGAACGTAATGATTTGACCGGCATACGAAGGGTCAGAGATCACTTCTTGATATCCGGTAAGAGCAGTGTGAAACACAACCTCTCCACTTGCGATGCCGCCGACAGGATCAGCCCCGATCGCCTCACCTTCGAAGATGCTTCCATCTCGAAGCACTAATACCGATTCGCGAATTGTCATTTTTGTGCTTCCCCATCTAGAACGGTGATTTGTCCGCGATACATCGTGCTGCGCACAATACCTCGTAATTGTCTCCCGACGAAGGGAGTATTTTTGCTCTTACTAGCCAACTTTGCAGGATTCACTTGCCACATCGCATCCATGTCAACGACACACAAATTGGCAGTGTCACCCGGCACAATATTGCAACCATGATTGTCGGTGATCTGCGCAATTCGGGCTGGGTTTCGTGACATCACTGCCGCGACTTGCACAGGATCGAGATCAACCGCCGACAACACGACACCGAGGGCTGTCTCTAAACCAATCATGCCCGGCGGTGCCTGGTCGAGCGAAAGTTCTTTGTCTCTTCTGGCATGAGGTGCATGATCGGTCGCAACCGCATCGATGGTTCTATCCAACAGACCAACTTTGAGCGCCTGGATATCAGCCATGCTGCGCAGTGGTGGATTGACCTTGTAGATGGGGTCGAAAGTTGTCAGCAACTCTTGTGTCAATGAAAGGTGATGCGGAGTCACCTCTGCAGTCACATTGAGACCTTCGCTTTTGGCAGCTCGCACCAACTCGACAGAACGCGCTGTAGACAAGTGCAAAAAATGCACTGACGCACCAGTCATCCGTGACATGTCAATATCTCGCTGCACCATCATTTCCTCAGCGATTGCGGGCCAACCTGGAACACCCATGTCAGACGAGCAGCCACACTCGTTCATGACCGCGCCTTGAGTGAGTGCAGACACCTCACAGTGTTGCGCCATAGTTACTCCAAGAGTTTTTGCGTACTGCATAGCTCGACCCATGAGTACTGGGTCTTGCACACCCGAACCATCGTCAGTAAAAATGCGCACACCCGCAGCACTGAGTTCGGCCAACGGAGCTAGCGCTTCGCCTTGTCGTCCCATCGTGATGCAGCCACTCGGAAACACATCCAGCAAACCTGCCTTTCGACCTTGCTCGCGCACAAACTCAATCACTGTTACTGAATCGTGGGCAGGGTTTGTATTGGGCATAGCAATAAGTGCTGTGTAACCACCCTTTGCTCCTGCCCGACTGGCAGTTTCAATGGTTTCGATATCTTCGCGACCCGGCTCTCGCAAGTGTGCATGGAGATCGACGAATCCAGGAAATACGTGACAACCAGTTGCGTCAAGCGTGATGTTGCCTGTCAAATTCTTGCCAACCTTCACAATGATGTCATTTTCGATAAGCACATCGACCTTTTCAACGCCGCTCGCCCCAACGACACTTCCGCCCTTAATCACAATCGTCATGACAGCTCCTCCGCTGAAAGCAAATCGAATAACACGGCCATACGCACAGAAACACCATTGGTCACTTGCCTGTGAATCAGAGAATTAGGTATGTCGCTTGGGTCGATCAACATTTCAACACCACGATTCATCGGCCCAGGGTGCATTACAACGGCACTCGCCTGCAGGGCAGCAACTCGCTTCTCATCGAGCCCATACCTCGTGCTGTATTCGTACAAACTCGGAACCAACCCTTGCGCCATCCGTTCACTCTGCAGTCGCAACATATACAACACATCGGTGCTCCCAAGTACCGCATCCAAATCATTACTGACCGTGACCGGCCAATGCTCGATGTTGAGTGGCAGTAATGTCGGCGGTGCAACCAATGTGATGTTGGCTCCGAGTAAAGAAAAAGCCTGAATGTTGCTCCGTGCAACTCTGCTGTGTTTGATATCGCCAACGATTGTCAGATTGAGTCCACTGAGATCTTGTCTGCCAAGAGCCTCGCACACCGTAAAACAATCCACTAGTGCTTGCGTAGGGTGCTGATGCGCACCATCGCCAGCGTTGACGATCGATGCATTAGTCCATTGCGAAATCTGCCAAGGCACACCAACCGACTTGTGACGCACGACAAACGCATCGACGCCCATGTCGGTAATGGTTTCGATTGTGTCACGCAAACTTTCACCTTTGTTAACGCTCGATGTAGAGACACTGAAATTCATTGTCTCTGCCGACAGACGTTTGGCGGCAGTTTCAAAACTCAGTCGCGTTCTCGTCGAGTCTTCAAAAAACAAACTCACCACTGTTTTGCCGCGCAACGCTGGCACTTTAGGCACCGATCGAGTATTGATCTCTGCCATGCTCTCGGTGAGTTTGAGTATGCGAGATAAACCATCAACTCCCAATTCCGAGATCGAACGCAGATGTTTCACGATCCCATCCCTCCGGTCGATGTGACGATTACGCCATCTACCGAAACGTCCACTTCATCTGTCGTTTGGGTTGGCATGTTCTTTCCCACATAATCGGGACGAATAGGAAGCTCGCGATGTCCGCGATCAACCAACACAGCCAGCTGAACCGCGCGCGGTCGACCAAAGTTATTCAAACCTTCAAGAGCTGCACGCACCGTTCTTCCGGTGTAGAGAACGTCATCTATCAAAATGACGGTTGCGCCGCTGATATCGCATGGAATATGGCTAGCTGAGCCTGCGACAACGGGTCGCAGACCGATGTCGTCGCGATACATGGTTGGATCGAGCGAACCCACTGGCAACGTAAAGTTTGGCTCGATCGACGAGATCCGCTCACCAAGAGCTTCTGCAATCCATGTTCCACCGCGTTGAAGTCCAACCAACACAACATGCTCAATACCGTGATTGCGCTCAACAATTTCATGAGCAATGCGACTAATTGCTCGAGTGACATCGGGGCCAGACATGACGGCAACTGCCGATTGTGGTGCACTACTCACTGTTTTCCCTTCGTTTGAACCTCACAGGGTTCAATTAACGACTCGCAATCTTATGATTGCGCCCCTGACTGTAGCACCTTTTAGCGATGGCGATACAGAATCCACCACGCATTAGAGGCAACAACGAGATAATCGTGGATCTCTGCCCGCCACACCTGCTCGGATTCTTTAGAGAGCGCAATTGGCAGCATCACGAATTCGATTTCATCTGCGAAATCGAGTCTGTCTCCTGCCGCAAACACGTCTGGACCGTACAGAGCACGTTGAAACGGATTTGGAAATGCGTAAATACGATCCCTACGAGCAAGCTGTGCTGTTAGTGGGTGAAATACCGAAATCACAGCGTCGCGAGGTATTTGAGCAAACAATTCATGTGCCGCCGCAACAGCAGGGCTAGATGGTGGAAACTTCTGAATTTGATTGCGTGCAAGTGGCAGAGGCGCCAGAACAAGGGCCGAAACAATCGACGCCACCCCAACTATCAAAGTTGCCTTACGGCGAGCCGATTTACCAAGCCGTGCGATTGCATACACATTGCCAAATACCAAAATTGGTGCAACCACCAATGAATAGTGATATTGAATTTGATGTTGGTAGTAGAAGGTGCTGACAATGTTTGCGAAAAGCACCACTGACCCAATCAACGCAACGCTTGGAGCAATAATGAAAACACCCCCCGTTGGCAACAGTATCTGCATCAGATACGTAACACGACCATCGCTGGTGAGATAACGAAGCAACTTGCCCGGCGAAGTGAATGCTGTCCTCACAAGACCGTCAACTCCGCCAAATGGAATACGCCACGAATTCCTAAATGCCATTCCACTCAAGTCACGAATCACGACTAAAAAACAAAACAACGCTGCACCAACCGAACCGACAACTGTTGCTATGCCAATGCGCAGATCGCGACGCAATGCAACCCACACCCCAATTGGCGCGACAACTAGCACCACGTCCTCTTTGACCAGCAATGCCAAGAGAACAGCAAATGCGTACCAGCGCCATTTTCGACTCAACGCAGCCCAAAGAGCGACGGCAACAAACAAACCCAGAAATGAATCTGGGTGAAAGTTTTCAACATTTGTCCAACTGACAGTTGGATACAGCAGATAAGTGCAGGCAAACATACAACCGAGCGCATCACTCTCCAGTTGTTTTCGAGCAAATGCGTAAACGGGTATGGCCCCGCTACCAATAACAACTGTTTGGACGACGAAGAGCAGACTGGTCGATGAGAACACCCACATAAGTGGCACGAGTGGCAGCAAAATAAACGATGTATGGTCGCCAAAAAGATTGCGACCCATCAGCGTCACAAATGGAGTTTTGCCCTGTGACAGTAGCCAAATACCTTGGTCGTACAAACCAAAGTCGTACGCCGAAGTGCCGATTCCACGATGTATCTGCACCGTGACGAAACTGAAATATGCGATGTAGGCGGCAATCGCCAATCCAACTACAAGAGTCCATGACGAGATGCGTCGGACTCTTGCAGACAGACGGTTCATCGTTATGAAGTGATGCGAACCACTTTAGAAATTGCCGACAACACACCGTTAACAAAGCGCCCAGAATCATCTGTCGAAAATGTCTTGGCGAGTTCGACTGCCTCGTTAATGACCACAGCTACAGGCACGTCATGACTGTACGAAAGTTCGTAAACGGCCATTCTTAGAACATTCCGATCAATCACTGGCATGCGGGCAAGTGTCCAGCCATTCGCGCACTCCACAATATGGTTATCCAACTCATCCAAATGAGTCGAAACGCCTGTCACAATTTCCGTTGTGAGATCATCGATGCCGAGCACTTGCATTGCAAGCACTTCAGTTCCGGTCAGCCCTTTGGTATCTGCCTCATACAAAATATGCATCGCTCTCTCGCGAGCATCCGAGCGAGCAGCCTTGCCCCCTGCGCGCGGTTTTTTGTCGGTCGACACGATCAGACGCGAGTCACATATTCTGCTGTGCGAGTATCCACTTTGACTCGGTCACCAATATTGACGAACAAAGGAACCTGAATTACCTTGCCTGTCTGCAACGTAGCCGGCTTGCGTGCCCCTGACACACGATCGCCTTGCATGCCGGGCTCGGTGAATGCAATTTCGAGTTCAACAGAAGGTGGAATTTCGACACTAACGATTTCATCGCCGTAACTCGCGATCATCGCTATTGCGTTCTCAATCAAATAATCTGCCGCATCGCCAAGAGCTACAGGCTTGATCGTCAATTGGTCGTAAGTCTCATTGTCCATGAAAACGTAGTCATCGCCGTCTTTGTACAAAAACTGCATGTCGCGCTTGTCAAGAATTGCTTGTTCAACTTTGATACCAGCATTAAAAGTGCGCTCCAACATGTTGCCTGTGCGCAAATTGCGCAACTTTGTGCGCACGAATGCGCCGCCCTTACCTGGTTTAACGTGTTGAAATTCGACAACGGTGTACAACGTGTTGTCGATGTTGAGGGAAACTCCGTTTTTTAGATCGTTCGTCGAGATGGCAGGCACAAAAACTCTTTCTGACTCAGGGTGAGGGTTTGACTGGATGTTGCGGTTACAAGAAGCAAATCCTCTATCCGCACGCCTCCAACACCTACACGATAGACCCCTGGCTCAACGGTCACTACCTCACCGCACTGCAAAGGCTCGATGGAATCAGTTCGCACCCATGGCATTTCATGAATTTGCAGTCCGACACCGTGTCCAGTGCCATGAATAAAGTCTGACCCGTACCCAGCTTGCGTAATGATGCTGCGACATACCTCGTCGATCGATGCACCACTCACGCCGGGTCGAATAGCCGACACTCCCTCGCGTTGTGCGTAGAGCACGAGATCATGAATCGCCACAAGTTCCGCAGCAACCTGTCCAATCAAAAAGGTACGAGTCATATCCGAGTGATAACCGTCCACAAGGCCGCCCACATCTATCACTACAGAATCACCCTCACGGATAAGTGTGCTTGTCGGACGATGATGTGGTTTAACGGAGTTAGCACCAGTTGCAACAATCGTTTCGTAACTTGGTCCGTCCGCGCCAAATCGCCGCATTTTGTACTCAAGTTCATCACGTACATCTCGCTCTGATATCTCACAAGATAATGCGTCTTCAAGTATCAACTGGACTTCGGCCAAAGCCATATCGGTTGCGTGAGCCGCCAATTGCATTCGTGCAATTTCGGCATCGGTTTTGATTCTGCGCAACTGCTGAACAACACCATTCACAGCAACAAACGAACATGAACATGTTGCAGCAACCATCTCAAAGTTGGACATCGTGAATTCCGTCGAATCAAAACCACATGTTTTCACCCCATCAAGCTCTCGTGAGAGCTCCTTCATCTGGAGTGATTGAGTTCGAGCTTCGACCACCCTCGACGCAGCTCCCGACAAACGGATTTGGTCATTGGCTTGTTGCGTGTAACGACCATCGACAATAAGAACCGAGTCATTGTTCTTGACTAAAAGCAGAGCCGTTGATCCGGTGAAACCTGTGAGCCAACGAATGTTGTCCATTGAGACGACCAAGAACGCACTCGACCCAGACGAATCTTGTGCAATATCGAAAACTCGTTGCAAACGATCAGTCACCAACAACGGTGGCAATGTTGACAAAGCCGGTAAATGCTTCGAATTCACGACCGCAAAACTTTGCTATTTGTTGTCGAGGAAGTGGGCAATCGCTTGCACACCGAGCACATAACTCTGCTGACCGAAGCCAGCAATCGTGCCTATCGCAACGGGCGCCACAACGCTCGTGTGTCGCCACGACTCACGCGACTGAGGATTTGAGATGTGCACTTCAACCACTGGACCGTCAAAGGCGTTGAGCGCATCGGAAATACTCCACGCATAATGAGTAAACGCGCCAGGGTTAATAATGATCGCCGAATACTTAGTGCGGGCTTCATGAATCTTGTTGACCAATTCAGCAGCACTATTACTCTGGAATGCGTCCAATGTGAATCCAGCTGCAACCGCTGCTTGAGTAGCTACAGCAATGTGATCCGACAGCGACGACTTGCCATAGATTTCTGGCTCGCGAGTGCCAAGCAAGTTGAGATTAGGACCATTTAGCAACAAAATCTTGATCGCACTAGCCATGTCCTTATCGTACTTCCATACGACTCAAGGCCTGAGTCACTGCTGCTGTTGAAACGTCTGCAACGAGTTCAACCCCATTTGGGCCATCCAATACGAAAGTCAGGCCATGTAGTGCTTTTTTGTCTGCCATCATCAACGACATCAAGTCTTCTGCACGACAATCCCGCGGCAGAGCCGTCGACAAACCGTAGGCACCAGCAACAACCTCTTGATGGTACGCAACTCGTTCTTCGTCAATCCGGCCAAGAACATGAGCAAGATGTGCCGCAAAGATCATTCCAACAGCAACAGCTTCCCCATGCGCGATCTCAAAACCTGTTGATATCTCAAGCGCATGACCAAGTGTGTGCCCATAGTTAAGAACAGCGCGAAGTCCACTTTCTCGTTCGTCACTGGCAACAACGTCAGCCTTGATCTGCACGCAACGTGCGATTCGCGAAGTTCGATCCATCGCCAATAAATCGTCACCAGTGAGAAAGTGATACTTCGCCATCTCTCCATAACCACAGCGCAATTCGCGCTCCGGCAATGTCGACAATGCATCTGTATCGCACAACACCGCATGTGGTTGCCAAAATGCGCCGACCAAATTCTTGCCCTCTGGAAGGTTCACACCCGTCTTGCCACCAATCGCGGCATCGACCATTCCGACAAGCGAAGTAGAAACATGAACGACTGGAGTTCCTCGATGCCACGAAGCTGCAGCGAAACCCGCTACATCCGTGACTAGCCCGCCACCAACCCCGATGACTACGTCATTGCGATTGAGTCCTGCAGCAGCAAAAGCGCGAAGAACATGTTCAATTGTCGCAAGCGTTTTACTCTGCTCACTATCACCTATCACCACTGTGGTGGTCGGAATGTTGGTCTCAACCTGAATAGGAATGGACTTCTGAGTGACGATCACTGCCCGACGTGCGGTTGCGGGCAAAACTGAATTGAGTTCAACTCGCACACCTGCACCAACAATCACTGGATACGAACGCTCACCAAGTTGCACGGTTACTTGCTGGCGACTCATTTCTGCTCCGACTGCCGAAGAATTTGCAATACAGCATCAATCACTTGATCGATTTGCTTCCCAGTGGTATCAATTTTTGATGTTGCGATCTGCTCATACAAACTGGCCCGTTCATTGCTGAGTGCGCTCAATACTTGTTGCGGATTAGTGGCTAGAAGCGGCCTTGCAGTTTTTGAAGCTGAAGTCCGTTTCACCAAATCATCCACATGCGCATCGAGCCAAATCACATGATCGGCTACAGAAACTATTTTCTCTCTATTGGTTTGCGAAATGATCGCACCACCGCCGGTGGCCACAACTACAGAGTTTGCAATCTGTTGAGCGATCTGCGCACGTGCATCATCCAAAACTGTGAGCAATACATCTGTTTCAATCCCGCGAAATTCAGTTTCCCCACCGCGTGCAAAAATCTCACTCACAGTACATTTCGCTGATTTAGTGATCTGAACATCCAAATCGATAAACGCGCACTGCAAAGCATGGGCGATTCCGGATCCAACAGTCGACTTTCCAGTTCCCATCACGCCAACCAGTACCACCACGCCAGTTTTTGCCGCCAATGGTTGTGCTTTCATCACTGGTGGAGTCGAAACGCTCACTTCAACGATGCAGCAGATGCCTGAGCATTGCGCACGAACTCCGCAACAGAGTCTCCACCGAATTTGCGTTGTGCTTCATTGGCGAGTACGAGTGCAACCATAGTTTCAGCAACAACACCCATCGCTGGAACTGCGGTGACATCGGTTCGTTCCTTGAAGCTCACCACTTCTTGTTTGGTGACCGTGTCCACAGTTTTCATTGTCGGTCGATTTAGAGTTGCGAGCGGCTTCATAGCTGCACGAACAACAAGCAACTCACCAGTTGTCATGCCACCTTCTGTGCCACCGGCCAATGTGCTCTCGCGTCGGTATGCATTGTTCTCTTCGTCCCAGACAATCGGATCATGTGCGTCGCTACCCCGCCGACCAGCAACTTCAAAACCGTCGCCGATCTCAACACCTTTCACCGCCTGAATGCTCATCATTGCCTGCGCCAACAAACCGTCAAGTTTTCGATCCCAATGTACGTAGCTTCCCAAACCAACCGGCATGCCGTATGCAAGAACTTCCACGATCCCGCCAAGACTGTCACCATCTTTTGCAGCTGCTTCAATCTGAGCAATCATCTGCGCTTCCGAGTCTTTGTTGAAGCAGCGAACTGGAGATTCATCAACTACAAGCAAGTCGCTCATGAGCGGACGAACTGCTGTTGTGTTTCGGGCACTACCCATTTGCACCACATGCGAAAGAATTTCGACGCCGATAGTCCCGAGGAAGATTTTGGCGAGCGCACCTGCTGCTACGCGTGCTGCAGTCTCACGCGCACTTGCACGTTCCAACACATCACGTGCATCGTCAAAACCATATTTCTGCATTCCGGTCAGATCGGCGTGGCCAGGACGAGGCTGAGTGAGTGGCTTCTTCGTCTTGCCTGGAGCAGGTGACATCTCTTCGTGCCACACGTCGCTCCTGAACCACTCGCTGTTTTTGATCTCAATTGCTACAGGCGATCCAAGCGTGCGGCCGTGGCGTATTCCACCCAACAACACGATTTCATCTTCTTCAAACCGCTGTCGTGGTCCGCGTCCGTAGCCAAGACGACGCCGAGCAAGTTCATTTTGTATCTGCTCTGCCGTCACTTCGAGCCCAGCGGGCAAGCCCTCAACAATGACCACAAGGGCCTGGCCATGGCTTTCACCTGCGGTTAAGTAACGCAACATACCTACAGACTACCTGTGACATAACAGCCGACTATGGCTATTTAACGGCGCGGCTATTTAACAGCGCGGCTATTTAACAGCGCGATTCGCCAATTCGTCGAGCGCGGCCTGACGCATGAGTTGCACATCACCAATCTCGTTGAACCACGCAAGTTGCTGTAGAGCGCCCTGATGAACCAACATCCACAATCCATCCACCGTTTTCGCTCCAGCATGCTTCGCGTCTCGCAGCAGTGTTGTCTCGAGTGGGTAATACACCGCATCAAGGACTACTAGAGATGAATGCAACCGCACCGCTTCAACTGGAGTTTCCTGAGTGCCCATGCCGACGGAAGTTGCATTAACCAAAATATTTGCATTTGCGATGTCGTCGAATGTTCCAACGCGTGCGCCAGCCGCAGATGCAATCACGTCTTGCGCACGCGACTCAGTCCGATTGACAACGGCAATATCACTTGCCCCTCGACGTGCGAGAGTTGCGACTATCGCCCTTGCAGTGCCGCCAGCACCCACAACGACAACTCGAGAACCAGAGACTCCAACACCAGCTTGCTCGACTGCGTTGCAACATCCATCACCATCGGTATTGGATCCGATCAGTCGACCGCCATTCATCACGATCGTATTCACTGACCGCGCCGCATGTGCCGACTCGTCAACATCCCCCAAACCATTTGAAGCACTGTTGAGCATTTCGAAAACTGCTTCTTTGTGCGGCATGGTTACTGAAAGTGCTTTTATGCCCGTGTCTCCGAGTGTCCGCAACACTCCGCTCAGTGCGTCTTCACGCACCTCCATCGCTACATATCTCCAGTCAAGCTTTCGTTCGCGAAACACAGCATTATGCATTGCGGGCGACAAACTCTGTGCAACCGGAAAACCGATTATTGCTGCTACTTCAAGTGTCATGGCAACAACCCTGCTGCCCGCGATACCTCAATATTTGCTTCGTGTTGTGCGAGCGTCGCAGCAAATGCGTGACTGCCGTCTTTGTCGGATAGGACGTAAAACAAATACCGACAAGGTCTTGCTACGCCCTTGCAGATTGGGTCGTTCTGCAAAGGATCTTGTGCAGGATTAAGTGCAGCGGCAATGGAAGCGCGACCAGGGTTAGCTATTGGTGTCGGTGTGAGACCTTTATACAAATACGTATTGTAAGGAGTGTCAAGTTCTTTTGCTTCCATAAATGTTGAACCTTCGGGCGCTGCGTAATACAGCGTCGCATCGATCTGTAGCTTCATTCCAAGTTCAAGTCTGTTGTAGATCACGCGAGCAATCTTTGCTCGATCACCGTCGGTCTTTGCTTCTCTTTCGATCATCGAGGCAATAATCAATGTTTTATAGGGCGGAAATCCAACGACATCCAGAGATTTATCGAGTCCTTCTTGTCGTCCAACGCGCTCCATCAGTTGAACCATCCGCGTAACGACCTGGCTCTCAGATTCATCACCAGAAATCTGATACGTATCAGGAAACAACAAGCCCTCGAGTGAAGTCTGCCCTGCAGGGCGGTATGCAGCAGAGATTGCTGGGTCTTGTGCTGCTGCATTGAATAAGTCGGCATTGAGTCGCAAAGTCTTTTCGGCTAAACGTTTAGCCATTTGCGAAACAGTGAATCCTTCGGGGAACGTCACTTTCACAAATGTTGCTGAAGGTGGAATTGAAAGCACCTTCATAATGTTGCCCATGTGATCATGAGGTTTAATCGTGTAGTAACCGGGCGTGAGCTCGATGCCACCTTTCCTGCCGACATACCAACGAAATACTCCAGCACTTGTAATCAGGCCCTCGGACTCGAGACGCGAGCTCACACTCGACACGCTGTCGCCGTCATTGACGGTAAATGAGACTCCTATGTTTGAGCCACCAGAAGGATTGACCTTGTGCAGGTACCACAGCCCAATAGCGCCCAAGAACAATGAAAAACACACCACTGCGATCAAGACGACTCGCATCATCGGGGCGATCTCTCGAAAGTCGCGAGGCTCAACACTGCCGTCAAGACTGCCGTTAAAACTGCCTTCGACGATGTCCCATGGATCGTCATGCCAATTCTCGGCAACCTGTTTCTGTTCACTTGGGGATTTGATCAGCGGATCAATCCGTCGATCATTCGGTCTATCTACCATTGATCAAATTCTGTTTCTGGGCATCTAGCCAAGACTGCAACATCACAGCCGCAGCGACCTTGTCGACTACATGCTTTCTATCTTTGGCATTCACATTGTTGCCCTGCAAGATCTGATGAGCACTTACCGTTGTTAATCGCTCGTCATAAGTGAGCACCGGCACTCCCACAACGTTAGTCATTTGAGCAACTTCAACTGTGGCAGATTGAGCAGCAGCACCAACATCACCCGACATACTGAGGGGCATCCCCACGACAATGCAATCGATTTCATATTCCTGCACAATTGCCGCTATTGCCTGGTGATCTTGTAATCGCGAGCCACTTCGATTCAGCACTTGCAATGGTGTTGCAATTGTTGCACTCGCATCACTCGTTGCAAGACCGATTCGCTTTGTCCCGAGATCTACCCCGAGTGCGCGCATGCTATGAGCCGATGGCTTCAGTCGCCACTCGTCTAGCAATTTCAAGTGCCTCGTCGAGCGCTTCAGGGTTTTTGCCACCTGCCGTTGCAATATCACCTTTACCGCCTCCGCCACCGCCAACTGCTTTAGCAGCATCCTTAATCAACTCTCCGGCAGAAAGCGATATGCCACTTGAAACTGTCGCAACAAGTGCAACGCCGCCAGAGTCCGTGACGCCACCCAATACAACAAGCTTCACTTGTGTGTCTTGACGAATTGCGAGTGCTAGCTCGCGCAAATCATTTGGCGTAATGCCATCGACCCGAGAAATCACAACGCCGTTGGCATGCTTGGCTGCAAGTCCGCCTGCAAGCTGTCGGGCCTGAGCGCCACGTAGCTGTTTGATCTCATCTTGTAGGCCCTTGATTTCTGCCAACTTTCGTTTGACAGTTGCAATCATTTCCACCGAACTCGAACCCAGCAAGTCCGCCGCAGAGTGAAGCGTGCGCGAAGCATCTAATACGAAATTTAAAGCGTTCTCGCCCGTTACCGCTTCAATGCGTCGTAGATTCGATCCAATCGAAGACTCTGCAACAATCTTGATAAGGCCGATATCGCCAGTTGCACGCACATGGGTACCACCGCATAACTCGATCGAATTACCCGCCTCCAACACACGCACCATGTCACCGTATTTATCGCCGAAGAACGCAATTGCTCCTGCCGCAGTTGCTTCGTCTTTGGATGTCTCATAGTTTCGTGTCTGGGTATTGCGTAGCACCTCGCCATTAGCGAGGCGCTCAATTTGCTCAATCTCGTCCTGCGTGACGCTTGCGTAATGGCTGAAGTCAAATCGAAGACGTTCATCCGACACCAATGAGCCAGCCTGCTTGACATGTTCACCCAACACCTGGCGCAGCGCCCAATGCAAAACATGCGTGGCAGTGTGGTTTCGTCGAGTTGCATCACGGACAACGACATCGACAGAAGCCTGAACTTGCTGACCTGGCTCGATCACACCGCGCGTCATCTCGCATGTATGTTTTCTCAAACCAGGCAAAGCAAATGTGGTATCGATTACTCGTGCCTCACCAGTTGATGTTGTAAGCACTCCCGTATCGCCAACCTGTCCACCACTCTCCGCATAAAAGGCAGTGATGTCCAGGAAAATCTCGACGGTGTTTACGCCCTCAACCGATTCGCCCGCAACAGGAAGTACGGACAGCACGGTGCTTGTTGATTCTGTGGTTTCGTAGCCGACAAATGTTGTGGTGCCGTATTGCTCCATCACGGCCCGATAGCTCTCAACAAATGACTCATCGACAGCAGCACCTTTACGCGCACTCTTGGCACGCTTGCGTTGCGCCGACATTTCTTTTTCAAAACCTTCTACATCAACTTCAACATTGCGCTCGCTTGCAATTTCTTGAGTCAACTCAAGGGGAAATCCATACGTATCGTGCAACAAGAAAGCGGTACTTCCACCAAGCTTCTTTGAACCACCCGACAACTCATCTTCAAGAATCGTGACGCCAGTTTTAAGCGTCTGACGGAAGCTCTCTTCTTCCTTGGTTAAAACACCCAAGATGAAGTCTTTATTCGCATCTAATTCTGGATACGCAGAGCGCATGACTTCGAGCGCCGTCTCCGTCAGTTTTGGCATAACCAATTTTTCTGTGCCCAACAAATAGGCGTGGCGAACTGCTCGACGGATGATCCGTCGCAGCACATAGCCTCGACCCTCGTTGGATGGAAACACGCCGTCATTGACGAGCATGGTTGCCGACCTTGCGTGCTCTGCCAATACGCGCAAGCTAAAACTGTCTCGGTCGTCATAATCGCCAGCACGGTATTTGGCAGACGTCAGCGACTGTGCTTGTTGAACAAGCGGAAACAACACATCTGTCTCCCACACCGAATCGGTTCCCTGCATCAAAGCCAGAATTCTTTCTAATCCTGCCCCAGTGTCTATCGATGGTTTTGGCAATGGTGTGCGCGATCCATCTTTGGCTTGGTTGAACTGCATAAATACCAAGTTCCAAAATTCGAGAAAGCGGTCGCCCTTCTTGTCATTGAGAGGACCACCGTCAGGTCCGAAGGCCGCACCACGGTCAATATGAATTTCCGAACAAGGCCCACATGGACCGGTGTCGCCCATCTGCCAGAAATTATCTGCATCGCCAAGTCGCTGTATGCGATTCATAGGTACACCAACGACGTCGTGCCAAATCTGTTCAGCCTCGTCGTCGCTCTCGTGGACCGTGATCCACAGTTGATCGCCGTCAAAACCAAATACTTCAGTGACGAGCTCCCACGACCAGGGAATCGCATCAGATTTGAAATAATCGCCAAAACTGAAGTTACCCATCATCTCGAAGAACACGAGATGTCGCTTGGTACGACCAACGTCGTCAAGGTCATTGTGCTTGCCGCCAGCACGTGCACACTTTTGCACGCTGACAGCGCGCTTGTACGGTGCGGCTTCGTCACCAACGAAATATGGCTTGAACGGAACCATGCCCGCAACGGTGAAGAGCACCGTTGGGTCATGCGGAATCAGGCTTGCCGACTGAACGGGCGAATGACCCTTGGACGCAAAGAAACCAGTAAAGGCTTCACGGAGTTGCTGAGCCGAAGTGATTGAACTTTTGTTTGCCGACATTTGCCTCAAGTCTAGTTGTCGGACAATGCGGCCTTACTTGTTATTGCTTCGGTACGACTCGCTCTGATCGTCTACAAAACTGCTGTCCTTTGCGCGGAGGTTACGCACAATCTCTGCGCCCTGACTAACCAGCTTGACTGCGCCATCGTACAAATCGCTTGCTACCTGAGCTGGAGTGATCTGGCTTGCGGCATCGCGAGCCTTTTCCTTGGCGTAGCGCCAACCGAATACACCAGCCATCACACCCATTGAAAACCAAAAAAGACGCTTCATCATTTCAAACCACCTCGTTGTGTGCTGACACCCAAACTTCGCTCAATTAACCATGCGGCGGCTTGTAATACGGATCATTCCGCCGAACCGCACCCTCAGTTTGCGCAGGAAGATAGTCCTGTTCCACTTTCTGACCTAAATCCTTTTTGCTACTTGCCTTTCCACTACTTGCTTTAATCTCTAGCTGCTTATCGTGTGGCGAACGATATTCGGTGCCATGACCCAATACTTGGGCGCCTGCATAATGCGCATCTCGAAGATGCGCGGGAACTTCGACATCCACACCTTGTCGAATATCGCTTCGTGCATTCCAAATTGCAACGGCCGAACTATTGCTCTTTGGAGCTTGAGCGAGATACACGACTGCTTGCGAAAGATTGAGTTGGGCTTCGGGAAGCCCAACATGGTCAACCGCTTGGGCTGCAGCAACGGCGATGACCAGTGCTTGTGGGTCCGCCATGCCTATGTCTTCAGAAGCCAAGATGATGAGTCGACGAGCTATGAACCGCGGGTCGTCCCCCGCTTCAAGCATTCGAGCCAGCCAAAAAATTCCGGCGTCAACATTGCTTCCCCTGATGCTTTTTATAAATGCAGAGACAACGTCATAGTGATCATCGCGGCCATAGTTCAATGCACTCACCCCAAGTGCTGCCTCAACATGTACAACCGTGACTCTGTCTGGTCGCGCCAATGCACACGCAACTTCGAGAGCTGTAAGTCCTTGACGCCCATCTCCTGCAGCACGTTGAGAAAGTATTGTCAGCGCATCATCATCAGCGGTCATACCTTCTGCTGTCAATCCTCGTTCTAGCAAACTACGAATTGCCGCGACTCCAAGAGTCTCGAGCCGAAACATTGTGCTCCGACTTCGCAATGGACCATTCACTTCGAAAAATGGGTTCTCCGTTGTTGCACCTATCAACGTGATGATGCCACTTTCGACCGATGGAAGCAGAGCATCTTGCTGTGACGTTGAGAAGCGATGAATCTCATCAACAAAAACAATTGTTGAGCGCCCATGTTGTCCGAGTCTGTCCGTTGCTCGCTCAATTGCTTCGCGCACGTCCTTGACGCCCGAAGTCACTGCAGACAACCTCTCGAATGCACGATTGGTGCTCGACGCCACAACTTCGGCAAGCGTTGTCTTACCTGTTCCCGGTGGTCCCCACAAGATGACTGACGACAAGCGATCAGCCTCAATCAATTTTCGTAACGGGGCACCCTGTGCGATTAAATGTTCTTGACCAACTATCTCATCCAGCGTGCGTGGTCGCAGCCGTGCTGCAAGTGGCGCCTGAGCGCGAAGCCTGTCAGCAACCGCCGCAGAGAAAAGATCGTCGGCCTGAGTCAATCGCTCGTCTTCGCTAACTCTTTGCTGGCGGAGGCAACAATCGAATGCCCAACTCGTTGAGCTGCGCTGGATCCACAGGAGTAGGAGCGTTTGTCATCGGATCGCTCCCCGACTGAGTTTTTGGAAAGGCAATCACTTCACGAATGTTTTCTTCTCCAGCCAAGATCGCCACAAGTCGATCAGTTCCGAATGCAAAACCACCGTGCGGAGGTGCACCGTATTTAAACGGCTGCAAAAAGAAGCCGAATCGGCGATCAGCGTCCTCGTCCGAAATGCCGAGTTGTCTAAAGACGCGTCGTTGCATCTCTGGGTCATGAATTCGGATCGAACCTGAGCCGAGCTCCCAACCATTCAGGACCAAGTCGTATGCAAGTGCACGCACACTCATTGGGTCTGATTCGAGGCGCTCAATGTCGTCTGGGTGTGGCTGACAAAACGGGTGATGTCCTGGTTGAGGCTTGCCAGTTGTTGCACTGATTCCTACAAACAATGGAAAATCGATGACCCAGACATAGCGGTATGGACCTTCATGTACCGGCGGACGACCGATGTCATTGCGCAAATGTCCGAGGACTTCACAAGTTGTAGACCATTCGTCCGCTACTAACAACAACAAGTCGCCCGACTTTGCCTGCATCTGCTGCAACAGTGCAGCACGCTCAGCATCGCTTAAGAATTTGGCTACCGGAGAATCTAAGGCCAGGTCGTCGCCAACCTTGATCCAAACCAAACCTTTTGCACCCATTTGCTTTGCACGATCTGTAAATGCATCTAGCTTGCTGCGACCTGATGCGGCTGCTTCAGGGTATGTCGCTGCATCTACCCGCAAACCCTTAATCGACTTCGCGGTAGCAAATGCCTTAAATTCGGTTGCTGCAAATACTCCGGTGAGTTCAATAAGTTCCATTCCAAAACGCAAGTCCGGCTTGTCGCTTCCAAAGCGGTTCATCGCGTCGTGCCACGTAATTTGCTCAATTGGTGGCGGTGTCTGACCCAGTGCAGCTTCGGCTGCCGCAACTACTGCTTGACTAATTGCAGCAAGTACGTCGTCCTTTGTAACAAAGCTCATCTCTGCATCGAGCTGCATGAACTCGTATTGGCGATCTGCGCGCAAGTCTTCGTCGCGCAAGCATCGAGCAATCTGGTAGTAGCGGTCAATACCGGCAACCATCAGCAATTGCTTCCACAACTGTGGTGACTGCGGAAGCGCATAAAACGACCCAGGCTCTTTGCGAGACGGAACCAAAAATTCACGCGCACCTTCCGGAGTGGATGGCATCAAAAATGGCGTCTCAACTTCAACAAAATTTTGAGCTTCCATAGCGCCGCGAATTGCCGAGTTGACCTTGGCCCGAATCCGTAAGTTCTTCTGCATTCGTTCGCGACGAATGTCGAGATATCGAAACTTCAGGCGAACACCTTCATCCACGTCGTCAGCACGCGCATCAATTGGGAATGGTGGAGACTCCGCGGCATTCAACACCGTGAGTTGACACTCAACCAATTCGACACCACCAGTAGGAAGGTTGGCGTTGATCGTTCCATCCGGTCGAGCTTGAACTTTGCCCGTGATCTGCACTACCCACTCATTGCGCACGTCTTTGACATCACTGACCACGCACTGCACTACCCCGGAATAGTCGCGTACATCAAGAAACACAAGATGTTCGCCGTGTTCACGGCGACGTGCAATCCATCCACACAGAGTGACGGTTTGACCAATGTGCTCTGGGCGAAGGCTGCCACACAAATTCGTGCGCAGCGCCGTCGCGTTAACTAAAGAGTTTAAAGAACTGGAACCAGACATGTACTTACTCTCATTTCTGTAGTTCGCTGCGTATTGCTGCAACGAGCTGATCTTGTGCGATTGCGTATTGTTGACCAGAATTCATCGGACGAACGATGATATGCCCTGCGGATACTTCATCGCTGCCAATAATCAATGCGATTGCGGCGCCACTTCTGTCGGCGGCCTTCATTTGAGCCTTCATACTCCGATTATCAAAGGCTCGATCGGCGCTGATTGCATTGTTTCGCAACAGATTGCATACCTCTGCGGCGTGCAGCCCTCCGGTTGTATCAACAACGAATACAGACACATTTGTATTCGGTACGGCAAAGACATTTTCTGCATCACATGCAAGCAAAGTTCGATCGAGTCCAAGAGCAAAGCCAATACCAGGCGTTGCCGGACCGCCCAATTGCTCGACTAAACCGTCGTAACGGCCGCCTCCGCCAATTGCAGTGTGTGCCGCCTTGAGTGCAGTCGAAACAAATTCAAAGGTTGTTCGGCGGTAGTAATCGAGGCCTCGAACCAAACGGTCGTCAATTGCGTACTTCACTCCGAGCGCGTCGAGCGCACGCAAGACCGAATCAAAATGGTTCGCTGCATCCGCACTCAGAAAGTCACGAATCTTTGGTGCGTCTTTAATCAACGCCTGATCTTCTCGCCGCTTTGAATCGAGCACACGGAGTGGATTCTTTAGCAAAGTAATTTGTGATTCTTCTGAAAGTTGCGCAAGGTTGCCAGAAAAGTATTGGTGAAGAGCTGCCGAATACTTTTCTCGATCTCCATCATCTCCGAGCGAGTTCACCGCTAATTGCACGTCTTTCAATCCGAGTCGCGCAAAGAACGTTGCAGCAAGTGCGATCACTTCGGCATCTAAGAGCGGATCATTGACGCCCAGCACTTCAATACCGACCTGATCGAACTGTCGGTATCTACCCTGTTGTGGTTTCTCATAACGAAAATTGGGTCCTGAGTACCAGACTTTCCAAGGAGTCGTTGGTCGGTGCTCGACAAAGGCCCTGCACACACTTGCCGTTTGCTCAGGACGCAAAGCAATTCGGCGACCGCCCTTGTCTTCGAAGTCATACATTTCCTTAGTCACCACTTCGGTCGCTTCTCCCAAACGCAAAAAGACCCCGAGATCTTCGAACATTGGTGGAATGATCAGCTGGTAACCCGCATCCTGCACAACAGAGGCAAACACCTCCTGAAATTGACGCCAGCGCCCGGCGTCGGGGGCCAAAATGTCCCGAGTTCCTGGGCTAGTTGAAAAAACCGTCACACAATGAGGTTAGACGCTGGATGCTCCGTTGACATCACACGGTACGCGTCATATACAGAATCAATTCGTTTGATCGTGTGCAGTACCGATTGCAAATGGCCAGGGTCAGCAAACTCGAATTCAAATCGCATCTTGGCCACTCGGTCTGCACCGGTATGAGTAGTACAGGAAACAATATTGACATGCTCATCAGATAACGCGTTTGCAACGTCACGGAGCAAACGGGATCGATCGAGTGCGACTACTTCAACGGCCGCAATAAATGTTGCTCCCTGCAGAATCCCCGTCCACTCTGCATCCACAACTCGCTCAAGATTTTGCGAAACGAGCGAAATCGCACTGAGACAGTCAGCGCGATGGATATTGACGCCTTTACTTCGATTTTGCCCCTGCCCAATGAACCCCAGAATTTCGTCACCAGGCACAGGAGTGCAGCACTTACTCAGGCGCACAACTACATCATCCATTCCCTCAACATGCACACCCGCCTGCAGATCGGTGCTTTCGTTTTGTACGAAGTTGCGAGTGCCCACAGACAACTGTTCACCGCCAGGTTGACTTCGAAATGTCTTAGCCATTCGTGACGCAATCGCATCTGCCTGCACATGGCCCTCGCTAATCGCCAAAAACAGTGCGGGGGCATCTGCGTAGTTCATCGACTCGATCTCTTGGAGGAATACCTCCGAGTCGAGCACCTTTTGGACAGGTACACCCTCTCGTCGTAATGCTTCGACCAAATCGTCATGGCCGTTCTCCACCAGATCATCAATGCGCTCACGCGACACCCACTGTTTAATTTTACTTTTTGCTTTTGGTGACGCAACAAAATTCATCCACTCTTCCGACGGTTCAGCACTCTCGGCTGTTGAAGTAAGAATCTCTACTGTGTCACCCGAATTCAGCACAGTATCGAGCGGCACAAGACGACCATTGACTCGTGCACCCATGCACGAGTGTCCGATTTCGGTGTGTACTGCGTAGGCAAAGTCAACTGGTGTTGCCTGCACCGGCAATGCAATTACGCGACCTTTCGGTGTGAATGCAAAAATTTCGTCCTGATCGAGGTCACTCTTCAGACTTTCTAGAAACTGGCGTGGGTCCGAAACTTCGTCCTGCCAGTCAATGATGCGATTAAGCCAGTCGACATCGGTGGATGGAACGCCATCCTTGTACGACCAGTGCGACGCAACTCCCCACTCTGCACGTTGATGCATGTCCCGCGAGCGAATCTGCACCTCGATCGGTTTGCCACTTGGTCCGATGACCGTAGTGTGCAGCGATTGATACAAATTGAATTTTGGCATGGCGATGTAATCCTTGAATCTGCCCACCACCGGTTTCCAATGACCGTGAATGCAACCGAGCACCCCATAACAGTCCTTTACCGAGTCAACAACAATCCGAATTGCCATCAAGTCGAAGATTTCATCGAAGCCACGGCCTTTTTGCACCATTTTTTCGTACAAACTCCAGAGGTGTTTTCCACGCGACGTCAGCTCTGCTTCGATATGAACTTCTTTGAGCCATACGCCCACTTGGCCCAAAGCTTTTGCAAGAAAAATATCTCGCTCGGGTGCGCGAGTGGAAACAAGGTGATCCAGTTCGGCATAGCGTTTTGGGTACAAAGCAGCAAATGAGAGATCCTCGAGTTGCTGTTTCACTTCTTGCATACCCAATCTGTGAGCAAGTGGTGCATAAATATCTAATGTTTCTTGCGCAACTCGACGCTGTTTATCGAGCGGTGCAGATGCAATAGTTCGCATGTTGTGTAAGCGATCGGCCAACTTAATAATCAATACGCGCATGTCTTTGGCCATCGCTACGAGCAATTTGCGCATTGTCGCTGCTTGTTGTGCTTCTCGAGAATCAAACTGCAGACGTTCAAGCTTGGTCAGACCATCAACGATTCCTGCGACTTCTGTACCAAATGAAGATTCGACATCTGCAAGAGTGATCTCCGTGTCCTCAACTGCATCGTGCAATAAGGCTGCAACAAGAGAAACTTCGTCGAGACCAATTTCGGCCACTATGCGAGCAACAGCAATGGGATGGCTGATGTAGCCCTCTCCACTCATACGCGACTGATGTTGATGTGCTGCCCGCGCCATTTCATAAGCCGCAGTTACTTGAGCTACAGAACCTTTTGGATGCCTACTTCGGTAAGCCGATAACAAGGGAACGAGTTCTTCAACAACCACCGATTGATTGCGTCGCCATGGCAAGACGCGAGATGTAGCGCTCATCTTCTGCCCACCAGGGGCACTCGTCCAAGACCCATGACTTCCAGTGTAGAGGCAGCCTTAACGGCGACGATTTTTGCGAGGGCGCGGAGGATGCGACAACGCTGAACTTGCCATTACCGTTTCACGCTCAATTTCGGATTGCGTGCTTGCTACCGAAGCATCGCCAACGCTGCGTTTAACAACTTTCTTTGACGTTGCGCCAAGCCGAGCCATCTCTTCACCAAGTCGAAGGGTGCCCTGCAACGAGCGGTACTTGATCTCGCGACCCTTAAATACTGCCAAGAGCGGCGTAGCAATGTAGATCGACGAATATGCGCCGAGGAACATACCGACCAACAGTGCCAATGCAAATTCCTGTAAAGCAATTGCACCCATGACCCACGAACCAAGAACCAACAATGAAAGTACTGGCAGCACCGCTGCAAGTGAAGTATTAATCGAACGCATCAATACTTGGTTCATTGAAACGTTGATGATGTCACCGTACGAAACCTTGGAAGCCGAATAACGCGTGGTGTTCTCATGCACTTTGTCGAATACAACGATGGTGTCGTATAACGAGAACCCAAGAATTGTCAGAAACGCGATCACTGTCGCGGGAGTTACTGAAAACCCAAATACCGCATAAACGCCAACCGAGATCAAAACGTCATGCATCATTGCAAGAATTGCGGCTATCGCCATCTTCCATTCGAAACGCCATGCGATATACAAGGAAACGATGACGAAGAAAATCAACAATGCGCGCACTGCCTTTTCGGTAATGCTTCGACCCCATGATGAGCTCACCGAAGCAACACTCACTTCTTGCAATTCAACACCAGCTTTGGCACTCAAAGCAGCCTGAACAACCGTGCGAGTCTCAGTTGAAATCTCTCCAACCTGAGCACGGATTCGCTGCCCTTCGGCACCATTGAGTATTTGAATTTTTGCGTCAGAAGTTGGAATTTCGTTTGCGTCCAAAATGGTGCGGACATCCTCAACCGTGATCGTCGTAGCCGGGACCTCCCATGCAACGCCACCCTTGAAGTCGATTCCCAAATTGAGACCTTGAGCAAACAGCGAAATAACCGTTACAACGATGGATGCAATCGAGATCCCAAAACCCCACCAACGACGACCAACAAAGTTGAATGTTGTCTCTCCGCGGTACAGCCTGCCGATCATGCCACTCATTGCGCACTCGAGTCTGGCAGTGCAACACCCAGTATTTTGCGTCCGTGCAAAAACTTGCTACGTGCGAGCAACAGCACTGCTGGTCTTGTGAAGAAGTAAGAGACAATCACGTCGCACAATGTAGACAGACCAAGGAAAAATGCAAAACCGCGCACCGAACCGACGGTCAGCCACCAGAGCACGAGCGCACCCAAGAATGAAACCGTGTCTGCAGCCAAAATTGTGCGCCAAGCGAGCGTAAAACTGCGCTGGGCAGAACTGCGCAATGATTTGCCGGAGTGGAGCTCATCTTTGATTCGTTCAAAGAACACCACATACGAGTCAACAGTGACGCCAATGGACACGATGATGCCGGCAACTCCAGAAAGTGTAAGCGCAAGGCCATTTGAGCGTGAGATAAATGCAATGATGCTCCACATCAGCGCGCCTGACACCATAAGTCCACCGACTACGACGATGGTCAGCATGCGGTAATAAACAAAGAAGAACGCCATTACGAGAAGTACACCGATAAGGCCCGAGATGATTGCTGCACGCAATGAGTCTTTGCCGAGAGTCGGAGAAACGGTTTGCACTGTCGCAACACTGAACTTGACAGGGACAGAACCAAACTCAAGGATTTTCGCTAAGTCACGAGCCTCTGATTGAGAAAAATCTCCGCTGATCTGTACATTGCCGCCAGTAAATACCGCTTCTTGAACAGTCGGTGCAGAAATTACATTGCCATCCAACGCAATCGCAATACGCCCCGTTGGACAAGAAGCATCACGATTAAAGCATCGAGTTGTCAACGAATTCCATAGATCTTCACCTGCTGCACCTTTTTGCAATTCAACAGTGACAGTCCAGCTTCCGTTGTTGATCACTGCCTGAGCATTACTCGTGAAAACTTTGCCGGATGCTCCAGCGGGACCGACGAGATAAGCCTCGCCGTTTTGGCCAAGCAATACAGCATTGACATTTGGGTCAGTTGTATCTTCCGATATAGCAATATTCGAAGCGGCTGCATCTGCATTTGCATCTGCAGAAGCTGCAGTCGTGTCGGTTACTTCCGGCACCGTTGTCTCAGTGCTTGCAGGAATCGTCGTTGCTGCTCCCCTGCTCCGCGCACTTCCAGGGCCACCTTCTGTTGCGGCAATAGTTGTGTCTACTACTGATGTATCAACTACTGAATTATTAACAGCCGTCGTTTCTGATCCAGGAATTGTTGTAGATGTGTCGGTGTTTAGAGTTCCTGCTTGCAACACTGGGCGCAACAACAGCTCTCCCTGTCGACCAATAATGTCGAGAGCTTTTTGCTGATCATCTACACCGGGCAAGTTCACGACAACATTGTTTCCCTGGCGCGTGATTTCTGGTTCCGAAACTCCAAGCGCATTAACGCGCTGACTAATAATTTCTACTGCTTGATTGAGAGCACTCGGTGTGAACTCACCCTCGGGCTGCAACGTGACAGATGCGCCACCCTGCAAGTCGAGACCAAGAGATGGCACATTGCCAGCCAAAAGATTTCCAGCCAACAGTGAACCCACCAGGACCACAATGCCAATGAGGGAAAAATAAAGACGACGTGCCATAAATAGTTAAACCGCAAACGACTGCGCGGTGCCGACCTACTTCTTATCGTTCTTGTCGGAAGAAGTTTGATCGTTCGAACTTGGTGTTGACACCTTTGTTGCGATGGCACTGCGTGCTACGCGAATCTCTACTTTTTCCGCGACATCCAGCCAAACGTAACCATCTTCGATGGCAGAAATAAAACCGTAGATGCCAGAAGCCAAAATGACTTCATCACCCTCTTGCAGTGCGCTCTGCAAACTACGTATCTCTTTCTGGCGCTTGCGTTGGGGACGAAGCAACAAAAAGTACATTGCTCCAAATATCAGCACGAGCGGAAGGATGGAAAGGATTCCTCCCCCAGAATTAGTGGTGGTAGTTGCGGCGCCAATTGTGGCGAAAAGACTGATGAACATAAGTCGTAACTCTATCGCTCTGCCGAGCTAAGCCGCAGTCCCCCAAACAGCCAAAATTTCTTGCCGAAGCGCCGCAAAATGCCCCGCAATAATTGCATTCCGCATCTGATCCATGAGTGAAATAGTCCATGCAATGTTGTGCAACGAAACCAATCTAGACGCGGTGGGTTCGCCCACCTGAAATAAATGCCTGATGTATCCGCGGGTATGACGCGCACACACCGAGCACGAACAAGTCGAATCGATTGGATCGTTACTTAATGTAAATTCAGAACGCTTCAAATTGACACGACCTTGCGATGTGAGTGCCGTTCCATGTCTGCCAAGCCGAGTCTGCAAGACACAATCAAACTGATCAACACCAAGGTGAACAGCTTCAACGAGAGATGCGGGATCACCAACACCCATCAAGTAGCGCGGCCGATCGAGGGGCAGATGAGCGAGGGCAGCCAAGAGAGCTGGAAGCATTTCTTCGCGCGACTCACCAACCGATAATCCCCCGATGCCATAACCGTCAAAATTAAGTTCTGCAGTTCGTGCTGCGCTCTCAGCTCGAAGATTGACATCGATGCCACCTTGCACAATTCCAAACAATGACTGATCCGTGCGTGTATGTGTCGAAATCGCACGCTTTGCCCACGATGATGTGCGCTCAAGAGCAAGTCGCACAACGGGAGTAGGAGAAGGAAGCGGTGGACAGACATCGAGCACCATCTGAATATCGGCTCCCAACAATTGCTGCGTGTGCACCGCCGACTCAGGCGTGTAACGATGTCGCGATCCGTCATACGTCGATTTAAATGTGACACCATCATCATCAACATCTGGATTCAAGGAAAAGACTTGGAAACCACCAGAGTCGGTAAGTGTCAAACCTTTCCATCCCGCAAAGGCGCCAAGACCACCCATTGCATGAACAGTCTCTGCCCCTGGTCTCAGCATCAGGTGATAGGTATTTCCAAGAACGATCTGTGCGCCTAGGTCTTCGTAATCGGTTGCGCTCAGATACTTAATCGCTCCGCGCGTACCCACTGGCATAAAACATGGAGTCGTGTACGAGCCCCTATGGGTTACGGCAGTTCCTGCACGCGCACTGCCATCAACAGCATCAGTAGTGAATTGGACAGGGAACATTAACTACACGGTAGTGGCACGCATTAGCCAGCAAGTTGCTATTCGGTGCGACGAGCAAGAAGCATCGCATCTCCAAATGAAAGCATCCGATACTCACGAGCAATCGCCTCTTCGTAGAGTTTGCGCCACCGAGTGCCAACAAAAGACTGAATCATGAGTAACAGCGTTGTGCGCGGCATGTGAAAATTGGTCATCATTATGTCAACCACTTTCCATTCGAAGCCCGGAGTAATGAACAGATTCGTTCGACCCTCCAAATGCCCAAACTTTGCTGCACTTTCCAAAGCACGTGTTGCTGTTGTACCAATTGCGATTACCCTCGCACCATTTGAACGTGCGTCATTACACGCGATCATTGTCGATTGTGGAACTCGATATGACTCGGTGTGAATGAGATGATCAAGCGGATTGTCGACAGAAATTGGTTTAAACGTGTCAAGGCCTACTACCAACTCAACTTCACAGATTGTCGCACCGGCTTCGCGTATACGTTGCAATAGCTCGGGCGTGAAATGTAATCCTGCGGTTGGTGCTGCTGAAGATTTTTGGTCGTGCGCGAAGACGGTTTGATACCGCTCGGCATCT
The DNA here is from genome assembly GCA_044240045.1 of Ilumatobacteraceae bacterium. Lineage (GTDB taxonomy): Bacteria > Actinomycetota > Acidimicrobiia > Acidimicrobiales > Ilumatobacteraceae > UBA3006. The sequence goes on from JBIIAC010000002.1 coordinate 40,773, forward strand.
TGCAACACTTCCGTAATGTATGGCGGCAAAGGCATGCTTCCGTACTTTGTCAGTTGATCAATCACATTGCCGCCGAGCAAACACACCAAAAATGTGTCGCCGGCCTCGGTCCGCTCGCCCACTTGCAAAAACTCTGTGTCGTCCTTGGAATACAGAATTTCACCTACCTTCAACTTGCCGCCTGGTCGCAACAATGTTTCCCACATTGATGTGCTTGCATCCTTTTCCTCCAGCAGTAATGCTTCAACGACACCTCCGCTCGCACGATGCAATATCACCCGAGCGGGCATTACCCGTGTGTGATTAACAACCACCACATCGCCCGGCCTCACAAATTCGACGAAGTCAGAAACATGACGATGCGCTGGTTCACCATTTAGATTGTTCGAATCAATATCGACAAGCAATCGAGCAGCGTCACGTGGCTCTATTGGGTGCTGCGCAATGAGGTTCTGCGGCAAGTCGTAATCAATGTCCGATAGTTGCATAGCGACTGAAGAAACTTAGGCGAAAAGATCTGGATGGTGTGCAGGTGCCTGCAAACCAAGGTGCGCATAGGCAAGCGGCATTGCTACACGACCTCGCGGGGTGCGGGCAATCATGCCTTGCTGAATCAGAAATGGCTCATACACATCTTCAATTGTTTCTGTTTGTTCGCTCACGCTAATTGCGAGCGTGGACAACCCAACCGGCCCACCACCGAATTGCACGCAGATAGCACTCAACACTGCGCGATCAACTTTGTCGAGCCCTAGTTCGTCGACACCAAACACACTCAATGCTTCGTTGGCAGACCTCTTGTCAACCGTGCCGTCACCACGCACCTCTGCAAAATCTCGCACTCGCCGTAAAAGTCGATTGGCAATACGTGGAGTCCCTCGTGAACGTCGAGCGATTTCGGCCGCACCCTGAGCATCGATGTTGACTTGCAAAATGCCCGCTGCTCGGCTGATTATTGATTGCAATTCATTTTCGTCGTAGTAGTCGAGCCGCGCAACAAGACCAAACCGATCTCGAAGCGGTCCAGTAATCATTCCTGTACGAGTCGTTGCTCCGATCAACGTGAACTTTGGCAGAGTTAGTCGTATAGATGATGCCGAAGGGCCCTTACCCACCACAATGTCGATCTGGAAATCCTCCATTGCTGGATACAAAATTTCCTCAACAGTGCGCGACAAACGATGAATCTCGTCAATGAACAAAACATCGTTGTCCTCAAGTTTGGTCAAAATTGCCGCTAGATCGCCAGCACGCTCCAACGCTGGACCCGAGGTGACATGAAGGTGCGCGGACATTTCTGTTGCAACGATTCCGGCGAGTGTGGTTTTGCCAAGTCCAGGAGGACCAGCAAACAGCAGATGGTCTGCTGCTTGGCCTCGGCGCCTCGCAGCCTCAAGCACAATACTCAAGTGCTCCTTAAGTTCACGCTGGCCGACAAAGTCAGACAGCGACCGTGGGCGTAGCCCAACTTCATCCAACATCTCGCCGTCATCGCTCTCGTCTTGCGAGCGCTTATGTGGATCTACAAACTCTTCACGCACGTTTGACTCCTAAAGCATTAAGTGCCTGACGCAACATATTCTCGGCGGTATCGGTGGCAGACAATTCACGCAATACATCGCGAATCTCTTCATTTGAATACCCAAGGCCTGTCAATGCTTCGCGCACATCTGTTACCGCCCGATGACCTTGCGACTGCTCACCTTGCGGCGTGTCCATAATTGGTAAATTCATTCGACCTTTCAACTCGATCAGCAGACGATCGGCTGTCTTACGACCCACTCCCGACACGAGGGTAAGCGCTCCATGGTCATTTGTCGCAACGATGTCGATCAACGCACGAGGTGTGTGCGTTGCAAGTATTGCCATCGCCATGTTTGGCCCAACTCCATGAGTGGCAATCAATATTTCAAATGTGCGTCGTTCGTCCCGTTCTAAAAAGCCGTACAAAGTTTGGGCATCTTCGCGAATATGTTGATGAACGTACACGAAAGCTTGAGATGTCGGCTCAAGCTCACCGAGTGTGCGCGGAGTGACGTGAACGAGATAACCAACTCCTGAAACCTCTAGCAACACTGTCGAGTCTTGATTGCGTTCAATCACTACACCGCGCAACGACCCGATCATTGTGCGCCCACCGCTGACTCTGCGCGCAGAATACTGCTACGCAATGGCGCAATCGCCAAATGACACAATGCAATCGCCGCCGCATCAGCAGCATCAGCCGGCTCGGGCAATGTAGAGAGACCAAGGCGCTGTTGCACCATCTTTTGAACCTGCAACTTATTGGCAGTACCCGAACCGGTGACTGCACTTTTAACCTGGCTTGGTGTGTACTGCACAACGTCAATTCCTAATCGACTCGCCATCGCTAACACCAGACCACTCACTTGTCCAACGCTCATTGCCGTTCGCACGTTGTTCTGAAAAAACACCTGCTCAACCGCAATTGCATCAGGCTGGGTTTCCTCAATGAGTTTTTCTATATCTAATTGCAAAGCACATAACCGGTGCTGTAACAACTCTGTTGCTGGTGTCGTCATTACACCGAGTGCCAACACTTCTGGGTTTGCCAGACTTGTCGACTGCCGCGAAGATTGTTGGGACGACTGCGTTCGTAACACGGCGTACCCACAGCGGGTCAGACCGGGGTCAATCCCGAGGACCACGAGAGCCGACTTCTGGGCGAACATATGTTCTACCTTAGTGCCGAAACACGGTCTAGGTAAGGATTCAGACCGCCGAGCGCAGTGCCGCTACCAATTCGTCAACCGGACGAAAGGTAAGACCAACCGCAGATCTGTGCACATATCGGATCATTCCCTGGGCATCCAGCACAAAAATACTGCGCCTCACCATGCCCAATAATCCAACGACTCCGTATGCCTTAGCGACGTCTTTTTCGGTATCGGCCAAGAGCGGGAAACCAAATCCGTGTTTGGCAGAAAACGCATCATGGCTTGCAACGTCTTGGGCCGAGATACCCAGCACCTGTGCTCCGATGCCATTGAACTGCGCAAGTTCGTTGTTGTATGAGCACAATTGCTTGGTGCACACCGCGGTGTTATCGCCAGGATAAAAAACTAAAACGACAGGCTTTCCTGCATAGTCAGACAATGAATAGGACTTACCACCACTGCCAAGCAGCGTGAACCCAGGTGCTTTTTCTCCAACTACAACGCTCATGACGCAGCCTCCTCAAGAATTGCATCGCTCATATCGAAATTAGCGTACACATCTTGCACATCATCGTTATCTTCTAGATCGTCCATGATGCGGAGTATCGCTTTGGCGTCGGCAATATCGGTAACTGGAACTTGCAAAGATGAAACCATGGTCGAAACAGCAGATACGACGGTCATACCCGCGGTTTCTAATGATGCTTTCAATTCGTATAAGGCCTGCGATTCACATGTCACTCGCCATGTATCGCCATCATCGACCACATCTTCTGCTCCGTGTTCAAGCGAGACCATCATTACTTCGTCTTCAGAGACTGATTTATCAATCTGCACAACACCCTTGCGGGAAAACTGCCAACCCACGGCACCAGGTTCTGCCATTGCACCACCCGACTTACTAAATGCAAGGCGCACATCCGATGCAGTCCGATTGCGATTATCGGTGAGCGCGTCGATCAACATTGCAACACCGCCCGGTGCGTAAGCCTCATAAGTAATCGATTCAAATGCTGCACCTGTGTGCTCACCCATTCCACGCTTGATCGCGCGATCAATTGCATCATTTGTCATCTGCGCAGCTTTTGCTTTGAGCACGATCGTTCGCAAAGATGCATTGGAAGCTGGGTCGCCGCCGCCTTCTCTTGTGCTTACTTCAAGTTGTCGTGCAAGTTTCGCAAACGTCTTGCCACGGGCCTTGTCAGCTTTGCCCTTTTTGTGCTTGATCGTTGCCCATTTGGAATGGCCTGACATCTCTACACCTCCTGCAAAAACAATGAATGAATACGATTATCCCTGGTCAATTCTGGATGAAACGACGCCACCATAACTGAACCTTGTCGCGCCAGCACCGCTTTGTCCTCGTGCGTCGAAAGTACCTCAACGTCCTTGCCTAATCGAACTACCTGAGGAGCCCGTATAAACATGGCATGAAACGGTGACTGTAGGCCTTCAACATTCAGCTCTGTCTCAAAGCTTTCCACCTGACGACCATAGGCGTTGCGCTTCACGTCAATGTCAATTGCGCCATAAAAACGTTGGTCTGGACGCCCATCAGAAATACTCTTTGCCAACAAAATCATGCCAGCACAGGTTCCAAACACGGGCATTGCATTATTGATTCGTTCCGCAATCGGATCGAACAACCGAGAAGTATTGAGCAAGTGCGACATCGTTGTTGATTCTCCGCCAGGCATGACAAGCGCGTCCACCAAACCGAGATCTTGAGCGGATCTCACTTGCACTGTGTCGGCGCCGAGACTTTGCAACATTTCTTCGTGCACCGCAAATGCACCTTGTAAAGCCAAGATGCCAATCTTCATACCTATAACCAGACTGTCAACGCATCAAACTCAATTGTGTTGAGTTTGATTACCAACCGCGCTCGGCATAACGCTCGTTGATCTGATCCATTCCGATGCCGGTCATCGGAGCTCCAAGGTTGCGACTCACTTTTGCCAAAATATCTGCATCGAGATAGTGGGTCGTTGCTTCAACAATTGCTTTTGCTCGTGGCGAAGGGTCATCGCTCTTAAAAATGCCCGAGCCCACAAACACCGACTGTGCACCGAGTTGCATTGCCAATGCGGCGTCTGCCGGTGTGGCGATACCACCAGCACAAAACAACGGCACCTGAAGCGAACCGGTCTCTGCAACTTCTTGGACAAGTGGCAATGGTGCGCCAAGTTTTTTGGCCCAGTCAAACAACTCGGCAGAGTCGGCTTGAGTGATTTTACGAATATCACCAAAGATATTGCGCAAGTGGCGAACTGCTTCAACAACGTTGCCAGTACCGGCTTCACCCTTTGAACGAATAAGTGCAGCACCCTCACTGATGCGACGAAGGGCCTCACCCAAGTTGGTTGCACCACAAACAAAAGGAGTGTTGAAAGCCAGCTTGTCGATGTGATGTGTTTCGTCGGCAGGTGTCAACACTTCCGACTCGTCAATGAAGTCCACGCCGAGTGACTGCAATATCTGCGCCTCGACAAAGTGACCGATTCGGGCTTTTGCCATCACCGGAATAGTGCAACACGCCTGTATTGCCATAATCATTTCCGGATCGCTCATTCGTGCGACACCACCATCACGACGAATATCTGCAGGTACGCGCTCGAGCGCCATCACCGCTACAGCACCTGCGTCTTCTGCAATTTTTGCTTGTTCAGAGTTAACGACGTCCATAATGACGCCACCCTTGAGCATCTCGGCCAAACCGCGCTTGACCTGCATTGATCCAGTTGTGCGTGCAGCATTCTTAGTCATAAGAACCATCGTACCCAGAGCAATACCGACACATACGGTCGGTTATTTGTGACTGTTTTCTTAGAGAAACTTCACATCGTCTGGATTGGTGCCCACTGGCACCACGGCTGTTTTCGCTGCTCGTGCAACCTCAACAAAGGTCTGGCCTGGGGTGAGTTTGATCACTGCCCCACTCGAATCCTTCAACAAGAAAGGAGTCAAGCGATCGGTTCGCTCCCATGTGCCTTCGATCAAAGTGCCATTGGTGAACACATACACTTTTCCGCCACCAAGAGTCTTGGAAGTTGGGCTGTAGCTATTGGTGTATTCAACTTCCAGAACAATCACGTTTGGAACAGCAAGTTGAACGTCAGCCGCGTCCACGACGGGCGTGTTGTCTTGCAGCCGCAAAAATTCCCCAGTGGTTGCATCCCAATCCCACTGCACTTTCACACCGTCCATCGAGACTTTTACTCCAGCCGTTGGCTCCGCTGTTGTCGGTGTTGCATCGCTAGCTGTGCGATACGAAAACTGTGCGGGAGGTGCTTTGGAACCCTCAGGACTTAACGTCCACAACTTTGTAGTTTCTGCAATCAGGTTGTGTGGCGCCGAGCGATCACTGTCACGAGCAAAGCCACCATCCTTGTTTGCCACCGAATAACTCAAGTCAACAAGATCAGATTTTTTGATCGCAGCTGATACCTTCTCGTTACCACCGCTCCACACAAATAATGGCTTAATGAGCGAGCTCAGCAGATTGATGTCTTGAAAACGACCGCTTCGAATCGGGCCAACGGGGTCCGAACCTTCGCTTTGAAAAACAGCAGCAAGTCGCGTAAGTTTCTCAACGTTCTCTTCAAAAATAATGTCTGCCTGATTGATGCCCAATTGCGGACGAGCAGATGGATGGTTATCGATTTTGACAACCATCGCCGGACGAGTCAGCGTCGATGGATCAGTATTTGGCAAGCCCGTCAACGGGTTGACAATCTCTGGAATAGTTGTCTCGGTAACAACGGTGGTTTCCACCACTGCACTCTCCGTCGAACTTGATGACCCTCCGCAAGCAGCCAGCGCCAACAACGAACTTGCAACGATTGATCCGAATACCAGTGATCGATTTTTCATGTTTAGATCTCTCTGAGCAGCGCAATTCTTTCTGCCAATGGGGGATGCGTATTGAAAAGTTTATGCCACATGCCAAGTCGACCTGTGTCATTCACCCCCGACATCGGTTGCTCAATCCACATATGAGCCGTAGCCATGCTGGCCGAATGGGTAACGGTGCTATCAGCCTGAAGTTTTTCGAGCGCCGAGATTAAACCTGGCGGATACCTAGTCATTTTGCATGCCGAGACATCTGCCAAAGTTTCGCGCCTTCGACTCACAGCAGCCTGCATAATCTTGGCCAAAATCGGTGCGAGAATTAACAGCGCAATGCCAATGAAGGCAATGGGATTAGTACTGTCACGACGATCATTTCCGCGGCTCACTCGCCCGCCGTTCCACCACATCATTCGAATTGTTATATCGGTGATGAGAGCGATCGTTCCAACCAGCGTGACCGCCAATGTGCTGACCAAAATATCGTAATTCTTGATGTGTGAAAGTTCGTGGGCGACGACTCCCTCCAACTCGACACGATTCATTTTTTCGAGCAAACCCGTTGTCACTGCAATTGCAGCATGTTTGGGGTTTCGACCTGTAGCAAATGCGTTCGGTGCTTCATCACGAATTACGAATACACGTGGTTTTGGTAGTCCGCTCGCGATGCACAATCCCTCAACGAGGTTGTGCAAGCGACGAAACTCGACTGGATCGGCTGGCACGGCGCGACTCACTGCCAAAGCTACGGAGTCAGATTTCCAGTACGAACCAAATGCAAACACGGCCGAGAACACCAATGCGATAATCGTCCCTGTGGCTCCGTTGCCGATAAGCACGCCAACAGCCATGCCCACCAACGCGGTAATAGCGATGAAACCGATGAGCAAGAAAAATGTGCGTCGCTTATTGGACGCAATGAGGTCATTCATGAAACTTTTGACTTCCGATCCAACTAAAACTTGATTTCGGGTGTGGTGTGCGCTGCGGCTTCTGCCTCAAAATATTCACGCTCAGCGAACCTGAACGAACTAGCGACAAGTGAGCCAGGAAACTTTTGTATTGCAGTGTTGTAAGCCAAGACGGAATCACCGTAAAACTGCCGTGCATAGGCAATGCGACTTTCCGTGTTGGAGAGCTCTTCTTGCAGCGAGACAAACCCTTGGTTGGCCTTGAGATCCGGGTATGCCTCTGAGAGCGCGAACAATTGGCGCAATGCTCCGGTGATTACGGTGTCGGCAGCCGCTTGTGCACTTGGTGTCGCCGACGCACTCATTGCTGAGTTTCTCGCCGAAATGACAGCATCAAATGTGGCACGCTCGTGAGTTGCATAGCCCTTCACTGTCTCGACCAGATTGGGAATCAGGTCAAGTCGGCGCTTCAATTGCACATCAATTTGTGACCACGCATTGTCAACCTCGTTGCGGCGACCTACGAGCGAGTTATACAGCAACACCAACGCAACCAGCACAACCGCAACAACGGCGAGGATAATCAGAATGTTCATACAAAGCAGTCTAGTTCAGTTGCGTGATATCGGGTCTTGACCTGCTTGTGTCATTTTTGGCCGACTTGTGGTCGGCGGAGCACGCGGTGTTCAAACATTGAAAGCAGTTTGTTTGGTTGCACCGAAATCTCATCATTCTTTTCGGCAGCCAACAGTCTCTCGTAGATCACCACATACTCTTGCGCGAGACGCTGCATTGAAAAATCTTCTGCTCGCTTGAGACCGCCAGCCACCAACCGATGGGACAAATTAGTGTCGTTAACAATCCGAGTAATCGAATTTGCCAATTGCTCCTCGTCGCCCGGTGGAACAAGCAACGCATTCAACTCGTGCGTTGCGACATTGCGATACCCATCAATGTCAGTTGTAACGAGAGGAACGGCTGCCGCCATTGCCTCAAGCAGCACGATGCCAAAAGACTCTCCTCGAAGTGAAGGTGCACAAAAAACAGTGCAGCGCGAAAGTCGATCGAGTTTGTCCGTTTCTGTTATCCGACCTAGCCACAAAATACGCTTATCGCTTTCATACTGCCTGTGTATCTCGTCGATACCAGGACCATCCGCCGCAATCCACAACGTAAAATTGGGAGGCAAGTATTTCATTGCAGCAAGTAAAACTTCTAGTCCTTTTCGAGGTTCAAAACGTCCGCAGAAAAAAATAGTTGGTTGGGTCTCGCGCTCTGCACCGGGCTTCAAATAGCGAGAAGTTTCTATGCCGTTGAACAACACCTGATAATCACCGTCGAGATATCTTGACGCAAGTTCCTTTGCGGCTTCGGACACCGCAACACGTGCACTCAAGTGGTTGGCCGCCCAACGCGCAGTTTTATTAAGAACTCGATACGACGATGAATCGCCAGCCGCATGAAACGTTCCCACCGTTGGAGCGAGCCGCAACAATAACGAAGTGACGGTAGGACCAGGCACGATGGGTTCGTGCAGATGGATGACATCGAAGGCCTCGTCGTTGAGAGCACGAATTGTGCGTAGTGCTGCCGATGGGTCTGGCGCGAGTGGCGCAACAGATCCATTCGCTGAAGTTGGCAAGCTTTGCCCCAACGGTGTCACAAACGGCTCAGGAGGTGGACCGTCACATGGCGCAAGGACTCGCACTTCGTGACCGATACGCCTAAGTTCTCGTGCCAGGCCCATGACTTGGGCTTGCACGCCACCTGGCACCGACACGCTGTAGGGACTCACCATTGCAACCCGCAACATGTTCACGCCGTATACGGTAGACCGCTTAGGGGCTATTTAAGCGAAACATACAAAGTCAGCATGAAAGAAGAGTGACCATGACGCAATTCCCATCAAATCCATACTCAAAACCGGCAATTTCAATAGTTGCATCGCCCACCAAACGCAATGCAATTTTGGAGTTGGCACAAAAAGCCGAACACCTGGGCTTTGAGGGTCTTGCATGCCCGAGCCTCGGCGGCACTATGGCACTCTGCACGTCGCTCGCCCATGCCACTAACTCAATTCATTTTTGGACATCGATACAACCGATGTATTACAGCCACCCAGTCGAGATGGCGAACACTGCAGCGCACATTCACGAAATTTCCCGCGGTCGATTTGGTCTTGGAATTGGAGTCAGTCACGGACCAGTTGTGCAACGACTCGGAGTCGAAACCGGCAAGCCACTGAGCGATATTGCTACTTATGTTGCTGCGATGCGTGCCAATGAGAAATTTTCTGGAGAACTCCCACCGATCTACCTCGCGGCATTGCGAGACAAAATGCTCGCACTCTCGCACCAAATTTCCGAAGGTGCTATCTGGGCAAATGCATCGTTGCGCGACATCGGGCGCCAGGTCGCTCTACTTCCCGCCGACAAACGCTCCACATTCTTTATGTCCAATATGGTTCCAACCATCATCACTGATGATGTTGACGCAGCATTGGCGCTGCATCGCAAGACGTTGACTGGCTATGTCTCGCTACCCAACTATCGAAACTATTGGCGAACCGCTGGCTATGAAGTTGAAATGGATGCGATCGAGCATGTGCTCGTAACGACACCCAAAGAGTCAATGGCGCAAGCATTGCAAGCCACGATGAGCGATGCATGGCTACGTGACTGCACTATCTCCGGTTCAGCCGCTCAAGTGCGCGAACAATTTGCGTCTTGGGCCAATGCAGGTGTTTTGCCGATCGCAGTGTTGTCGTCCACAACTGGCGGCCAGATAAAGGCAATCAACGAACTTTTTGATGCATTCGCGTAAAGCGAATCAAGCAATTTGCGCGATTAATTCCTCAACGAGTCTTTGAATGTCATCGCGAATCGGACGCACAGCATCTACGCCTTGTCCTTTGGGATCATCGAGTGGCCAGTCCACATACTTCTTGCCGGGCAAAAATGGACATGCGTCTCCGCAACCCATTGTCACGACAACATCAACGGCTTCCAACATCTCCATCGTCCATAATTGCGGTTCGGCAGATGCAATGTCGATTCCGACTTCCTTCATCACCGCCACCGCAGATGGGTTAATTGAATCTGCTGGCTCCGAGCCGGCTGAATAAACCGTGACACGACCAGCGCCGAGGTGACGCATAAAACCCGCTGCCATTTGCGAACGACCAGAATTATGTATGCACAAAAACAAGACACCCTTCATGAGCGCGGTTCACCAAATACAAACTTGATCGTCACTACTGCCAACATGGCGCCGATTAATTGCATCAACACAAACATCGGCACAGATTCTGGAGCAATTCCGGCAAAGGTATTGCTCAAGCTTCGGGCAACTGTTACAGCCGGGTTTGCCAACGAAGTTGACGAAGTGAAAAAGTACGCCCCCGTTATCCACGCTGCAACGGTAAACGGAACCAGATTTGCGCGCTGTGCACGAATAGTTCCGTAGATCACCACAAGCAGACCGACAGTTGCGACTACTTCTGAAAAAAGAATTCCAGAACCAGAGCGAACCTTTTGCGAAATGTTGATGGCATCCAAATCAAACATCAGATTTGCAATGATTGCCCCAATACATCCGCCGACAGTCTGGGCAATGGCATAGAACGCTGTGTCTCGAATTGTCGACTCACCTGTAAAAATTCCGACGATGCCGACAACAGGATTGAACGATGCTCCAGACACTGGTGCAAAAATCAGAATAAGTGCGACCAATGCTCCTCCAGTCGCCACGGCGTTGCACAACAACTGCAGTGCAACAATGTCGGTGAGCCGCTCGGCCATGATCCCCGAACCGATGACTGCAACTATCAGTAGACCTGTGCCAACCGCTTCAGCCAACAACTTTCGCGACATCGCAATACTTGCGGCCGACATTGTTAGCAGCACTTCTGATCGGCAGTTGCGTAATACGTAGGTGCATCCGCCAGCACGGTGTAGTACTCCCAAGGTGCACCATCAGGACTTTGCATCCATACCTTGTCTTGCACTGCATAACAGCACGTTGAATCTTTTTCTACAGACTCCACTAATCCAAGTTCTTCAAATCTTGCAATAGATTTTTCGACGAGCTCACTCGACTCAAGCTCCACCCCAAGATGATTGATGTGCTGATACTCGGCATGTTCGTCACGCGGTGTTTCGATCAACACCAACTTCAACGGCGGATCAGCGATTGCGAAGTTTGCGTAACCCTCTCGAACCTTGGCAGGTGTTGCATTAAACATCTTTGAGTAGAACTCAATCGCTTCGTTCAAATTTGAAACATTGAGAGCTAATTGGACTCGTGACATATTGCCTCCGGGAAACTGTTGATATTTCGGTAGATGAGCAGACATTCTGTTATATTGATGGTTATCAATATAACACGCACACCCACCTGCTGTTCGCCTGTCACTGAGGCGTATCTCTCAACGCGCGATGCCGACAATTTGGCCATGGGCTTTGCCGCACTTGCAGACCCGACGCGGCTCAAACTTTTTAGTCTCATTGCTGCATCTGATGACGCAGAAACATGCGCGTGCTCGCTCGTCAAGCCAACCGGTCGATCACAACCAACCGTCAGTCATCACCTGAAGGTTTTGCGAGAAGCAGGTCTGATCACCGGCACCAAACGCGGCACATGGATTTGGTACCGAGTCAACCGCGATCGGTTGCAAATTTTGCAAGATGTACTTGGCTAAGCGACTGTCGCTTCGTCGTAACCAGGATCACTTGGCCAATTTGGTTGAAATAAGTGCCACTGCTCAGGCGCTTGGCGGATGAGACTTTCGAGCTCGGTTGTTAGTAATTGAGTAATACGCTGAACGTCTTCACGTAAAGAGCCTTGTCGCTCAACAACGAGTGCCGGCCTAATGACTGACTTGTGTCCGTTTGCTCCTGAAGTGAAGAACGTAGCCATTGGCAATAGCTGCGCACCTGTTCGGAGTGCAAAAAAAGCTGGTCCTGCAGGCACCGTCGTAGTTTCACCAAAAAATTGCACCTGCACCCCAGTGCGCTGACCATCTTTTGGGATATCGCGATCACACAGCAACGAGACAACGTGATTATCGCGCAATGCTTTGCCTACAGCGACACCTGCATCATCGGTAAGAGCAATGACATTGACCCCATATCTCGAACGCAGATCAACGAACCATTCGAACAACTCGGTATTTTCTAGCCGCTCCACCACTGCAGTTAATTGGTAACCCTGATCAATTAACCAACGTCCAGACCATTCCCACCCGCCCATGTGAGGCAACGCAAGGATTGTGCCCTTGCCTTTGGCCGCCGAATCTTCAATGTGTTGAAACCCTTCGACGTGATGACCCTGCGCGATTTGCTGTTTCGAAAGTGAGGTAAGACGAAATGTCTCTAGGTAATAACGTGTGTAACTCACAAATGCTCGCTGCGTTGCAGCATCAAGGTGCTTGCCCGACAGGCTTGGATCAACCCGTTGCAGATGACGCATGACCATTGCCCTGTTTTGCTTCATTGCTCTTGCGAGAGAACTACCAACTCCAAAAGAAGCTCCAGACAACACTGGCAAAGGAACAACTCGAGCAACCAGCGATGCGAGTTTGAAACCAGCTACAGCAATTTGTTCTGCCGAATTGTGCTGCGCTTGCGCCATGAAGAATTATTGCAGTCGGCGGCGGCGAGCAAAACGTTCGCGATAATCATCACGACGTACACGGCGAGAGGCTCGACGTGAGCGACGCACCTCTTGTTTTTGCGCTGTAACAGGAGCAACCGCAGCCTGCTTCCAGACCTTTATAAAACGTTGAACCGCAGTCATCGTTGTGAGTATCAGCATCGCCCACATCACCCACCACAGCAACGAACCAAACAGCAGTCCGAAGCACAAGACAATGATGCGCTCTGCTCGTTCCATCAAACCACCCTTGGCATGAAGTCCGAGCGATTCGGCTTTAGCGCGCTGATACGAAATCAGTGATGAAACCGCCATCACCGCAAACGGCAAAACGGCTGCTGTCGCACCGCGAGTATCCGCTAAATACCACGCCACACCGCCAAGCAAGAATGAGTCGCTCACTCTGTCTATGACTGAGTCGAAAAATGCACCACGTTGACTTGCCGAATTTGATGCCTTGGCAAGCGCACCATCAAACATGTCCGGCAGAGCCGACAAAATCACGAGCGCCAGTCCAAGGGGCAATGAGCCAAGCCCAATCGCAACTGATGCGCCAATTGCAATCAACAGACCCAAAATAGTGATGTGATCAGGAGACAACCCTGTGCGCAGTAACAACTTGCCAACAGGGCGCACCACACGTTCGATCTCTACACGAAACCGACCATCAAACATATTGGAAAGCCTACTTGTCGGGGTTGGCTTCAACTAAACATTCGACGATAGAGGCATCTATTGCGTCCACCAAGACCAATCCCCGCTGTGCTGGGGGTTCTTCGGCGCTATAACAAAATACGCGCCAAGTCGGTCGACTACGAAAACCCCGCCACACCTGTTGGGCCGAAGAATGCCCCACTGCGAAACCCACCGCGCGACTCGCAAAGACGAGAGCTGTCTTTTCATCAACCGTCATCTTCCATGCTGAACTCAGCACAAACAAACCAAACACGCCGAGTGCAATCGCAACGATCAGCATTCCGTCATTCACAAGTCCACTATTTCCTAGTGTTGAATTTGTTGATTGCGCTGCGAGCCACAATCCGAAGCATGCGACCGCCACACCGAGATATATAAATCCTGGAATCCGACGACGATGGTTATCTGGAAATTGATATGGCCCGACAAATGCCGAAATGTCTAGATCATCTGGCAGCGAATCGCGTATTTCATTACTTGACATTGTTTGCTTCCTTTTTCGATTGTTTTACGCTTCGAGTTTCTTCCATGCAGATCTCACGCGCCCTGCTGTGACATCTAATGCTTCTGGCAAGATTTTGGTGTTGGCAACCGCAACCATGAAATTGGTGTCACCACCCCATCGCGGAACAATGTGCACATGTAAGTGTTGGGCGATACTTCCACCAGCCGAAGCACCCATGTTGATACCGACGTTAATTCCCTGTGGTTTGTATTCCGCTTTCAACACCTGCACGCCGATCGTGACTGTCGCCCAAATCTCATTGTGCTCTTCAGGAGTCAGATTCTCCAGTTCAGCTACTTCGCGATAAGGCAAAACCAGCAAGTGCCCAGGCGAATACGGAAACGCATTAAGGATCACGAACGAATGAACACCGCGATGGACGATATGAGACTCTTCATCTTTCAGACCCGATTCCAGAATCTCGGTAAACACTGACTTGCCAGAGCCACTCTTCTTCGTGTCGCTCTGCACATATTGTGCACGCCAACCATTCCACAGTCGCTCAAGATGCATATCGGCTACGAAACCAATCCAGATGCATCGGTAGTTACATCGACAGTTACATCGACAGTTACATCGACAGTTGCATCGGCAGTTTCGTCTTGCAACTGCTGAACAAAGTCCGTGAACTTCACATCGCGAATCACTTCGCCGCCTCGCGGATTGACGCCAACAGTTTCGTTTGCCACATCGTCGTCGCCGACCACCAACACATAAGGAATACGCTCCAACTTTGCGGAACGAATTCGCTTGCCCAACTGCTCATCAGCGACACTTGTGTCGACGCGGAAGCCAGCTCGCAAAAGTTGTGCAATAAGTTTTGCTGCGTATGATTCGTGACCACTTGTCACGGGAAGAACTCGTACTTGCACCGGTGCAAGCCAAGTTGGAAACGCTCCGCCATAGTGCTCAAGAAGCACACCGAAGAATCGTTCGACAGAACCGAATAACGCGCGATGCAACATGATCGGCTGATGACGACCGTTGTCGGATCCGATGTATTCCAATTTGAAACGTTCTGGAAGATTGAAGTCGCATTGAATTGTGCTCAACTGCCACTTTCGACCGATTGCATCGCGCACATCAATATCGATTTTGGGGCCATAGAACGCGGCATCGCCTTCTTTCACCGAATAGTCAACACCGTGTCGATGAAGGGCTTCACGCAAAGCAGTCGTTGCCTTGTCCCAAATCTCGTCACTACCAACCGACTTTTCTGGATCACGAGTTGAAAGCTTGAATTCAAAATCTTCAAAGCCAAACTTTCGCAGCACCGAGATCACGAAATCGAGCAACGAAGTGATTTCATCGGCCATCTGATCTTCAGTGCAGAAAATATGACTGTCATCTTGTGTAAAACCGCGAATACGCAACAAACCATGCAACGTTCCGGCGCGCTCGTATCGATACACAGTGCCGAGCTCAAATAAACGCAGCGGCAATTCTCGATAGCTGCGCTGCCTGTCTCTATAGATCAAGCAATGCATTGGGCAGTTCATTGGCTTTGGGTAATACGTGCCGTTATCCATCTCCATCGGCGGATACATGCCGTCTTTGTAGAAGTGCAAGTGACCGGAAGTTTCAAACAAGTCCGCATTTGCTAGATGTGGCGTAAAGACAAATTGGTACCCGCCATTTTGATGGCGATGACGGCTGTAGTCCTCCATCAACTTGCGAACAATTCCGCCCTTTGGATGCCACACAGCGAGTCCGCCACCGAGTTCGGATGGAAACGACAGCAAATCCATCTCAACAGCAAGTCGACGATGATCACGCTTTTCGGCTTCGGCCAAGCGAGTGATGTGCTCTTCAAGTGCGGCCTTCGACTCCCAAGCGGTTCCGTAGATCCGCTGCAGCATCGGACCCTTCTCGTTGCCACGCCAATATGCGCCAGCAACTTTCATCAACGCAAAGTGCCCAAGCTTGCCGGTTGTTGGCACGTGAGGACCTCTGCACAAGTCAACAAAGGATTCAGTGTTGCGATACACGCTTACAACATCGCCCCCCTGCACTTCAGAAGCGTCAGCACCGTCAGCGGACCCACTTGTAACCCGTGTAATGATTTCGCACTTGTAAGGCTGATCGGCAAACAATTCAAGAGCAGCCTTTGCGGACATCTCATCTCGAGTAAACGACTGGTCTGCTTTGATGATGTCGCGCATCTTTTCCGTAATCGCAGCGAGATCGGTGTCACTGAAAGTTTTGCCCCCCGGCAACTCGAAGTCATAGTAAAAGCCATCTTCAATTGCAGGACCAATCGTAAATTTGGCGCCAACAAACAATTGGACAACAGCTTGCGCCATCACGTGAGCTGTTGAGTGTCGCAAGACATGACGGCCGGCATCGCTCTCCGCTGTAATTATCGAAACCTTTGCGCCCGCGCCCAATGCGACCGTGAGGTCAGTTTCTACTCCGTCTACAACCGCAGCAACTGCAGCCTTCGCTAAACGAGATCCAATTCCTTGCGCCAAATCAAGCGAGGTCGAACCCACAGGAAGGGACTTGCGAGTGCCGTCAGGAAGGCTGACTTCAATAGTTTCCAAAGCACTCATCGTGCCCATCAGTCTAGTTTCTCTACATTGCTTGAAAGGTCACAATTACTCGGTATTCAGGAGAGTATGAGATTGACTCCAAGCAAGTTTGCAGCAATAGCGACATCGACGCCATTTTTCGCAGCAGCATCAATGAGCGTTACAGCACGAGGTGTATCCAGGTCATCGTCAAGAGCCTCACGCACCAAGCTGAGCAACTCGCCACCATCGGATTTTGTACCAGCACTCCAGATTGCGAGCCTGTCAACATTGCGAGCAAACATCGCCTCTTCCCATTCCCACTCAAATCGGTAATGGTGTTCAATTAAACCGAGTCGGATAACTCGCGGATCAAATTGTGTCCTCAATTTGTCGACGAAAACCAAATTTCCGCGACTCTTCGACATCTTGTGACCATCCATCGACACCATCGCAACATGCATCCAGTGCTTCACAAATAGTTCCCCTGTCGCGGCTTCAGACTGGGCACGTTCACATTCGTGATGTGGGAAAATTAAATCGCTTCCACCACCATGTAAGTCAATCGTTGTTCCTAACTCGCGCATTGCAAGCGCCGAGCATTCAATGTGCCAACCAGGTCTGCCCGCTCCCCACATAGTTTCCCAAGAAGGCTCATCCACTGCCGATGGATGCCACAACACGAAATCAAGAGGATGGCGTTTATGTGGGTCTTCCACATTGCCCCCACGCTCGCGAGCGAGTTCAATCATCGTTTCTTGTGAATAATGTGAGATCTCTCCAAAAGATTTGAACTGAGTGACATCGAAGTACACGGAACCACCCGACTGATAGGCAAAGCCCTTGTCGATCACCATGCCAATGAATCCCCGAATGTCGGATATTGCCGACGACGCACGCGGCGTCGAATACATCGGCAACGCACCAAGCGCTTCCATGTCCGCGGTGAACCGAGCCTCCTCACCTGCCGCCAAATCCAGATAATGCACACCCAATTCGCGTGCCTTTGCGAACAATGGGTCATCCACATCGGTGACGTTTCGAACACACTTCACTTCATGACCAAGGTCGATCAATCGTCGAATCAAAATGTCATAGCTGATGAAGGTAAACGCGTGCCCCAGATGCGTTGCGTCGTACGGCGTGATGCCGCACGTGTACATCAAAACTGTTGGTCCAGGTTCAAACGGAACCACCGACTGTTTGGCGGTGTCGTACAGGCGCATTGTCAAATCTTCAGATTCCGACCACTTATCGGATCAATATCTGGCAAGCCAGTCATGCGCGGTGCAACACGCGTCTTGTAACGCACATTCATTTGCAGCATGACTGCTGTGAAAGCTTCAAGCGCAAGTGCATTAGACAACCGTCCCGTGTTTAGCGGCCGACAGCCGGGGATTCTTTCAACGATGTCGCTCACCGTTTCGATTGCCTCTGGATGATCCGAACAAATCAACACGTCACTATCGACATGATGATTGAGATTGCCAAGCTCTTTTGCGGGCAGGTGCTGTAACGCGGCGACAACTTTGCTCAGTGGAATTTCGGCTTGTACGTGGGCAGCAATGCTTCCACGTGGCGGAACAAGCGGTTGAAATTCTTTACCTACCTTGACCAACGCATTTGCCATGGTGACTACGATCTTGCCAGCTAGCTGGCTTGCGAATTCGCCAACAATTGTTGCGGTCGAATCCCAAGGCGTTGCTACGACGACTAGATCGCAATTCACTGCGTCGGCGTTGTCACCTCCAGTAATTGTCAGATTGTGAGTTGGCCACAACGCTTGAAGTTCTTTGACCTTCTCAATCGACCTCGCTTTGTCTCGCGAACCGATCACAACGTCGTAGCCAGCCACATTTAGACGAAGCGCAAGGCCACTACCTGCAGGCCCAGTGCCACCAATTATTCCGATTTTCATCTAACGAGCCTGCCACAAACACCCCCCAACAACTACCGTTGACGGCATGGGAATATTGGATGGCAAAAAGATAGTGGTCACAGGGGTGCTGACGGATGCTTCACTGGCCTTCGGGGTCGCACAGTTGGCTCAGCGCGAAGGCGCCACAGTCCTCTTGACTGGTGCAGGTCGTGGTCTTTCCATCACTGAGCGAACCGCTCGCAAGCTCGACACCCCCGCCGAGGTTATTGAATTTGATGTGACAGTCGACGAACACGTCGAGACGGCGCGCGCCGGAGCAGAGAAACACCTCGGAAGCGTTGATGGCGTACTTCATGCCATTGGATTTGCTCCTGCAGTGTGCCTCGGCGATGACTTTATGGCTGCCCAATGGAACGATGTGGCAGTTGCGATGCAGATTTCTGCATACTCCCTAAAAACACTTGCCGATGCTTTTGTACCCCTGATGCCAACAGGCGGAAGTTTTGTTGGACTTGATTTCGACAACACCGTTGCATGGCCCGCATACAACTGGATGGGCGTTGCCAAAGCTGCGCTCGAATCAACAAGCCGATATCTCGCAAAAGAACTAGGTGGGAAAAATATTCGTTGCAACCTCGTAGCCGCTGGGCCAATCAAAACGATGGCTGCAAAATCGATTCCAGGCTTTCAAGTATTTGAAGATGTATGGAGCGATCGCGCACCACTCGGATGGGACGTCAACGATTCGACCGCTGTAGCGCGCGCATGTGTCGCGCTGCTTTCCGATTGGTTTCCAGCCACCACCGCAGAAGTGATTCATGTGGACGGTGGCTACCACGCAATGGGCGCGTAAATGCATGTAGTACGTCGGCGCTCCGACGCCTTGCCATTTTCCAGGCGCATTATTTCGTGCATTGTGATTGCCGCGACCGCATTTACTTCTGTCTTCGCCTTCAACCCAACACAAACATTTGCCGCAGCAACCAATGACCCATTGATCGATCAACAATGGGGACTCACCGCAATTGGAGCCCCATCCGTGTGGAACATTACTCGCGGTGCGGGTGTAACTGTCGCGGTGATTGATACCGGTAGTGGCCCACACCCAGACCTGGATAACAATCTTGAAATTGGTCGAACAATTTTCGATCCGATCGACATTGCGGGGATGGTTGATGTTGACATGAAAGGGGGTCATGGCACAGTTATCGCAGGGATCATCGCTGCAGTCGCCGACAACGGCATCGGTGGCGCTGGTGTTGCACCACAAACAAGAATCCTGCCCATCAGGGTTCTTGGCACGAATGGCGATGGTATTTCCGATGATGTTTCAAAAGCAATTCGTTTTGCTGTGGACTCTGGTGCAAAAGTAATCAATCTCTCTCTCGGAGGGAAAGACGAAGCCCTGCCACTCACGAAAGCGATTCAATACGCGGTCGATCGCAATGTGCTCGTGGTCGCAGCCGCAGGCAATGGTCAAGCAGACTCGACACCCAAATGGCCGGCAGCGAGTGATCTCACACTGGCAGTAACTGCCGTTAGCCGCAACAACGGAATCGCTTCATTTGGTCAACGCGGCGACTACATCGATTTGTCCGCTCCGGGAGTTTCAATTCTCTCGTCAGCAGTCGGGGTTTTTGACCCCAAGTTATGCCCAACCAGTTCGCCACTATTTTGCTATTCGAGCGGAACCAGCATGGCAGCAGCATTCGTCACCGGTGCAGCAGCGTTGCTGTTTGCGGCCCAACCTTCAATCACTGCAGCACAGGTGCGCGACGTTTTGCAACGCACTGCCACTGACATCGGCGCACCTGGGCGCGACACAACATTCGGTTATGGCCTAGTTAACCTCGTCGCTGCATTTGCCGAGCTCGACGAATTGTTTCCAAAAATAATCACCGCATCAGTCACCACAGAAGGTCATGTCGGAGCACTTGCAGTGGGCACTACATCAACTTCCGCAGCTACCGCCACCAGCCAGTGGTACCGATGCACTGCGCCAGGAGAAGCAACAACGAGCAAGCCAGCAGATTGCACCGCCATCACAAATGCAGTTGCAACTACGTATCAGTCGACCGTCAAAGACCTGCGAAAGTTTCTTCGCTACTCAGTGACCATAACGAGCGGTATCAATAACTCAATCGTGAGCACGATATTCTCGGCAACGACCATTCCTGAGTCTGGAGCCTGGATCACAACTTCGACTCTTTCATCCAAGACAAAAACGCCACTGGCTGAACTACTTCGGAGCCCATCAAAGGGTGTGCGAACATTCAAAATAGTAAATGGTTCGTGCAAGTTGCGTAATTCTGCACTCGTTACTCCAGCACAGCCTGGTGCTTGCACTCTCAAGGTTTCGATAGCCGCCAAAGCACCCTTCCCAAAACTGGGATTCACCACTGTCATCACGATTTCCTAACATGCCCAATCGCCTCAGTCACGAAATCAGCCCTTACCTTCGCCAGCATCGCGATAACCCTGTCGATTGGTATCCGTGGGGAGAAGATGCATTTGCTCTCGCTCGCGCAACAGGTAGACCGATTCTTCTTTCCGTTGGGTACTCGGCGTGTCACTGGTGCCATGTAATGGCCCACGAATGTTTCGAAGATGTCGAAACTGCCGCTCTCATGAACAAGTTGTTTGTCAATATCAAAGTTGACCGCGAAGAGCGACCAGACGTTGACGCCATCTACATGGACGCAGTCCAAGCCATGACCGGTCGTGGCGGCTGGCCGATGACAGTATTTCTCACGCCTGATGCAAAACCGTTTTATGGCGGTACATATTTTCCAAAGCCCACATTCATTCAACTTATGAACGCGATAAATGATGCTTGGCTAAACCGTCGAGATGACATCGAGAACAATGTCGCAGCACTTATGGAAAGCCTGAGTCGCACGAGCCGAATCACAAGTAACGCAAATAATGCAACAAGTAAACTCGATGCAGAACCTGCCTTGATTGGCCCACAGCATTTCAACGCAGCAGTCGAGCAGATGCGGCAGTCATTTGATGCCGACTGGGGTGGTTTTGGTTCTGCACCAAAATTTCCGAGCACCATGAATCTTGACTTTTTGCTCCGTGTCTATCTTGACAATCCGAACCCTGAGCTTCTGCAAATACTCACCACCTCGCTCGACGCGATGGCCTCTGGCGGAATGTACGACCACCTCGGTGGAGGGTTCGCCCGTTACAGCGTGGATGCCCAATGGCTTGTGCCCCACTTCGAAAAAATGCTCTATGACCAGGCATTGCTCGCTCGCGTCTATCTACATGCGGGCGCTGCACTCAATGAGCCGAGATGGCTCCAGATCGCTACCGAAACAATTGACTACGTGTTGCGCGATCTCTGCCACCCAGATGGTGGTTTCTTCTGTGCACAAGATGCCGATTCGGTAGACGACGAAGGCCACAGTGTTGAAGGGCATTTCTATGTGTGGTCAGAGCAACAAGTCTTAGATGCTCTCCCCCAAGAACTACACAAAGTTGCGCTTGAGTGGTACGAAGTAACCGAAGCAGGCAATTTCGAGGGCTCAAACATTTTGAGCAGGTTGCATCATCGCGGTGATTTCATAAGAGACTCGCAAGTTGAACGCGCCAGGGCATTATTACTTGCATCTCGCAACACCCGGCTATGGCCAGGACTAGACGACAAGGTGCTCACCGAGTGGAACGGGATGATGCTCGCAACTCTCGCCGAGGCAGCTGCCTTACTGCAACGACCAGATTGGCTTGCTGCTGCCGTGAGAAACGGAGAATTCCTCATCAACCAATTGCGCACTACGTCTAACTCATCAACCTTTAAGCGCAGCTGGCATCAAGATGGAAACCCTCGAGCGCAACATGCAGCACTTGGAGCCGATCTCGCACAACTCGTCGATGGCTTCACCAGACTTGCTGAAGCAACCGGCCAAGCCTCTTGGGTGACTCAAGCCAAAACAGTCGCAGACAAATTGTTGGCCGATTACTGGGACACCGAGAACGGCGGCATATTCACAACTCCGCACGACGGTGAGCAATTAATTGTGCGACAAAAGGATGTGATGGACAACGCGACTCCATCGGCTAACTCGACAGCAGCGTTCGCGCTCTATCGACTTGCGGCGCTCACTGGCGAGGAACGATTCGCACAACACGCCGACCAGATTTCACAACTACTAGCGAATATTGCCAGCAGCGCACCAACCGCATTTGGCAACCTACTCAGCGCTGCTCACCTACGACACCGCGGTGTAGTCGAAGTCGCAATTACCGGCAATCGCCCCGACCTTGTGAAGCAACTACATAGCCAATGGTTGCCCACCGTGGTGAGCGCCTGGGGCGAGCGCTATGACTCGCCCATCTGGCTGGACCGCAAAGAGAATCTTGCCTATGTCTGTCGTCAATACGCATGTATGGCTCCAGCCAGTGATGCAAAAACTTTCGACGATGCACTTCGCATCGCCCTGCAAAAGACAACTGGTTGATTTACCAGCCGTTTAGATGAATAATTTCCTCGGCACTGCGTCGAGTCCGACTCGCACTGACTCCAAGATTTTTGTCTGCTTCACTCTCGAGGGGCCAACCAAGCGCGATTGCGCCGATTAATTGCATCGCATCAGGAACACCCAACCTGCTGCGCAACTGTTGCTCTCCTTGGAACACGCCAAAAAATAGTGCCCCCAATCCTGCATCTTCTGCCGCAAGAAGCATCGTCATCGCGGCGAATGAAGCATCAACAGTCCAATATGGAGTCGACCACGCCTCCACACTTTCACCCAAACCCGTGTGTGCTTTGTCGTGTTCGGAGTATCGCTCCACATACGAAACGGGGTCAGCGAACACCAATGCGATAACTGGTGCATCCAATAATTGTTTCCAGCGAAAACTCTCTCGCTTCTCGACTGCAAGTGTGTCATCCCAAAATTTGGCAGTATCGCTTGAGTTGATAATGAGAGCATGCCATCCCTGGGTCTTGCCTGCCGATGGTGCGCGTGACGCAAGATCTACGATTTGAGCAATAAGTGTTGGATCAACAGGATGAGTCGAAAACGAGCGCGTCATGCGCCGACCGCGTACTACGTCGGCGAACTCCAACGTTGACCTCTTAGTGTTTGCCGAGTTTGGCGAGTGACTCGGCCATCGTCCAACCGTGCACAATTACAACGCCACTCTTAGCCTTGGAGGCTATTGCAAACTGGGCGGCAACATCGGCATCTATCTTTTCTGGCTTCAATGTCTCATGATCAAGGAAACCACTTTGCGCATTGACCTTGACGGTAAAACTCTGGTCGTCATACGAAGACTCAACTCCGAAGCGTCGAGCCAAGCGCTTGCCCCATGCACGCTCTTCGCCAACTGCGCGGTGGCTGGGTCGAGGAATCAATTCAGTCAGTGACTTGAAAGCTTCAAGACCGGCTGCTGATGCGAATCGTGAACCGACAACGACGTCCTCATCAGGAAATGCCATCAGAGCACGGTGATACGCCTCGCCCATCAAACCCTTCAAAATCATGTCGCGCTTGGAAGTCTTTTTGATACTCATCATTCCCAGCAATACGCATGGTGTGCCACCGATGCGCTCAAGCGTCGAGAAGGTGAAACCGTGAATTTTGCCGTCTATACGCGCGCTTGTGAATAGCACCCATTCATCTTTGGCCTTGGACACTGGGCCTATTCCAAAGGCCCCACCCATCGCCGCCAATTCATCAAGTTCGGCATCAGTCAGAGACCCACAATCACGCGTCTCAACCTCAAGTGACATACCTACAGTCTGCCAGCAAAACTTCGGTTTCGGCAGGGGCATCTATGCAATCGTTGCGGCATCCCCGAACGAAGCTCGTAACTGACCCATGACTCGATCGAGGTTGACCGTATATTCGGCCCCAAGGCTCACTGCTTTGTCATCTGAGAGATGAAGAAAGACAGGAGAATCGCCAGGATGCTCTTTCAACACCGCCTGTAAATCAGAAATCAAAGTTTCAGTGATCGCTTGCGCACTGAATCGCAGATGTAACGAATCCTGCGAGGAACGTAAGCCTTCGAGGACGATAATTTCGGTGGCCATAAAGCCCACTTTTGTTTCGTCTCTGGCATCCATTCTGCCCCGCACCGAGATCAGCATGTCATCAGCGAGTTGATGACCATATTTCTCGAGAGTCTTCGGAAACACCGTCACTTCAATTGCTCCCTGCAGATCTTCCAACATAAACGTTGCCATCTGATCGCCGCGCTTTGTGTAGCGCCTATTCACTTGATTCACGATGCCACCAATAGTCATAAAGACACCATCAGCCGACTCAAGTGCCTCGGGAATCGAGCAATCCACTCGACGGCGAAGAGCACCTTCAATGCCCA
>JBIIAC010000049.1:0-7651 GCA_044240045.1 Ilumatobacteraceae bacterium
GCAGATTAAGCACTACTGACACAACATGCTGCAGCATTTCGCCGTCACGTTTAGTGCAATCTTTCTCGCCGAATTGCCCGACAAAACAATGTTTGCAACGATGTTGTTGTCCGCACATTTTCATCGCCGCTTGCCAGTGTGGCTTGGCGTCACGGCTGCTTATGTAGCGCATGTGTTGCTCGCCGTAGTTTTTGGTACTGCACTGAGCCAACTTCCCAAAACGCCGATTCATGTCTTGGTTGGATTGTTGTTCTTGGCCGGGGGAGTCATGACATGGCGCGCGGGTTCGTCTGCCGAACACGATGAAACTGCAAAGTGGTCTGCATCAATGTCCAATGCTCGTGTGGTGTGGACAGCGGCTTCGGTAATTTTGGTCGCAGAGTTTGGCGACCTCTCGCAATTGGCCACTGCGGGTTTTGCGGCGAGGTTCGATGACCCCATTGCAGTCGGCATTGGATCAATCGCTGCGCTCTCAAGCGTGTCAGGACTTGCCGTGTTGGCAGGTGGGTGGTTGCAGAAGAAAGTGCCCCTGCACAAAATTCAGCGATTAGCCGCTGTGTTGTTTGCTTCGATTGGAATTGTGACGCTATTCAGCGTGGTGGCTTAAGCAGACCACTTGGATTGTCCGAAGCGGTATCCAACGCTGCGAACAGTCTGAATTAAGTTGGCGTGTTCTTCGCCAAGCTTTGCACGCAAGCGACGAATGTGTACGTCGACGGTACGTGCTCCACCAAAATATTCGTAGCCCCAAACTCGCGACAACAATGTTTCGCGAGAAAATACTTTGCCTGGGTTTTGCGCCAAGAACTTAAGCAATTCGTATTCCATGTAGGTCAAGTCGAGTGGCTGTCCACCGAATGACGCTTGGTATGTCTCAAGGTTGAGAATCAGACCGCTGTATTCGACTAGTGATTCGCGGCTTCCGCGAATTTCGGTGAAGAACATGTGGCGCAGGCGAGACTCAAGTTCGCGTGGGTGGAAAGGCGACAAGCAGAAGTCGTCAAATAAGTCATCTCGCATTTCGAGATCAGCGAGCTGTGCTCCGCTCACGAGCACAAGAATATGACCGACAGGGTTGTCGTTCTTCCGCAACGAACGACAAATAGCCCAACCGCCTTCTGGGTCTTCATCACACATGACCACTGCACCAGCCCAGCCTTCAACTGGCTCGCTCTTTGCTGCGTCGTCTGCGGATGAAACAGCTTTCCAGCGGTATCTGGCCAAGTCGAGTGTGCGCGCAAGGTCAATAGATGGCGGGTTGGGAAACACGGCGATCATCTGACCGACAACGTTTTCGTTTGCAGAAGTGCGCGTGTTCACAGCGAGCGCAGGTAGCGACCAAGTTCGTATTGGCTGATATGAGTCTTGTATGTGCGCCACTCAGCGCGCTTGTTGCGTAAGAACCACTCAAAGATGTGATCGCCAAGTGCATCAGCTACAAGACTCGAGTTTTCCATTACTAGTAGTGCTTCGTCGAGAGACTGTGGCAATTGATGGATGCTCATCTTCTCGAGGACATCGTTATCCATCTCAAATAAATTGGCGTCTGCCTCTGCCGGCAATTCGTAGCCCTCTTGAATACCGCGTAATCCTGCAGCCAAGATGACCGAGAACGCGAGGTACGGATTGCACGCTGGGTCCGGCGATCGGTATTCAATGCGCGTCGCAGAGTCGCTATTGCGCTTTGCGATTGGGACTCGGATCAAGCCGCTGCGATTATTACGCGCCCACGAAATATGTACCGGTGCTTCAAAGCCAGGTACAAGTCGCTTATATGAGTTGACCGTTTGGTTCGTGACCGCAGTAATTTCGGCGGCATGGCGAAGTAAGCCGGCCATAAAGCATTTTGCCGTCGACGACAAGTTATACGCGTCGTTCTCGTCGTAAAACGCATTTTGTTCGCCGTTGAATAATGAAAGATGGAGGTGCATGCCCGAGCCCTGGATGGACTCGATTGGCTTTGGCATAAATGTGGCGTGCACATTGTGAAGTGCGGCGATCTCTTTGACAACAAAACGAAATGTCATCACACTGTCGGCCATGGTGAGTGCGTCGGTGTGGCGCAAATCGATTTCGTGTTGGCTCGGTGCATCTTCGTGAAAGCTGTACTCGACAGGGATGCTCATGGTCTCGAGCGTGCGAATAGTTTCTTTGCGCAGCGAGCTTGGAATATCTGTTGAGGTGAGATCGAAAAAACCACCTTCGTCTAGCAAGACAGGTGTGTTCGTGCTGTCTGGAGGTGCAAGATAAAAATATTCGATGTCGGGTGCAACGTAGAACGAATAACCCTTATCGCGGGCAAGACCAAGATTGCGCTTCAATACCTGTCGAGGGTCACCATCAAACACTGTGCCGTCCAACTTGGCGATGTCACAAAACACTCGAGCCTCTGCACCTTTTGCATCGGCCCATGGCAAGACTTCAAAGGTATTTGCATCAGGAAGCGCGAGCACATCACTTTCTTGCACTCTGCTGTAACCATCGATCGACGATCCGTCAAACGACATCCCGTCGTTGAGGGCATTTTCCATTTCGGCAGGGCTGATTGCAAACGACTTGAGGTTGCCGAGCACATCGGTGAACCACAGTCTCACGAGGCGGATGCCGCGCTCTTCTACGGTTCGAAGGACGTAATCCTTTTGCTGATCGTGCATGGAAGTCACCTCAACAGTCTGCCGTGAGAAGTAATCAACAGCACCGAGGACCGGATCCTCGGTGCTGTTGAAACCTCGGTAACTATTACTTCTTCTTGGATCCTTTGGACTTCTTTGGTGCTGCCTTCGTTGACTTCGCTACTGCTTTCTTGGCTGCTGGGGCTTTTGCGGCGCCACAAACAGTTTCGAGAATCAGACGCGTTACCACGTATGGGTCGACGTTGGCGTTCGGACGACGATCTTCTGCGTAGCCCTTCTTGTCACGAGCAACCTGCCAAGGAATACGTACCGATGCTCCACGATTGGAAACACCATACGTGAACTTGTTGTATGGCGCTGTTTCGTGCTTACCAGTGAGACGGCTCTCGATGTCGTGGCCGTAGTTGCTCACGTGCTCCATCACTTTTGTGCCGAGTGCCTTGCATGCAGCTTCAATTGCTGAGTAGTCCTTGCGCATCGCCTTGGTCGAGAAGTTGGTGTGCGCTCCTGCGCCGTTCCAGTCTCCCTTTTGTGGCTTGGCTGCGTACGAAATCACTACGTCGTAATCTTCCGCAATGCGATCAAGCAACCAACGAGCAACATACATGTGATCGCTAACGGTCAATGCGCTTGCAGCACCAATTTGAAACTCCCACTGACCAGGCATTACTTCAGCATTTGTTCCTTCGATCATTAAGCCAGCATCCAAACATGCTTGCGTGTGCTCTTCGATAATTGGGCGACCAATTACTCGTCCTGCACCAACGCCGCAGTAGTAAGGGCCTTGTGGTCCTGGCTCACCGGTTGTCTCTGGAAAACCGAGTGGTCGACCATTCATTCGCATCATCGTGTATTCCTGTTCGATGCCGTAGATCATTCCGTGGCTTGCATACTTCGATGCAGCGGCAGCACATGTTGCACGAGTGTTTGTTGGGTGTGGCTTGCCGGTAGTTGCAACCAACACTTCGCACAACACCAAAATGTTGTTTCCGCCGCGCAATGGGTCTGGGCATGTAAACACTGGGCTCAACACGCAGTCAGATGCATCACCAGTTGCTTGCTCGGTTGACGAACCATCGAAGCCCCAAATTGGTGGAACTTTGACGCCGTTCTTAATGATCTTTGTTTTTGATCGAAGCATCGGGGTTGGTTGATGTCCGTCGATCCAGATGTATTCCGCCTGATATGGCATTACTTGTCCTTCCGGTTGGGAGAGCAGAATTGCAATTTCTGCCCTCAGGTACTTCTCTAGTCTCGCAAGCCGCCGTTTCTATCCCGTTGCCCAATTGTGAACGGCGTGTGAAGATACGCCAGTCGGTCCATGCCTCTAGCCTGAAGACTGTGGCTGCTCCGCTCCTCACTCACGCAACAGTGCGCATCGGGCTGGCCCAGATCAACCCTGTCATTGGCGACATTGCATCAAACACCACAAGGGTTTCACGCATCTATATGGACGCCGTTGACCGTGGCTGTGAGGTGCTGGCATTTCCTGAACTCGCTCTCACCGGGTATCCGCCAGAAGATCTGGTGCTCAAGAGCGGTTTCGTGACGGACAACATTTCGGCGCTACAGGCATTTGCTGCAACCACTTCATCGTGTGTCGCAGTAGTCGGTTTTGTGGACAGAATTGGCGACGAATTGTTTAACGCTGCCGCAGTTTGTGCGCATGGTCGTGTGTACGGCGTGTATCACAAACAACTGTTGCCGAACTACAGCGTGTTTGATGAACAGCGATATTTTTCTGCTGGTAAAGATTTTTCGTTGTTCCGAGTTAACGGTGCGCTGATGGGCATAACAATTTGCGAAGACATTTGGGAGCCAAGTGGGCCAGTCGCAATGCAGGCGAAGGCCGGTGCAGTATTGAACATCAACATCAATGGCTCGCCATTCCATCGGGGCAAGAGCGGTGAGCGCCAACAGATGGTGAGCGAACGTGCGCGCGACAATAAATGCGTGATCGCTTATGTCAATCAGGTGTGCGGTCAAGACGAATTAGTTTTTGATGGTGGATCAATGTTGTTTGACGCGAGTGGAGCATTGTTGGCAAAGTCTGCACAATTTGTTGAAGAGATCCAATTTGTTGATGTTGTCGTGCCACGCACAGCTGGAGACCCGAATGCAAATATTCAAGAGTTATTGCCAGTTGTTGCGCCGCGCGAAGTTGAATTGGCGGGCACTATTGCCACAACAACGAGCGACATTGAGCAGATGTATGGGGCACTTGTATTGGGCACGCGAGACTACGTGCGCAAAAATGGCTTTACCGATGTCGTGATCGGATTGTCTGGCGGCATTGACTCTGCACTTGTTGCCGCAATTGCGGTGGATGCACTTGGCGCGGAGCATGTGCACGGTGTGTCAATGCCATCTCGTTACTCGAGCGAAGGTTCGCGCACCGATGCGGCAACACTTGCAAACAACTTGGGTATCGACATGCAAACGATTTCGATAGAGCCAGCATTTGAGGCTTACTTGCAAATGACCGCAGAAAGTTTTGCTGGTCGACCACAAGACTTGACAGAAGAAAACTTGCAGAGCAGAGTGCGCGGAACCACGCTGATGGCCTTGTCAAATAAATTTGGGTGGATGGTGCTCACGACTGGCAACAAGAGTGAACTCGCTGTTGGTTATTTCACGCTCTACGGCGACTCGGTGGGTGGCTACGCGGTAATTAAAGATTTGCTTAAGACAAGCGTGTACGAAATGTGTCGTTATATCAATACCCGAAATACACGCGAGGTGATTCCTGAAGTTGTAATTACCAAGCCACCATCGGCCGAACTACGTCCAGACCAGCGCGACGATCAATCGTTGCCCCCATACGACATTCTTGATGCAATTCTTGAGCTGTATGTAGAGCAAGACCAAACCGCCGCCGAAATAATTACACGTGGTTTTGACGAAGCACTTGTGCGTCGTATCAACCGACTTGTCGACCTCAGTGAATATAAAAGACGGCAGGGTGCGCCTGGTGTGAGAGTGACACTCAAAGCATTTGGTAAAGATCGACGACTGCCAATCACTAACGCATATCGGGGTTAGTGCGCTCCACCCAATTTTTTGTAGGCGAGGATAGAGATCGCTGCAAGAATTCCGAATGCAGAGCCAATCAGTGCAGGCACATCTACACCGTATTTTTCGTATGCACGCGTTGCGACAATGGCGATAACCGCTCGCCCAAGAGTGCCCGCGCCAAGCACCCAACCGAGACCAGCACCCGGACTATTGGGCACAAGTTGTGAAGCAATTGGCAACAAACTGACAACCGCAAATTCGAATCCAAGGAAATACACGCCAACCGCAATGAGACCCAACACGATGTTGGTTGATGCAAGTGCAAGCAAGATGCCAGCAGGCACGATCAAAAGTGCGCCACCCGCGATCGAGCGTTCTTTGCCCCAACCGTCAGTGCGGTGCGCACTATTTAACGATGCAAATAGTTCGACTGCGCCGAGCGCAAAACCGACCACTGCGAGACGGGCCGCGCCAAAACCAAACTGATCTTGTAACCATGCACCAAAGGTGACAAACAAACTTTGTGCACTCGACATGATGCAAAACATTGTGGCCACAGCGAGCCACCCTCGTCCGTGCACTCGAGTTTTGTCGCCTTGAACATGGGGTGTGATAACACGTGGCTCTGAGTTGACGCGTTTTGCGATTGAAGCGGTCACCACAATGAGGCAGATGATCCCAAATAGGTATCCAATACACCAGTTGGTTACAGCAGTGATGAGCCCCATGATCGACACACCAACGAGCAATCCGAGAGCCCACGAAGTTTCGGTGAGGCCAACGATGCGGCCGCGTTGTTGGTAGGGAACATGATCGGCAATCCATGCGCCGAGTCCGAGATCAAAACTTTGCTTTAAAAGTGCGAGAACGGTGACTCCAACCGCAAACCACACAACATTTGGGGCAAGAGCAGCAATTATGCAGCCAAGAATGGTGCCAACGAGACCGATCACCATCGCGTTGCGATGTGTCAGCCGGTCGACAATTCGCCCAGCTAACGGTGAACCGAAACCTGATAATTCGGAAACAAACACTGCAACGCCGATATCGGAGAGTGAGACATTGAAATCTTTGGCGATAATGGCCAAAAACGGTGGGGCAAATCGATAACACGCATTTGCGACCAACCGCCCGAGCGTGACTATTGAGATGTTGCGACGAATCTCTGGCTCGAAGGAATCGTCAAGCAGACGGTTGAAGATTCGAGCAAGCATGTGCACTTAATCTACAACGGAGTTATAACGAATCTGTCGGCGCAATATCGCCTGATACGTCGCCGATCACAGAAACAATGTCTCCAGTTGTGATGCGATTATTGCGATGTACAAAAAACCAACAGCCACCCAAGTTGTGCAACTTTGGATTGTGCGCGCCGAGTGTGTGGCGCAATGTGCGGATGACTCCACTGTGACTGACAATGAGTGCCGTCGGCATACTTTCACTCGCACTTGCAACACACGATGCTGCGATGTCACAAAAGGCAGCAGTCGACCTGGCGACAATCGACTCATCGGACTCAAAGCCATCAGGTTTACGTCGATCGTTCAAGTACCCAGGCCACTGCGCCTCAATTTGATGACGAGTCAAACCCTGCCAAGGACCGACGTCGGATTCGAGTAGTCGCTCGTCAACAACCACTGGGCCAACTCCATGAGTCTCGGCAATGATCTGCGCGGTGTGCAATGCGCGCTGCAATTGACTCGACGCGATGTAGTCAAAAGTGCCAAGCCGTTCGGCTGCAAGTCTGGCCTGGTTGATACCGGTCTCGGTCAACTCGATATCGGCGTGTCCTTGCCAGCGCTCTTGCACGTTCCATTCCGATTGGCCATGGCGAATGACCAGTAGTTGGGCGATGACGTCGTTTGCAGACACAAGGACGCAGGGTAGTCGTAAAAGATACGATGAGTATGTGGTTCAACTGCGAATGTTTGCCTCGGCCCGTGAAGCGGCCGGAACTGCTCGTGACACAATGCCTGGCGACACGGTCGATCAGGTATTGGCGG
>JBIIAC010000050.1:0-7639 GCA_044240045.1 Ilumatobacteraceae bacterium
ACTCCTGCCTCAAGCATTTGACGCATGCTGATAATGGCCATGATTCTCTCCTCCCCTGTGGTTGATTCGTGAACCCCTGCGCTTTGCAACGACCACAGGATGGGGTTCACGTGAATGACGTGAATAGTGAAAGACGAAGTGTAGCGGGAGGGTTTCAGCCTGCAACGAGAACGGCGCGGGGCTTCCCCATCGATCCGAGGCTTGAGCATTGCCGAGGGTCGGCGTACTGGCCGTTTACCCTGACACCTATATAAAGGGAATCTCCTGCTGTGCCGATGGTCTGACCTGCGGCAATCACAGCGCCAGAATTGACCGATATTGAGCGCAACCGACCGTGCGTGACAAGCAGGTTGTTGTATTTATTTATTGTTTTTAGCGTCTTTATCACCACATAGTTAGTGCCGGCGACACTTCCAACAAACGTTGCAATTCCATCAGCCACCGCCGTTACTACAGACCCGGGCACGGTTCGGTACTCGATACCTCTATTGCCACTGCACCATTTGCAAGACGGTGGTCGAAATTGATCGATCACCGGCAAATTGATCGGCAAATTGATCGGCGTGTCGAAACCAGTACAAGCAGCCAAGCTGTAGGGCACATCACATAATGCGAGCACCGCGCTCAATACGATCGAAATTCCACAGCGTCGGAAATTAGTCAAGTTCGGCTGCGTGCAGCCGTGAACGCAATTGCAACACCGCTTTGGTGTGAATCTGCGAGACACGACTTTCAGTCACACCGAGCACGTCGCCAATTTCTGACAACGTCAAATTTTCGTCGTAGTACAACACCAACACAGTGCGCTCCCGCTCGGGCAATTTTTTGATTTCCTGGCGCATCACTTTGCGCAATTCGTCAGCCTCGACTACCGCATCTGGAGCCGTTGCTTTGTATGTGTCTGTATGTGTAGATGGAGAAGTGCTTTCGGAAACGATGTGATCAAGTGGTCCAACCGAACCAGCAGCGATGTCGGTAAGCCTCTTGTGATACTCGGCTTCAGTGATCTGCAACTTGGTCATGATCTCTTCGTCGCTTGGAGACCGTTGCAGCTCGTGCTCAAGT
Organism: Ilumatobacteraceae bacterium; assembly: GCA_044240045.1. Lineage (GTDB taxonomy): Bacteria > Actinomycetota > Acidimicrobiia > Acidimicrobiales > Ilumatobacteraceae > UBA3006. The sequence goes on from JBIIAC010000050.1 coordinate 1,066, forward strand.
TGCGAGATTGCATCTTGAATTGATCGCGAATGAGACCGTACCGATCGTGGAACCCAGTCGAGCGCGCGAAGGCTGTCGAGGATTGCACCCCTGATGCGCGGTATCGCGTACGTCTCAAACTTTGCACCTTGCATTGGGTCATACCGATCGATGGCATTCATCAACCCAAACACACCGGCCGAAATGAGATCACCAGTGTCAACGCGCTTTGGCAAACCTGCAGCCAAACGACCAGCAACGAATTTGATCAGTGACGCATAATGAACAAGCAACCACTCACGAGCGACGGCATCTTTGTCGTCATGCCATTGTTGCCAAGCCTGATCAACAGAGAGACGGACGGGCAAAGCATTCATGCCCTCCAATTATGCCCGCGGGTGACTGACCCCGTATACCGACTTGAGCCGCTCTTTACTGACGTGGGTATAGCGCTGAGTTGTCGCAACATCGCTGTGACCCAGCAACTCCTGCACCGCCCTCAGATCTGCACCGTTGTCGAGCAGGTGCGTGGCAAATGTGTGACGAAGTGCGTGAGGGTGAGTTGGCGCTAGCGAGCGTGCATCCAATATTCGGCGCACATCGCGAGTCCCGAGTCGCTTGCCTCGACTATTCACGAACAGCGCAACAACATCAGATTTTGGGTCATCATCTACGACCACTTCGCGTCGAACCTTCATCCATAATTTGATGGCGTCGATTGTTGGCTCGCTCACCGGTACACGGCGCTCCTTGGACCCCTTGCCCATCACCGTTACAGCATTCGACTTTGCATTGATGCTGTCGATATCAAGCGCGCAGAGTTCGCTCACTCGCAAGCCGCTGCCGTACAACATCTCGATCACTGCCGTATCGCGAAGAGTCTTCCATTCGGGCTCATCTGTATTGCTGGTTTCTAATAAAGCACCAAGTTGTTCGTTGGTCAACACTTTTGGCAGGCGTCCGGCATCGCTTGGAGAACGCACACCGAGTGTCGGATCTACTTTGATCTTGCCATCTCGAACAAGCCAAGCAAAGTACCTCCGCAGTGCTGCAAGTTTTCGGCTCACACTTCGTTTGGCTTGTTTCATTGTTGTAAGAAAACTTATGTATTGACGAACCACATCTTTTGTTACTTCTTTTGGCGAAACTATTTGCTGGCGTTCCACCCATTGCGCGAACAACGAAACGTCACTGACATACGCAGACACCGTGTTATCGGAGGCGGCCGTGAGCGAAGTCGCGAACCCCTCGATATTCCACTTGTCGGTTGTTGCCATCAATAAAACCGTACCCCTGTTAACAGCTCCGACCGAGCACCTCCCACCATCCTGCGTTGTTGACGACCCAACCCTCGGATTCAAGCCGACCGAGAGCAAGTGCCGTTTGCACAAGATCAGTACTTGTGCGCATCAGCAATTGATCGAGCGTGACCGCCTCTCCTCGCATGTGTGAAAGCAGAGTCTGATCTTGCGCACTTGGCATGCGACGCGAATCGAAAACTTGTGGATGATTGCGACGGTTGTCGAGACCAAGCGCGACCAGCACATCGGTTGCATCAACCACCGGCGCACAGCCTTGCTGTAGCAACAAGTTTGTGCCAGCAGACGATAACGATCGCGGAGAACCGGGCACCGCCATCACCGTGATGTCTCTGCGTTGTGCTTCTTCCACTGTGATCATTGATCCACCCTTTGCATGTGACTCGATAACTACAAGTACTTCACTGAGTGCCGCGAGAATACGGTTACGCAATGGAAACCGAAATGCTTCGGGCCTAGTACCGGGTGGTGACTCAGCGATAAGCAGACCGTTCTCGGCAACAAATTTCCATAATTCAGCATTCTCTTTTGGATACGTCACGTCGAGACCCGAAGCAACGACCGCAATCGGTTGTCCGCAGTGTGAGTCACGAGCGGAAACGGCTTTATTTTCTCGATCGAGTGCAAGTAGCACCCCTTTATGACCCCATGCGTCGATACCTCGCGCCAATCCAGACACGATGGCAACCCCTTGTTCCGAGAGGTCGTAAGACAAGTGCGATGCCATATAGCGGCCAGCGGCGGTTGCGGACCTTGTGCCGACAATGCCAACACGACGCTGTTGCAACACATCCAGATCCCCGCGGTAAAACAACACTGCTGGCCGAGCAACATCGTCAAACAGCAATGCCGGATAATCGCGCGCACCGACATACGTAACAGACATTTCTCCATCCTCAAGTTGTTGCCTCATCACTTCAACATCGAGGAGGTTCGGAGCCTCTCGTCCAAGCATCTCCATTGCTTTTGAGGGTGACTGCACAGCGAGCATTGCGGAGAGTCGGCGCGTACCAAGTCCTGGAACAGCACTTAATGCGGCGGCTAGCAAACACTCGTTATTCATAATCTGTCTCCGCTTAGTTGTGGATGAACGCCAACGCGCAGTGCGAGCGCAGTGGCAACATGGGCTTCGTCAATTTCGCCGTGACTGTGCGCGACAGATCCCTGCAAGTCGGCAATGGTGCGAGCTACGCGCCGAATTCGGTGATAGCCGCGACCAGACAATCGTCCCCGTTCTAAGTGAAATCGCAGCAGTGCAGCTGCAGCGGTAGTGAGCGGAGCAAATTCCTCCAACAAATCGGGTGATAGGTCTGAATTCAAACAACCACTGCGCAACATCGCCATCTCTCGCACTCGCGACACGCGTTTTGCCACCGCTGCCGAAGACTCTGCGGGGGTATCTGCAAGTAATTCGTCAACATGAGGACGGCTCACTGCAACTCGCAAATCAAACCTGTCTAACAACGGTCCAGAAAATCGACGCAGGTAACGCTTCTTGGCGCTGTCGTCACAAACACATACACCGGGCATGCCCTCGCCGCACGGGCATGGATTAGTTGCTGCAAGAAGTAGAAACTTTGCAGGCATCGTGACGCTCGACTTTGCTCGCGCCAACCGCACTACCCCATCTTCGAGTGGTTGGCGCAATGCATCCAATACTGTTGGCGCGAACTCACCCAATTCGTCGAGAAACAACACACCATTTGTGGCTAGCGAAATTTCACCAGGTCGCATTGTGATTGCCCCACCTCCAACCATCGCAACAAGCGAAGTGGAATGGTGCGGTGCGCGAAACGGTGGCAATGCAATGATGCCTGTTGCTGGCAAAGGAATTTGCGCTGCCGAATGCACAATGGTGGTCGCCACTGCTTCGGCATCAGTCAATGCAGGAAGAATGCCACTAATGCGTTGTGCAAGCATCGACTTTCCCGCACCTGGTGGACCAACAAATAATAAATGATGTGCACCAGCAGCTGCGATTTCGAGTGCGTGACGTGCTGCGGTCTGACCACGCACATCTTTCATATCAACGCTTGGCGGCGCGACATTGACTGCCGTTCGGACTGGTGCGGGTGTCCAAGTGGATTCACCAATAAGACATTTCACTAAATGCGCAAGTGTTTGCGCACAGACAACTTCATTGCGGGCGGCAATTCTGGCTTCGCGTTCACACTCATTTGCAACAACCACGATGCGGTCGTCAATTGCCGCGACAAGCGGTACTACTCCAGGGACGGGTCGCAGTGTGCCGTCTAGCCCAAGTTCGGCAATGAACGCATATCGCTCCGCAACTTCGTGTGGCAAAATCTCTTGCACGATCAGCAAACCGATTGCGATTGCGACGTCGAGTCCAGCACCACCTTTGCGTTCATGCACAGTTGTGGCAAGATTGACAGTGATGCGCCGATTTGGCCATGGCAAGTCACATGACAACAATGCTGCACGCACGCGATCACGCGACTCTCGACACGCTTCATCTGGTTGACCGACAATGGTGAAACCGGGCAACCCCATACCGACATGTATCTCTACATCGACCGCCTTGCCTTGAACCCCTAACAGTGTTGATGAACGTACAGAAGCGAAGGCCATGATTAGCAATGTGTACGGCGCTACACGCCAATGTGTTGCAATAACACAAGATTCAGACGAAACAAGATCCAGACAACACAAGATCCAGACAGTGCGGCGTGAGATACTAGAACGATGATTCGCCGGCACGCCACAACGCACTTCCGTGCAGGATCGGCACTGTTGGGCGCATTGAGCTTGATTGGTTTACTTGGCTGTGCAGCCCCCGAGCGCACCGCTACCAACTTTTGTCGTCAATTGGCACTCGAAATGCCTGGGATTGCCGAACAACCAGCCACACCAGAGCTGATCAAATCGACAGTCAAGCGCTACAAGAACTTACAAAAAGTTGCACCGCTCCAGGTTGAGGCCGACTGGGATGCCCTCACATTGCTCATGGAAAAAGCATCGAAGATTGAAGCGTCCGATCCCGCGAGCGTGCAAGAAGTAGTTGATTTGTCTTATGCGTCCGAGAAGAGTGCCATGGCCGCGTCAACTTGGGTACTCGCAACATGCGGTGTTGACATCTCGACTGGAATAACGGTGGTTCAGGCACCTTCGCCCGAAGTTGCAACTACCGATGTTCCCGTGAGTGACGTCACGACTACCGACATTGCAACAACGCTACCGTAATAAACAGCAAATTTGTAATCGCTGTAGTTAGCGAATTTCTCCGCGCTTAACAATTACTTTGTCGACAAGGCCGTACTCTTTTGCCTTTTCAGGTGTGAACCAGCGATCGCGTTCTGAATCTTTTTGAATTTGCTCAATTGCTTGACCTGAGTGGTGCGCAGTGAGCTCAGCCATACGGTGCTTTGTGAAAGCCAACTGCTCGGCCTGAATTGCAATGTCGGAAGCTTGACCGCGCAAACCAGCAAGCGGTTGATGCATCATGATGCGAGCGTTTGGCAACGTGTAGCGCTTGCCTGCAGTGCCAGCGGTGAGCAAGAACTGACCCATCGACGCAGCAAGTCCCAAGCACACTGTCGCAACATCACAACTGATGAACTGCATCGTGTCGTAAATGGCCATACCTGCGGTGATTGAACCACCCGGGCTATTGACATACAACCAAACGTCTGCTTTTGGATCTTCGCCTTCAAGAAACAACAATTGCGCACAAATCTGGTTAGCAACATCATCATTGACATCGCTACCGAGCATGATCACTCGGCTCTTGAGTAGGCGGAGGAAAATATTGTTTTGGGATTCTGGTCCACCTTCGAGGCCAACGGCGGGTTGGAAAGGGACATCAAGTGAATTATTGAACGTCATGGCGAACAGACTACTACTTCGGTAGTGGCATAAAGCTGCGTCGTACGCCACTAAAGACAACGACAATTCGTTCGTCATTGGCAATCTGATCGCGCATTGCTAGCAACCCAGCCAAGCCTGCGGTCCCGGTTGGGCTCACGTTGATAGTCGTCACACGGTGCGCCAATGCATAGGCATCGACAACGTGTTGTTCAGATGCAACGACCGGAGACCCACCACTTTCCGACATGGCATTGCATACCTGCACCCAGTCATAGGTTTCGTCATCCAAGATTCCGTCGGCGAGGGAATCGGTTGGGTTCTCCCATGGCCACATGCATTCATTCCACCTACCACCTGCGTTGCGTGCCCCACCAGAAATATTTGCAGCATTCCAAGCCCTTGCAAGCGGCGCACAGCTCTCGGTTTGCACGCTGTGCAAGCGAGGTCGCAATCCACCAGCAAATAACCCAGCAGACGCACATGCCGCAAACGCGCCACCACCTACCTGAATAAAAATGCGGTCTAGTGGCGGACCACTCAAGCGTTCTTGAGCATCAGCGATCTCCCAACCAATTGTCCGACCACCATCGAGACACCATGCATTTTCCGTGCCCTGCACTCCGAATGGAATCGCACCTTTTGTAACGGCTTCGCGAAACCGATGTACACACGGATCTCCTGGTGGATCACTTACAAGTCGAGGACAGCGCACAATCGTCGCGTCAACGCTCAGCAATAAATCGGTGAGTTCGCTCGCAGCATTTTCGGGCACAAATACCAATATCGGCCAGTTGACCGACTTGGCCAAAGTTGCTGCAGCAAATGCAGCATTGCCGCACGACGAGATTGCAAGTTGCGGTCGATCTGCATCGTGTTTCCACGGCGCGACTCCGGCTTCTTGCGCAACGACAAGATGCAACAACTCTCCAAATAGGTGACGAGCTTTGTGCGATCCAGCGACATTATTTGTTTCGTCTTTGATCCAGACACCACCGCTGCTCGTGAAACCCAGTGCATCGGACAACGCATCGTTGCGAGCAAATGGTGTCGTGCGAAAACCTGTTCCTGCAACACGTGCAACCGCGTCATCGGTGTGACGGATGATCACTTCACGTTGTTCATCGCTCAACCCGAGCGATGCAGCGAAGGTATCCCATGCAAGATATTTTCTAAAAGCAACGTAGGGATTGACATCACCTGTCGACCTCAGTGGTGATATCGGTTGCTCCAACAACAGCACATGATGACGATCGCTATCAGATGAGTTTGGACAACGCCACGAAAAGGGTTGCTCGACTGCAACACGGTGACCGCACGCCGCACACTTCCACCCCGTTGCATTTGAAGCCACTACCGACCCAACCGACATGGTGCAATTATCGCGGGACTGCGACTATTTTGCTTTCGCTACTCGTGCGTTGAACTCGTCAATAAGCGCATCCCAAACT
>JBIIAC010000051.1:0-7498 GCA_044240045.1 Ilumatobacteraceae bacterium
CCGTCTGTCCAAAATGGCAGGAGCATCAACCCCATTGTTGTTCCATATTTATTTAGCTCGCCATTGTTCTCCCACACGGCCCTTCCACATCCCTGAGATGGATCTGCGCCCAACGACTTCATCGTCATCACTACATCGTGGTATTCGCCATATGCCGACTTGCCCTCGTATCCAGTGAAATTCCAGCGAGCCCAACCATCCACAAAGCCATCGTTTGATGATGCACCACGAATTGGGCCCCAAACATATTCAGATTTACCTGCGGCATCGGTCTTTATGCTCCCGAATGGAAGTTCTTGAAAGCGAAATCCGATCACCAAAAATGTGGCGACAACAAATGCCGTCAACACTCCCAGATTGAAAGCAACTCTGGTGCGTGACGTCGAAATTTGGGCAATCTGCAACGTGCCACTTTCCTCGCTCTGCGACAGAGCTTGTCGTGCCACACGCTCGAACGACAAAACACGCGTTGCGAATGCAGCGACTTCATAGATTCCGATTGCAAAAAGAAAGTATCGCAGTAAGTAAAAAAATGGGAGTATCCGCGGGTTCCACAGCAGACCAATCACTGGCAAACCACCTCGAGCGAAGTAGACCCCTGCGGCGAGTATGGCGCAGAAGACGCTCATCCACATGCCGATTCTCTGTCGGCGAACGAATTGACTCACGACACCGATTACCGCAAGACACATAATGATGATGTCCCAGGGTTGACTCAGCGGGAAGTACATGCTCCAAAATGAATCGCTCGAACCACTTGGTCGTGGCTCGTATTTCATATCGGTCATATAGGCATGGCTGGTAACAAATGGAATCACCCAAAAGGCCGACAGAAGTACTGCAAGTCCAATGACCTTCACGCCAAAAATAATTGATGCGTTATCTCTCATTCCGTCTGTTTTTGGTTGAATCCAAAACAACAACATCAGTGCCACGCCACCAAACACAAATAGCAACACAATGCCGTGACTAAGCGCCGATAACGCAACGACAATCGATCCAGAAGCCAAATATTTGCCAGTTTCGAGTCCGCGAGCCACCAATGCGAATCCCAGGATGCTCAGCGAGAGAGAAATTGAAAATGAAAACTCTCCGGCCATTGTTGACGCGATGTTTCCGCCGTAAATCGTAAAACTTTCGTCATACAAAAAGATCGTGGACGCAATCGCCAACATCTCGGGAATTGGATACGCGAATCTCGAGAACCTTCCAAACAGCCACGCACAAAATGGCAATGTCAAAATTCCTATAACCGCTGCAATTTTGATTGCGATGCCGTACGGAATCAAGATATTGAGTGCAACGATAAAGAGCGCAGGCACCACCATGTAATAGCGATACACCGGTAAACCCGCGTACCAGTCCATGCTCCACCCCGCTAATCGGAAATTGCTCAGCAAGTGATCGCGCAAAAATGCAGGACCCCAAACGTGCGCACCCATGTCGCCTCCCGTTGGAGTGTTGTTGCGCAAAATCAGATCTGGATGCAAGGTAAGCAACAGAAAAATTGTCGCACCGCCCACCACGATGATCGTCGAGAGTCGCTTCCAGTAATCGGCGTTTGATTCAAATTGGTTCGACCAACGTTGCAACAGCGTTGAACGTTCAATCACGTCATCGTGGTTCATACTGGAATCATCTTAGGAGAGGGCTACGAGCAACAACCCCGTTGCATTGAACGCCAAGTGAGTGACCACCGACAGACCCAATCGTTGAGTACGTCGGTAACACAGACCAAGCACAATGGCGAAAGCAAAGAGTCCGGGGAATTCGATTGGCTCTAGGTGCACAACGGTGAACCATGCAGCACTGATAAGCAACGCCCAAGTCGAACCAATTCGAGCCTGTAATCCGCCTTGAATGAAACCTCGATACACCAGCTCCTCCACAAATGGCGCGCCAACAACGACTACAACAAAGAGCACTATGAACCACGCACCTTGTGCGGCATCGACCAAGTCGCGCGCACGAGTCTCAACTCGTTGTGGGTTAAACGTGTTTGGCCACCACCTATTGAGCGGCCAGTTGACGATGTTCATCAGTACGACCTGGCAAAAAACTCCTAGCGGTAGTCCCAACCAATCAGTTTTTGCAAACCTCAGTGCAAAGTATGTGCGCAAATCACTACCTGCGCGACGAGCCACCCAACGCAGCATAAGAACAAAGGGCAGCCACAGCCCAAGTGCCGAGAGTGCCAAGACCAACGTGGTGGGGTTATCGGTTGCAGTGTTGTCGGTGCCACTAACAGCACTCGACGTCACCACGACGCTGATTGCTACGGCTGCCAGATAGCAACTCATCCATAGAAATAAAATCGAAAGTAGCGAGCGTTTTGGGTTTTGCTCAACGCTTGGCGGCGGCCAAGGTGCTTGAATCATCCTGCTAGACGATTTGGTATCACCATGGTGAAACGGTCGCGGCGGTCTTCAAGACGCCAACCAGTTGGGACCACAAATCGCTGCGAGTGACGGAGACACAGGTCATAGGCATGTGGATCGCGATCAACCGCGAGGTCATCAATCCATACCAATGCCCGTCCATATTGATAGGTCAGCGTTACTGCAGCCGTTTGTGAACATGTAGAGCGAGAGCAATGACGAGCCATGTGCCAACAATAATCGTGCAGGTACACAGTTTGGGGGACTGTTCAACAGTGCTACATGTGCCCGTATCATTGCCTCATGAGCAAATTGCCACCCCCTCCTCCGCCATCGAAACCATCCAATTCCACGAATCCACGTCAACAGCGACAGCCCCGTAAAGGACTGTCAGGCAAGTTGCAAAAATCTGGAGTTTCACCATCAGGAAAAGATCGACAGTCAATGCCCAGATGGGCTGTGTGGGCACTGATCGCAGTCGCCGCAGCACTTGTCGTTGGTCCACGTTTCATTCCAACAACAACTGCAACCAAGTTCACGTACACCCAGTTTCTTGAAGCAGTGTCAAATGGTCAGGTCACATCGGTAGAAATCAACAACCTCTCCAACACCATCAGCGGCGAATTGGCAAGTGGCGATACGTTCACCACAACTGGTGCGGTCTCTCTTTCTGATGCCGACGAACAATTACTCAAGTCAAAGAATGTTGATTACGACTATTCAACGCCGCAGGGCAATTTTTTCACAAGCCTGATTCCAATCCTGCTGCCCTTCTTGCTCATCATGGGCTTTTTTATCTGGATGCAACGTCGCGCAATGGGCCAGGCAGGAAGCATCATGTCGATTGGCCGAAGTCGCGCCAAGAATTTCAATGCCGATAAACCAGTAACTACGTTTGCCGATGTTGCGGGTTATGAGGGCGTTAAGCAAGAGATCAAAGAAGTTGTTGACTTCTTGCGCACACCAGAGCGCTTTAAAGAGATTGGCGCGCGAGTTCCAAAAGGAATCCTGCTCGTTGGCCCCCCTGGAACAGGTAAGACTCTATTTGCTCGCGCTGTTGCAGGTGAAGCAGGAGTCGGTTTCTTGTCAGTCACTGGCTCGGATTTCATGGAGATGTTTGTTGGCGTCGGCGCAAGCCGCGTGCGTGACCTCTTTCAACAAGCAGCGAAAATGGGTCGAGCAATTATTTTTGTCGACGAAATTGATTCAATCGGTCGCAAGCGTGGTGCAGGTCTGGGTGGTGGACATGACGAGCGTGAGCAAACACTCAACCAAATGCTTGCCGAAATGGATGGCTTCGAGGCCACTGAAGGCATCGTTGTACTTGCAGCCACCAACCGCCCCGACATTTTGGATGCTGCACTTCTCCGCCCAGGTCGCTTCGACCGTCAGATCATCGTTCCATTGCCGGAGTCAGACGAACGACTTGCAATTCTTAAAGTGCACTCCGTTGGCAAGCGCATGGGTCAAGATGTCGATCTCGACACAATGGCCAAAGCAACACCGGGAATGAGTGGTGCTGACTTGGCGAACTTGGTCAACGAAGCAGCACTCTTTGCAGTCCGCCGAGGTTCAACACATATCGAACGTATCGACTTCGAAAATGCACGCGACCGAGTCGTGCTCGGTGCAAGCCGCGAGAGTCTTGTGTTAAACGCTGAAGAAAAACGTGCCACTGCATATCACGAAGGTGGACACGCGGTTCTTGCAACCGTATTGCCGCACAGCGATCCGCTGCACAAAGTAACAATTCTCCCCCGCGGAATGGCACTTGGAGTCACGTGGACACTCCCGGCCGAACGACACACTTATTCACGTGAGTTCTTCGAAGACGTGATCTGCAAAGCAATGGGCGGCCGAGTTGCAGAAATGATGGTGTTCGGTTCACTCAATAGTGGAGCTGCCAACGATCTCGAACAGGCCACAGGCATCGCGCGCCGAATGGTGCGCGAATGGGGCATGAGTGATGCGGTTGGCCCAATGGCTTGGTCAGGTCAGCAACAGGTATTCCTTGGCGAAGACTTGATGACAAGCGGACGCGAGTATTCAGATGAGACAGCACGCAAGATCGATGAAGAAATCGGTCGCATCTTGCTCGAACAAGAAAAGCGTGCTCGCGTGATGCTCGAAAAGCATCGTGCAGGTCTTGATCTCGTCGCTCAGTCGTTGCTTGACAACGAAACAATTGATGGTGCGATGGTTTCTCGATTAGTCCAACAAGGACTCGGTCAGCCATCACGCCGCGTCGAAGGCGAATCGTCACACGATTCGTCAACCCGTTCACACGACTGAGTCGCGCACTCTCGCCAACGCAGCCCATAGATCAGTAGCAGATACTGGTCCTAGAAAATTTGCCTGTACTACCCCTTTTGAATCTGCCATCAACACGGTAGGAACTGCATCGATCTTGTAGCGCGCGTGTAATTCTCGCTCTGTTGTGTATTCCAATATTTGAATAGCGACGCTCTTTGTTTCCAATACTCGAACCTTGCGCTCGATATCAGAACAGGTTTGGCATGTTGAAGAAGTGAATGCCACGACCAACCAAGGTGCATCAGGCCGCAAAAAATCTGCCCGATCGACCTGGAATGGAACTTCACCGGCGCCTTGTGTCGGCGCATCAACCTGCCTCTTGCGTTGCCACAGATTGATCAGCAATGCAACCACGACCACAGCGCCAACAATCAAAAATCGAATCACGGTGCTGGCTCAAGAACTTGAGGTGAAGGCAAGTGAGGCAATGCAAGAACTGCACTTCGACCAAAGAGATCATGCCCTCGCAACAACAGTCGCTGCACAACAACCGTTGTTGTAGCTTGCACAATAATCTGCGCATCGGGAAGTCCTGGAGGAACACCTACTGATAACACCCCTCCGGCTGGCAACACAAGAGCCTCAAGTCCACCCAACACCACAGCACCAGCTGGCCCAACTTGCAGCACACTCACGGTCGCCGCCTCCGAAGTTGTGTTCATGATTTGTAAAGCGTCTTCGCTTGCCGTGACACCGCTTGGGGCACTCCATGTTGTTGACCCCGAATTGTGTGGTGCCCCCAAAACAACTGACGTTCCTACTGTGTTTCCATCCCGACGATTAATAACCTGCTCTACGACGACACCAAGTGAATCGCCCAGGTTCTGATCATTTGTCGCAACAATGATTCCATATCTGCCGACGGGCAAACTCGGTATGGCGCCAGTGTCCACTGTGACAACACGATGTGCAGGGACAGTTATTAGGAGCGGATCAATACTGTTTGCCGAATCGCTTCCGTTTACAAACACAATGCTGAGCGAACGATCTCGACTGCTCGGGTTGTAGATCACAAGATTCTCTGTATTGCCTGCAAACTTTTCGCCATCACTAAACCACCACTGAGTACTCATTGCTGGGGCCCCGAGGCTCATCGAATAACCAAGTCGACCTTGACCTAAATAATGTTGCACTCGGCCCGCTACTAAACGACCAGCAGATGCTCGTATCGATACAGCCAATACCGATTCATTGCGCGCACCCTGCTGATCCATTGAAAGTGCCACTACGGAGTTTGCAGGCAATACAAAGCCCTGCAACTGCTCGGGGCTGCGCTCAGCATCGGCGGTCACAAAAGTGATATCGACAACTGTTGCATCAACGTATGGATTAGTCATCACTATCTGTTCAATCGAATCAGCGCCAGTAAAACCGTCCGCGAAATGCCATTCGGTCTCAGGTTGATTTGCGCAAAGCACAACCGCATCCCCCGCAGGGTGTCTAACAATTTGCTCGACTGAACCCTGTGCACCAATGATCTCGACAACCGCGCTGACAAACTGTGCGCTGATTCCACCTCGAGCATCGAGAGCTATGTGCGATCGCGCGGGTATTGATACCGCGTTAACAACAGGAGCCTGACCAGTGCTGAGAAGGGTCACAGTTGCCGAAATATCTGCCTCGGATGCATTTGAGATCACCAAATTGCTCGAGATGCTGTCATCATTTGCTGGCACGCCCGGACAAAACCAATTGGTAGTTAACGCGTCTACGGCAGAGATGTATGGCATCGGTGCCGTCGCAGATACATCGGTTCCATTTAGTGCGGCACCGTTATTTACAGCATTATTTACAGCATTATTTACAGCATTATTTACAGCATTATTTACAGCATTATTTACATCAATTTTTGTGCCGCTGTCTACAACGAGCAGAGCGACACAAACAGCCAACGCTGCTGCAACCATTACCACTTGACGCACCGTCATGTGCGACGGCGTTTCAGACTTGAAAAAGTTTGTTCCGAGTTTCACTGCGAATCAATACTTTCTTCTTTGTTAAAAGAAAGCAACACATCTGCCGACCCACTGAGCACAACAGGATTAACGCGACGCGCACCGATTCGAGACTTCAATCGCCTCAGATCAAATGTTGCCGAAATTACCGTGATCCACAACATCAATTGCATCAAGAGGAGTGCGAAGTGACTCCATGGAGTCTTAAAGTCAAGAGTTGCGGTTCCGGCCGAAGGAGAATCAAATGCTGTGGTACCACCGAATGAAACTCGTGGAATAACGTCAGAGTTGTCCACGTGAAGTACTAGGCGATCGCTATACGGAACCGCGAGATGAACAGTGCCCACGTCTATTGGGGTTGGACCGCTATCAATGTCGCTTAAACGTGGCATAACCTGCGTGACTTGCAACTGCGACGACAACAGCGCATCAGTACCCGCCTGCTGACTGAGCACTGCAGAAGCCTCATCCAGTTTTGTCAATGAAGGCGTGTAGGCCATATTTTCAAAAATGACTAAATCGTTTGCTGTGTATACGCGTCGGAAATCGAGTTGTAGCGATAAGCCTTCAAGTAATCCAGGTGGGGCTTCTAACGGTTGGTCAACTGAGGAAACCGCACCATCGATTATTGGAACAACGAGATATCGAACGGCAAGGCTTGAAAGCAAGCGACCAGACCTAACAGTCTGCTGCGAGATGGTCGCATCCAATGCTTGAGCCACCGAGTCAGTGAGTGCATTTGTTGGAGCCAACCAGTGATCTCGCATTGTCAGTTCGCCGTCATCTGCAATTGCAAATGCAGTGTGATCGTTAAGACGAATTGCCGGAAGTGGCAACACATCACTACGGCCT
>JBIIAC010000052.1:0-7430 GCA_044240045.1 Ilumatobacteraceae bacterium
GGTTTGGTCGAGTACTAACAGCAATGGTTACTCCGTTCGATAAGAGCGGAGCACTCAATCTGGATGGTGCAAGACGGCTTGCTAAATGGTTGCAAGACAACGGCAACGATGGTCTCGTTATTGCGGGTACTACGGGTGAATCACCTGTGCTCACCGACGATGAGCGGCTAAGTCTGTTTGCGGCGGTAGTTGAAGCTGTCACTATTCCGGTCATCGCAGGAACGGGCACTAACGACACCGCGCATTCGGTGCACTTAACCAAAGAGGCCACAAAGCTCGGCGTAGCTGGCATCTTGGCTGTTACTCCTTATTACAACCGCCCTTCACAGGCGGGAATTGAAGCACATATGCATGCGATGTGTGCTGCAACGTCACTTCCTGTTGTTGTGTACGACATTCCAGTGCGCACCGGACGCAAGATCTCAACACAGTTGTTGCTCAAGTTGGCGCGCGAAGTAAAAAATGTGGCTGCAGTAAAAGATGCAGCAGGCAACCCGGCCGAGTCTGCGGTGCTGATGTCGCAAGCTCCAGCTGGCTTCGAGTTGTACAGCGGAGACGACGGGTTCACGCTTCCATTTATGGCGATTGGTGGTTGCGGCGTCATCGGGGTTGCGACTCACTGGACTGGGCAAGATCATCAAGAGATGTTTGATTACTGGGCGAAGGGTGATGTGGATGGCGCTCGCCGAGTGAACGCCCGCATGCTCGAAAGCTTTGCGTTTGAGACTGGTGATGACAATCCAAACCCATTGCCGAGCAAGGTGATGATGAACCTGTTGGGTCTGGAAGTGGGCGATGCAAGATTGCCAATGGGTCCGCCGCCTGCGGGCCTCGAAGAGCGCGGTAAGAAAGTGCTCGAAAACTTGCGCGCTGCTCGCTTGGCGCAAAAATAATGGCAGCGCCAGTCCGGATTATTTTTCTTGGTGGTTTAGGCGAGATCGGTCGCAACTGCATGGTGATCGAGCAAGACGATCGACTACTCCTCATCGATTGTGGTTTGATGTTTCCCGATGCAGACATGCACGGCATCGACCTGGTGTTGCCCGACTTCACGTATTTGCGTGAAAATGCGCACCGCATAGAAGCGTGTGTTGCAACTCACGGCCATGAAGATCATGTTGGCGGCTTGCAGTTTTTGCTGCGCGAGCTTTCGTTTCCAATTTATGGCTCGCCGGTCACACTTGGTCTTGCTCGCAACCGCATAGAAGAGGCTGGGTTGTTGGGCAAAACTGAACTCATTCCTGTTGTCGACAACGAGCGTCGTCGCATCGGACCGTTTGATGTCGAGTTCATTCCAGTTACACACTCTGTGCCGTTTGCGCACGCAATTGCATTGCATACTCCGCAGGGCGTGATCATTCACTCGGGAGACTTCAAGATTGATCTGACACCGGTTGATGACCGCCGAACAGATTTGGCTCGACTTGGTGCATTGGCGGCGGGGGATGGAATTCGCTTGCTTATGCTCGATAGCACTAATGCTGAAGAGCGTGGCTCGGCGCCGAGCGAGCGCAGCGTTGGAGTTGTGTTGCGACAGTTGTTTGCCGAACACAAGACCGAGCGCATTATTACAGCAAGTTTTGCCAGCCATATTCACCGAGTGCAACAAATCGCCGAAGCAGCGATTGACGCCGGCAGAGTTGTGGCAACACTTGGCAGATCAATGATCAATAACGTGCGCATGGCACGCGACCTTGGCATCATCAAGTTGCCAGATCATGCGTTTGTCAACATTGAAGAGATCGATAATTACCCACCTGAAAAAGTATGTGTTATCTCGACTGGTTCACAAGGTGAGCCGATGGCCGCGCTTTCGCTGCTTGCAAGAGGCGACAACAAGTTCGTCAAGATTGGGCCTAAAGATTTAGTTATTTTTTCGAGCCACGCAATTCCTGGCAACGAAAGCAATGTCAATCGCGTGATTGACGGCTTGTTGCGCGCTGGTGCCGATGTGGTGCATTCGGGTATTGCCGACGTGCACGCAACGGGTCATGCTCAAGCCGAAGACCTTAAAATGTATTTGTCGATCACTGAGCCCGAATGGTTTGTGCCAATTCATGGCGAGTATCACCACATGGTTGCGAACACCAAGCATGCTCGGACTATGGGCGTTCCGGACTCACGAATTGTGCTGTGTGAGGACGGTGACGTAATCGAAATCACCGATAACGGAATTGAACTCGCAGGCAGAGTGCCCGCTGGCATGTTGTATGTAGACGGGATCGTTGGCGATGTTGGTCAGGGCGTATTGCGCGACCGCAAGGTTTTGGCCGAAGAGGGCGTCGTCGTTGTTGTGGTCACCGTTGACATCGACGCTGGGCGCGTACTTGTTGGCCCAGAAATCATTACCCGCGGCTGGGTGTACGCGCCAGAGGCAGAGGATTTGATTGATGAGGGAGTGGCAACGGTAGCGAAAGCCGTTGAGAAGGCGCTTAAAGCGGGAACTCGTGACGTGGACGCACTTGAAAAAGAAGTGCGTCGTGCTGCTGGCAAATTTGTGTCGGAGCGCACCAAGCGTCGTCCGATGATCGTGCCGATCGTGATGGAGACATAGGCCCAATTTGGGTATGCCCCAATTGGGTAGTACCCCATTGGTAAGTTTGTTCAATGGCAACCAAGCCCCGTAAGGGGTCTCAATCGGGTCGCGCCCAGTCGCGCCCGGCATCACGCGGCGACGCCCAGATCAGGCCGTTGCGCAGCCATAAGCCAATTGACCAAGAAGAAATGCAATTTAGGCGTGTCCGTCGTCCGTCTGTTTTGAAGTCGGTACTTGAAGGTCGCGGTCACGAATTTGGTGGCATTGCTTTGGTTTGTCTTGGAATTTTGCTCTTTATGTCGGTCTACGCGAATATCGCTGGTCCTGTCGGTCGCGGTCTCAACACGTTGCTGTCTTCGACTATCGGCGTAGGACGATTCATTATCCCAGTGCTGGTCATCGGTGCTGGAGTTGCCTTTATTCAGCGCACCGAAGTGCAACACCGAGTCCGTTTGGCTTTCGGTTGGGCAGTGTTCTCCACTGCAGTACTGAGCGAAGTTCATATTCTCAAAGGTGGCGGTTCGATCAATGCCGAAATAAACGCGCTCTCAAGTGCGGGCGGATGGATCGGTTGGTTGATCGGCGAGCCATTGCGACAAAGCATTGGCGGAATTGCCACAACAATTTTGTTACTAGGGTCGATGCTTGGCGGCGTGTTGTTGGTTACTGGCAATACGTTGCCAGAGTTGTATCGCCGCATCTCTGCATGGGTGAACGGCGTGTCAATGCCGCACGGTAGTCGTGATGAGCAATTTGATGCCGAGTCTGATGAACCACAGTTTTACGACATCGCATTAGATGATGAGGACGTGGCAGATCGCGAAGATTACGACGCAGAAAATAGTGACGAAGAAGAATACGAAGAGGTTGTAAAGCCGCGTCGCGAGCGTAAAAAGCGCAAACCAAAGCTTTCGCAAATTGATACACCAACATCAGCGCCTTCACCTTCGGCGGCAGCAATTGTGAAGGGCGTCGCTCAACAGATGCCACTTGGACCGGGTGCTAATCCAAGCAGTTGGTCTTTGCCAACACTCGACATGTTGACCGTGACCCGACACGAGAAGGCCGATGAACGCGCAACTCAAGAGCGCGGCATGAAATTGGTTGAAGCGCTCAAGGAACACAGTGTTGAAACCGATCTGGTTGGATACACGCGAGGCCCAACTGTCACACGATTTGAGTTGTCGCTAGGTGGTGGCGTCAAAGTTGCCAAAGTGACTTCGTTGTCTCGTGACATTGCTTACACAATGGCTGCAACTGATGTGCGCATCTTGGCTCCAATTCCAGGCAAGTCAGCAATTGGTATTGAAGTGCCTAACGCACAACGTGAGTTGGTGTCGCTTGGCGATTTGATGATGTCGCAGGAAGCACGAGGTGCAGGACATCCACTTGATGTCGCGGTTGGTAAAGACATTGCTGGCAGGGCAGTGTTTCTCAATATCTCAACAACTCCACACATGTTGATTGCGGGCACAACAGGTGCTGGTAAGTCGAGTGCGATCAACTGCATCATCACCTCGGTGCTGATGCGGTCAACACCGGATCAAGTGAAGATGATTTTGATTGACCCCAAGCAAGTTGAAATGGCGCAGTATGCGCGTTTGCCACACTTGCTCACGCCGCCAGTAACGAATCCAAAGAAAGCAGCAAATGCGTTGGGTTGGGCAGTGAAAGAAATGGAGCGCCGTTACGACTTGTTAGTCGAGGCCGGCTTCAGAGACATCGTCGGTTATAACGCCGCATACGATCGTGGAGATTTGTCGGAAGAACAAAATACCGACCAGAGCTTTGATCGCATTCCGTACATCTTGATTGTGGTGGATGAGTTGAATGACTTGATGATGGTTGCGGCTCGTGACGTAGAAGATTGCATTACTCGTATTGCCCAAAAAGCTCGTGCGGTTGGCATTCACTTGATTGTTGCAACACAGCGGCCAAGCGTCAACGTCATTACAGGTGTTATCAAGGCCAACATTCCTGCGCGTATGGCGTTTGCGGTGTCGAGCCTTACCGACAGTCGCGTGATCTTGGATCAGCCTGGCGCAGAAAAACTGATTGGTAAGGGCGACATGTTGTTGTTGCCAGGAAACACTTCGGTGTCGCAGCGAATTCAGTCGGCATGGGTTGATGAAGCCGAGGTGCGCAAAGTCGTCGGGCACTGGCGTCGTCAAGCACCAGAAGTCGTTTATGTATCTGGTGTCGATGGCGAGAAGAGTGGCGGCAGTGGTTCAGATTTGTTTGGCGGCACCACTGGCGACAGCGATGATGACGAATTGTTACGTCAAGCGATGGACTTGGTTGTGCGCACTCGTCAGGGATCGACTTCAATGCTGCAACGCAAGCTCAAGATTGGTTTTGCTCGCGCAGGCCGCATCATGGACTTGCTCGAAAGCCGCGGCATAGTCGGCCCAAGCGATGGCTCAAAGCCTCGCGAAGTGTTGATGACATTGGAAGAGCTCGAACAGTTGCAACAAGCTAGTTAGTTGGCATTAGGGATTGATTCAAATTTTAACTCGCAGTTATGTCTAATTAATCCAATGCAGCCCTACGGATGGTTTCAACTACCTCGGAGGCCGGCGCACCCGGTCCTAAGACTGCAGCAATTCCAAGTTCCCGCAATAGAGCAATGTCTTGATTGGGGACAATTCCCCCTATCACGACGGGGATGTTTGCGTTTCTCGCACGCAACGACTCTACGACGAGTGGCGCGAGTGTCATGTGGGCACCAGACAGCATTGATAGCCCAATCACGTCGACATCCTCATCAATCGCTGCTGCGGCAACTGTTTCTGGTGTTTGGAATAATCCAGTGTAGATAACTTCAAGTCCTGCGTCTCGAAGTAGTCGCGCAACAATTTTAACTCCACGGTCATGCCCATCTAGACCAACCTTGGCTACGAGTACACGAAGCGCCATTAGATTGTTGGAATCTCAATGTGTCGACCGAATACATTGCCCATTGCTTTCATCATCTCTCCAATGGTGACTCGATTATTTGATGCCTCAATCAGAGTAGGCATCAAATTAATTGTTGGGTCGGATGCTTCGGTCTCAAGGCGTGCTAACACCATGTCGATTTTTGCTGTATCTCGAGTAGCTCGTACCGCTTCAAGCCTTCTGCGCTGTTTAAGTTCGTCTTCGTTCGTAATTCTAAGGATCTCTAGGTCGGCTTCGTTGTTGCCTTCTTGAAATCGATTCACTCCGACAACGATTCGTTGGCCGCTATTGAATGAACGCTCCAGTTCATATGCAGAGTCTGCAATTTTCCCTTGGAACCAGTTTTCTTCGATTCCATTGATGCACCCATCAAGCATGGAGCCGCTACCCATTTCCATAATCTCGGCGAAAATCTGCTCAGCGCGTCTTTCCATTTCGTCGGTAAGTTCTTCTAGATACCAAGAACCGCCCAATGGGTCTGCGACATGTGCCACGTTTGTTTCGTGAGCAATGACCTGTTGCGTTCGGAGAGCGATTCGGGCTGCTCGTTGAGATGGTAGAGCCAAGGCTTCGTCCATCGAGTTTGTATGAAGTGATTGAGTTCCACCAAGAACACCGGCAAGGGCCTCAATTGCAGTTCGCACAATGTTTACTTCGGGTTGCTGCGCAGTCAATGAGACGCCAGCGGTTTGAGTGTGAAACTTGAGCTGTTGAGATTTTTCGTTCTTTGAGCCATAGTGAAGATTCATCCATCGCGCCCATATCCTTCGTGCAGCTCGATACTTTGCTATCTCCTCAAAAAAATCTATGTGAGCATTAAAAAAGAAAGAGAGACGCGGTGCAAATACATCAACATCCAGGCCCGCTTGTTTGGCAAGTTCCACATACGCAAAGCCATTTGCGAGTGTGAAAGCAAGCTCTTCGGCGGCTGTCGATCCTGCTTCACGAATGTGATATCCAGAAATTGAAATTGAATGCCATTTTGGCATCTCGGCCGAAGTAAACGCAATCGTGTCCCGAACTAGTCGCATGCCTTGGCGTGGGGGAAACACAAATTCTTTTTGTGCTTGGTATTCCTTCAGGATGTCATTTTGGAGAGTACCGCCAAGTTGGGACCGTGGAATTCCATTTGACTCTGCCTGTGCAACAAACATTGCCAGCATCACGGCAGCTGGGGAGTTGATCGTCATTGACGTAGTAATTTTGGAGAGGTCAATATCGCGGTATAAATCCAGCATGTCTTCAATTGAGTCAATTGCCACTCCGCAGCGACCAACTTCTCCGAGTGACATATTGTCGTCACTATCTAGTCCGAGAAGCGTTGGCATATCAAACGCAGTTGATAAACCATCACCTCCAGACGAAATAATGTCTTTAAATCTCTTGTTGGTGTCGTCTGCGGTTCCAAATCCCGCGAACATTCTCATCGTCCAAATTTTTGATCGGTACATAGAGGCATATGGTCCTCTGGTGTACGGATAAACACCAGGGAATTCCCCCTCGGGTGGTCCGTACACGGGGTCTAATGGGATACCGGACATAGTTTTGAACTCTGCATTCCTCAGTGTTGATGAGGAATACTGAGTTTTCCAAAGTTCTTGTGGTTCGTTCATTCGCGTACCTTTCCAGATTCACGGCAAATATATTTTCTAGATTGAACCATTACTCGTACGAGTTTGTTGTTCAAAGAGTTCTTCATCATGGTGGACTCATCCTTTTGGTAAATTGAGTAATCTCTCGCTGATTATGCTTCTCATGATTTCGGAGGTTCCTCCTTGGATGGTGTACGCGCGAGCGTAGAGTATTGCATTACTAACTGACTTATCCACAAGTGATGTCATTCCAAGAGCATGGAAGCAGAAGTCGGCAACATCTTGCTCATGTTCGGTGCAAAAGCATTTTATAATTGAGCTCATAGACGATCTTGATTGCCCGAGTGCTGCTTGGTAGATCATGA
>JBIIAC010000053.1:0-7382 GCA_044240045.1 Ilumatobacteraceae bacterium
TGAAGATGAGTCTGCAATCTTGTCCATAAAGCAGTAAGTCTACTTTTTGTTGCTTGAGCCCAAGATGAGAATCGAACTCACGACCTACGCATTACGAGTGCGTTGCTCTACCCCTGAGCTACCTGGGCGGGTATTTAGTTATTAA
This sequence comes from Ilumatobacteraceae bacterium, assembly GCA_044240045.1. GTDB lineage: Bacteria > Actinomycetota > Acidimicrobiia > Acidimicrobiales > Ilumatobacteraceae > UBA3006. The sequence goes on from JBIIAC010000053.1 coordinate 146, forward strand.
GCAGGTCAGTTTACTGGTGTGATATGAGGCATTTGCATGAGCGATGGGCACTGCAAGAAGAGTGATTGCAGCACTAACTCTTCATTGACATTGAGGCCAAGTACTCCCATTGCCTTATGTATGCGTTCGATTGTCTGAATATAGACATCGGCATTTGATGGAGTTGGCTGCGAGATAACAAGTGCGTGATACGCACCGGCAACAGTTGCAAGACCACTCCGTAATTCATCGGTCTTGAACTTGCGCAACTGGCGCTTGTGGCGGTCTTGCAAAGCTTTGCGTCCGCTTCCACGCTCACCCGTGAGAGCAACACGCTCTTCGAGAGTAGATAATTCGTCTACTTGCGCTTTGAGCAAAGGTGCTGCTGCTTCGTCGATGTGTTCGAACAACTCGTCAACGAGCGCTGCAACTTGTGCACCCGTGCCATCAAGACGGGACGGTATTGAAGCAAATGCTTCTTGACGCTTGACCAAAAATTTATCGGTTGCAAGATGACGTGCTCGGCCGAGATTGCCCGATGCTGCACGAGAGACCGATGCAGCAAGATCGGGCTTGATGCCTTCGGAAATAAGTGCGGCTGCAATTTGCGAGTCATCGGGACGCACAAAATTGACAACGACACAACGTGAATTGATAGTTGCAAGGGCTGGCACGAGTTGGTCGGCAAGCAGAATAAAGATCATGCGCTCCGGTGGTTCTTCAATCGTCTTCAATAAGCGAACAGCAGCCGAGTCGCGCATGAGGTGCAACTCATGGATGATCACGATCTTGACTTTGCTTTCGGTGGGCGTTGTGGATGACAAGCGAACAATGTTGTCGGCTTCGTCTTTGTCGACCGCGGCACCTTCACGCAATACTTCAACTACGTCGGAATACGCACTGCGAGCTATCAGCTTTGCTTCACGTGTTGTCGCATCATCTGATCCCGTGATCAGCAATGTGGAGAACGCACGGGCGGCCTCTTCTTTGCCGCAACCCTCTGGCCCTACAAACAAATAGGCATGTACCGACTGAGTTGCCAGATGTTGCAACTGTTGCACTGCATGCGACTGACCAACAACGCTTTGCCACACGTTTGATGCAGTGCTAGTTGCCCCACTCATGACAAGGTGATCTGAAGTCGTTCGCAAACCTGGGTGAGAATGGTTTCAGCGAGTTCATCTTTTGGAGGCGTGCCATCAACGACTAGCCAACGAGCTGGGTCGGCTGCTGCCATCGCGTGAAAGCCAGTGAAAATACGTTCGAAAAATGCACGGTCTTCGCGCTCAAAGCGATCGAGCTCACGCTTCTTTAAGCGCTCAAGCAACTGTTCAAGCGGCACATCAATAAACACAACCAAATCTGGCCAATTGCCAGCGATTGCCCAGTTATTGAAACGCTTCAGTTCATCAATATCAAGCATGCGCCCATAACCCTGATAGGCGAGCGACGAAAACGCACTGCGATCACTGACCACATGTTTGCCGGCTTGAAGCGTTGGCAATACAAGTTCGTCCAGGTGTTGTGCGCGATCGGCCGACATCATCAGTGCTTCGGCGCGAGGCGAGAGCATCGTGTTGGATGCATCCAGCATTGCAGCACGAAGCGACGCACCAATTGCAGTGCCACCTGGCTCGCGAGTAGCAACACCACCAAGTGCGTCGGCGAGACGTGTTACGTGCGTAGATTTTCCGCAGCCCTCAAGGCCTTCAAAGGCGATGTAGTGGCCGGTTGTCATGAGGCTTTTTTCTTGGCGACTTTCTTGGCTGTTTTCGCTACAGATTTTTTAGCAATTTTCTTTGCTGCTTTTGCAGGAGCTTTTGCAACTTTTTTTGCTGCGGCTTTTTTGGCTGGCTTGGCAGCCTTCTTGCGCTTGAGTGATGGGTCTGCATCGCGGCGCACAGCCAATAACTCAAATGCGCGCTCTGGCGTCACATATTCCAAACGGTCACCACGGGTAAGACTCGCATTCGTCTCGCCGTCAGTTACGTACACACCAAACTTGCCATCTTTTGCAAGCACTGGTTTGCCACTCACCGGGTCGACTCCAAACTCGCGCAACGGTGGCTTGGCTGGTCCACGTCGGCCATACACACGCGGCTCTGCAAGCTTGGCCAGTGATTGCTCGAGTGTGAACGTAAACAACTCTTGTTCGGTGTCGAGCGTGCGGCTCTCTTTACCCTTATTGATATATGGGCCGTAGCGACCATTTTGCGCAGTAATGATCTCGCCATCTGCTGGGTCGAACCCAACAGTGCGCGGCAATGACAACAACATAAGCGCATCATCAATCGTCAGCGCCTCGATGGTCATGTCCTTAAACAACGAAACCATCTTTGCTTTTTCCATGCCCGGCGGTGGAGTCTCGAGAGTGCCCCACATGACGTACGGACCGTACTTGCCAGTTTTCTTGTAAACAGGGAGGCCATCTTTTTCGCCAATCGGTTCTTCAAATTTTGGGCGGGCCAATATCTCGATTGCTGTTTCGACGGTCAACTCATCCGGTGCCATGCTGTCTGGGATACCGGCGGTTTGCTCGCCACACCTTATATAAGGACCAAATTTGCCCGGCCGAGCTTCGATCATGTCGCCACTTACTGGGTGAAGGCCAACATGAAAGGCATTGAGTGTCGCGGCATCAATGTTTTCAATATTGTGCTCGACGAGTGGCTTGAGGCCAGGCAGTTCCTTGCCGTTGCCAAAATAAAACTCAGCAAGCCATGCATCGCGTACGCGCTTACCTTCGGCAATCTCGTCCAACTCTTCTTCGACCGTTGCAGTAAATGTGTAGTCAACAAGCGTGGTGAAATAATTGGTCATCAACTTGACCACAGCAAACGCTGTCCATGAAGGAACAAGCGCCTGACCCTTCTTCCACACATAGCCACGGTTGATGATCGTGCCAAGAATGGATGCATACGTTGACGGACGGCCAATGCCGAGTTCTTCGAGTTTCTTGACCAATGTTGGTTCGGTGAAGCGAGATGGTGGTGATGTGTTGTGACCGAGTGCGTTAATGGTCTCGACGGAAACTCCATCGCCAACCTTGAGCACAGGCAACAATGCTTCTTTTTCTTCGGCATCGTCAGCCGACTCTTCAACAACTTCTTGGTATGCCTGGCGATAACCAGCAAACGTGATGGTGGTTCCGCTTGCAGAGAACTCACAGTTAGCTGGGCTAGTGCCTGGAGTAGTTGCACCTAAGCGAACAGTGAGCGTGGTACCCAATGTGTCGTTCATCTGCGATGCAAGTGTGCGCTGCCAGATCAATCGGTAGAGCGCAAGTTCGTTGGCCCGCAATTCTGGCGCGAGTTCTTCTGGGCTGCGCAATGGCAACGCTGGACGAATTGCTTCGTGAGCTTCCTGGGCATTTTTTACTTTCGATTTATATTCGCGAGTTGTAGTTGACAAAAACTCTTCACCGTACGTTGTCGAAATTGCGGTGCGTACTTCGTGCAGCGCTTCAGCACCGAGCGTCACCGCGTCGGTACGCATGTATGTGATGTAACCGGCTTCATACAAACCTTGAGCAACACGCATTACTTCGCTTGCTGTGATGCGTAACTTATTGCCGCCCTCTTGCTGCAAAGTGCTCGTCATAAACGGCGCCTTTGGCGACTTGCGGTAAGGCTTTTCTTCAACACTGCGCACCTCGAGCGTGGCGCCTTGTAGACCCGCCGAAAGCTCTTGGGCTCGCGCCTCATTAATAACGACTACCGCTTCTTTTGCAATGCCTTTTTCGTTGAAATCTTTACCTGTTGCAATGCGCACTCCATCGACCGATTGCAGTGTGGCAGTGAACTGTGGCGAGGTTGCAGAAACTGCCTCGAGATCCCAGTACGCAGCCGAGATGTGAGCCATGCGTTCTTGTTCGCGCTCGACCACTAAACGAATCGATGGGCTTTGTACACGACCTGCAGAAAGACCACGGTTTACTTTGCGCCACAATATTGGCGACACCGAATAGCCGTACAAGCGATCAAGAATGCGGCGCGCTTCTGCTGCGTCAACCAGTTTGTAATCAATGTCGCGTGGATTAGCAATTGCTGCATCAATCGCGGCTTTGGTGATTTCGTGAAACACCATGCGCTTGGTCTCGATGTTTTTTGGTTTGAGGTACTCAAACAAGTGGGCAGCAATAGCCTCACCCTCGCGGTCTTCGTCGGTTGCGAGATAGAGGGCGCTGGCCGTCTTCAGAACGCTTTTTAGTTCCTTAATAATGGTGGTACCGCGCTCGGTCAGTTCGTAGGTCGGCTTGAATCCGTTGTCAACATCTACTGACAAGCCCTTGCTCGGAAGGTCGGCAATGTGGCCGACGGAAGCGCGCACGTCAAAGCCATCACCAAGAAATTTGGCGATCGTTTTGGCCTTGGCGGGGGACTCGACTATGACGAGGGGCTTAGACATGACTTTTCATCGTTACGTGGTTTAGCACTGTCTTGTCAAGGCTATCCACGTAAAGCCAAATGCAGTAAGGGTTTAATTTCGCTAGCGTGAGTAATGAAATGACCAATGACGCACATGAAGGTTTGGCAAATGCCACCACTCGTGATGATGCAGTACACGCTCTTGCACTTGGATGGAATGAGCGACTTGCGACAGAATTAATTGAAAAAAAATTCGAGATGACGTCGTTGCAACGCAGTCGAAGGCTCGGTCGAGTGAGCAGAATCGATCGCGGATGGAGCACAATTCTTACAAGTGGAGTGCATGACGCGGTTGATGGTGTCGAACGCGTTCGTAACATCGGTGCCGAAGTTGCTGTTGGCGATTGGGTGATTATTTCTGATGACTTAGAAAAGATTGATCACGTGTTGTCACGGAGTTCGGCACTTACCCGCCGCGCATCGTCAGACACCGTGCGCGCAGAGTCACATACTGTTGCAGCAAATATTGACACTGTGCTTGTTGTGCAAGCCGCAACGCCAGACCCAAACTTGCGACGAATCGAACGAGAGCTTGTGTTGGCTTTTGATAGCGGCGCACAACCAGTGTTGGTATTTAACAAGATCGATGAATTGGACGCGGAAGGATTGTCGCTCATGGTGCGCCGCGTAGAGCCCGTGCTCGCTGGCGTGCCTCTACTTTTTACGAGCGCCAAAACTGGGGCTGGACTTGACGGCTTGCGTGCCTATACGTATATATCGCATTTAAATGACACCCAAAAGAGCGTTGCAAGTGCGCCGCAAACAATTGCGTTATTGGGAGCCAGCGGCGTGGGCAAATCAACCCTCATCAACGCTCTTTCTGGTCACGACGGCCAAGCAACCGGTGCGGTGCGCGAAGGCGACCAGCGTGGTCGCCACACCACAACGGCCGCCGAACTCGTACGTCTCGTAAACGGTGGCTGGCTCATTGATACGCCGGGCTTGCGTGCAGTGAGTTTGTGGATGAGTAATCACGGGATTGAGCAAGCATTCAGCGATATTTTTATGCTGACCGAGTCGTGCAAGTTTCGTGACTGCAAGCATGAGGACGAACCGAGTTGCGCTGTGCAAGCGGCGGTAGAACGCGGCGATGTGTCGCTCGAGCGACTTGCAAACATGAAGATGTTGGTGGCTGAAGAACTTGAACTCGAAGAGCAACAAGCAGTGCACGACCGTGCTTACGATCGCAAAGGTGCGCGCAAGAAACCTAAAATTTAAGCAAGCAGCAGTGTGATGATTGCGCCGCCACCTTGCGTGTTAGAGACCAAAACGAGCGCGCATGTGTTGGTCGTCAATGACGAGCACAAGATGTGAGCCCGATGTGCGAGCACGAGCAACTGCACCCAAGATGACGCCAACTCCTGTGTCGTCGAGCGCAGTTACTTGACGCATATCTACTGCGATATCTGAACCTGCGTGATCATCCACAAATTTAGTGAGCATGTCGGAGCATTCTGGAACTGTTGCCAAGTCGATTTCACCAGCAAAGACAAGCATCGATTGTGTGCCATCACGAATGATTGATGCCGACAATTGCATGTGCATCACGCTACCCAACATCTTGCACGTGCATGGTGACAGACGCCGACAAAGTCAGTGGTGGAACGATGTGTTTGATCAGCCATAAGTTGATCATGCGCGGATATTGCACCGCGACGGTGATGAGTTGCTCATCACGAACAATCTGGAGGTGCAACGGTCGCAACCCAACTTCATCCTCGACTGCTTGTTGCACCACATCGGGAGAGTCTGGTGAAATTGACGCAGCACGCGCACCGGCACTTGCCGCGTGCCACACAGCCAATTGATCGCGAACAACTAGACCAACGTTGAGAATGATGAGTAATAGCCCGATGATTAGTGGCATGACAAGCGCGAGTTCAACCGTTGCTTGACCCGACTCGGGTTCGCTCCGGCAGGCGCGCATGTCAGTGATTACGGCTGGACCGCGTCGGCTCGGCCCAAAATATTGCCAATCACACTGTCGAAGAGTTCGCCAATACGCCCCGCACCGCCACCATCGGTGGCCCATGCCACGACTAAAAGCGCAATGATTGCTGCGCCAAGAAGCACGAGTGCGTATTCGGTTGTTGCTTGACCAGCATCGTGCAACTCGTTTTGTTTTGTATACACCGAGCGAACTCGATGTAGCAGATGCAAGAAATAAACATAGATGTGATTCATATTCCTTCTTTCATTATTGATTGAGATGAACAAGTGCGGTTGCGATCATCGGCACAACACCGAGCATCACAAACGAGGGAAGGATGCAGCACACAAGCGGAAACGTGAGTCGCACTGGAAGCCTTCGGATGTCGGCATCAAGTTGGCGCCTGCGTTGCATGCGAGATTCATTGGAAAGACGATCGAGTGTGTTGGCAATCGACTGTCCATCTCTGTCTGCCGAAAGTAATGCTTCGACTAAGGCAAATGCGGGGCTGCCAATGAGTTGTCGCAATGATGCAACACAGTCACTCAACCGATTGCCGCGCAACAACCGTTGGGATACATCTGCAACAATCTCACGCAACGGCGGTTCGAGCCACATGGGCGCCGCGATCAGTGATTGAGCAGGTGTGCTGCCAGAAAACATCAACAACACAACGGCATCAATGAATTCTGGAAGCTGGCGTGCAAGTTGGGCAGGCAGCAGGTTGCGATTGCGTCGCCGATACAACCCGATTGCGATTGCCCCAACAACCACGACGATGAAACTAAATGTCATACAGAAATGTTGTCGACCACATGCGACATCCATTTGCGGCCAGAAACGTTGAGCGTGATGCCGGTGGCAACACAACACATGCCAAGCGGAGTACTGAGCAGAAACA
>JBIIAC010000054.1:0-7248 GCA_044240045.1 Ilumatobacteraceae bacterium
CGATTGCATCAAATAGACGTTTCTGAATAAATGCGCGCGTCTTGTCGCTTGAACCATTCTTGTCGCCCAGTGCGTCGCCCAGTAGCCGCGTAACGATGTTGGTGGTGCCAGACGAGTAATACCACTCACTTCCTGGCGCACTAGATAGTTGCTGATTGATTGCATAGGCAGCGTGATCGTCTTTGCCAGCACCAAACAACATTTCGATCACATCCGATTCGTTGCCTTCCACGTAATCCTCAATCCACGCAAGACCGCTACGCATCTCGAGTAGATGCTGCAATGTGATGTGCTTACGGTCATCGTTCTGCCATTGCGCTATCCCAGTCGTTGCCCGCACATCGAGCAATCCATCCATCTTCGCCATACCGACGAGAGCGTGAGTAATTGACTTGGCCATTGACCACGAGATCAAAGTTGTACCGGCAGTTACTCCGTCTGCATAAGCCTCTGCGACAACTTCTCCACGATGTTGCACAACCACAGCAAGAGTTGTGTCGGTTTCTAGATGGTCACCCACCATTGAAGCCACTCTGGCATCAAGTTCTAGCGGTGCGCTCACCTACCGAACAATAGTGGTCTGTGTCTCATCACCCAATGACACCGACTGAGACTGCATGAAGGCAATCTCGCGATCACAGAACTCGGCGATATCAAGACGATCATGAGTCACTACAAATTTTGTTCCAGTCAATGCTTTCAATTCGCCTGCTAACCATTTGCGCACTTCGCGCCTAGCATCCGAATCAAGAGCTGACAATGGCTCATCCAGTAAGACCATTTGCGGTTTGCCAATCAATGCCCTCACGAGAGCAACACGCTGCTGTTGACCACCCGAAAGCTGTGTAGGTTTCATTTGGGTCATTTGACCAATGCCATGCTGCCCCATTGCATCAATCGCAAGTTGTCGGGCTTCTTGTCGACCAATTCCTGATGCCATCAGCGGATACGCGACATTGTCAAGTGCTGACAAAAACGGGAGAAGAGCATTGTCTTGAAAGACCATCCCCACGTTTCGCATATGTGCAGGAACGAATACTTGACGATCGACATCGTCCAAAGTATTTCCATTTACTTGCAGAATGCCAGAATCAAGTGAAAGTAGACCAGCCAACACTCTGAGAAAAGTAGTTTTACCTATTCCGTTCTCACCACTGATCGCAATAATTTCATCTCCTGCCACAATGTCCATGTCAAGCACAAGACGACCCTGACGAACGGAGCCTTTCAACAAGACGCTCACGATCGCCTACCCATCCAACTTCCACGCATTGCCATCAACACCGCTACACACACGGCAAGTAATACGAAACTCAAGGCATATGCCGCTTCGGGATCACTCTCGAGCAGCAAATAAACAGCGAGTGGAGTTGTCTGGGTCCTTCCCTCGATGTTGCCAGCAAATGTGATGGTGGCACCAAATTCACCAAGTGCGCGAGCCCATGCAACCGCAACTCCGGCAATCAACGAAGGTGCGAGAAGCCTCAATGTCACTTTCCGAAACCTTCTACTCGGTCCAAAGCCCATTGTTGCTGCAGACTCTTCAAACCGAGGATCAATTGAACGTAAACCGCTCTCCACTGCCATCACAAGGAATGGAAGCGCAACGAATGCTTCGGCGATCACTACACCGAGTGGTGAAAAGGTGAATTGCAAACCAAATATGTCATACAACCATCCACCGATAAGTCCATTTGATTTTCCGTAGGCGCCGAGCAATGCAACACCGCCAACTACTGGTGGAAGCACCATCGGCAACATGACAAGTGCGCGAACGATTGAGCGTCCAGGAAAATCCACGCGCGCCAAAACCCATGCGAGAGGAAGACCTAGCAATAGCGCAATTGCCGTTGCAAACACTGAGGTGATCAACGAAAGCCGCAGCGCTTCAGATGCTGGCCCGCTTGTTATGGAACCGAAGATGCCTGACCAAGCCACGCGCTTAAGTAGGCCAACAAGAGGTAGCGAGAGAAACAGCAGTGCGATCAATGCCCCAATCCATACAAACTTTGGTGTCTCTGTCCCAACTTGTCGATTCTTCATAATCATGGGCGCTCATACCCGAATGATTTCAATATTTTCCAACCCCGCTCCGACAATACGAAATCAATGAACGCTTTGGCATTAGTGAGATTCTTGGAGCCACGTATTGGTGCGATGCCATACATCGCCTTCACATTTTGAGCGCTCGGTATGTCAATGCCGACTACCGTCTTCTTTGCTGCCAACACATCTGTCCTATAAACAATCGCCGCATCAGCATCACCATTTGCAACAGATGACAAGGTTGCCTTCACATCGATGCCTCGCGTCACTTTCGATTCAACTAGAGATACTCCCGCTCTGTTTAAAACAGTTGAGGCATACACCCCACATGGCACTGTCTTTCCGCACAAAGCGACAAAATCAAGTGAAGGAAGATCCGCAACTGAGCGCACAGATTTTGGATTACCTTTTTTGACCGCAATCGCCATCGTGTTTCGTGCAAAGATCTTCGGCGCCACCACCACGTTGCCTGAAGCCACAAGCTTTTCGATATTCGAAAGATCAGCGGAAGCGATGAGGTCGCTCGGAGCACCGGATTGAATCTGGGAAACCACTGTTGACGATGAGCCAAAATTCAGACGTAATTTGACACCCTTATTGTCCTTTCGAAACTGCTCCGCCAAGGCTTTAAATGCATCAGTCAGCGATGCAGCCGAAGAGATAGTCAGATCACCACTCAGTTTCGTTAACTGTGAGATCGGAGTTGCATTCGCAGCGTTAGGCACCAATGTGGCCGTTACTACTGCTGCAATCAACATTCCGAATCGCTTCATCCTGCTCCAACTATATGATTAGTTACAATGAGACTATATGAGCCATCTGTTCTCGATCAAATAGTTCTGGCAATAATTGGAGAAAAACCACAACACGGTTTTGCAATTTCTAAGGAACTTGACAACGATCCTTCACTCGCGGCCGTTGTGCGCATTCGTCGGCCACTTGTCTACAGGTCAATTAATTGCTTGATTGATGCCAAACTCATTCGCGAATCCAAGATCGAACCGGGCGATCAAGGCTCACAACGCGTGATTTATACGGTGACCACAACTGGCAAACTTGCAAGCACTACATGGCTCAACGAAGTCGTTGACCACCCGAGAGATGCGCGGATTGAGCTGCTTGCAAAGTTCGTACTGAGAAATCGTCGTAATTTGAAGAACCAGCAACTAGCCAAGCGGCAGAAAAAACTCTTTGAGGGTCATGCAGCGAAACTTCAGGTTTCAGCAAACTTGGCGACTGACGATGTACGGCTTGTTTCTCTTTGGCGAGTTGAAAACATCAAAGCAATGATTCGACTTCTGGACGCCGTCTAACGAGGCTTCACAGAGTTTCAACTTTGATACTTATCGCCCTGCCACTTTGTAGCACTAACCGGTGTCCCCTCGCATCGAGAAGCGCATCGTTAGCCTCAAGAATGTAGCGCAGTCCGTTCTCATCCTCGAATACTGATTGCCCGTTAGAGACAAGAACATCGCACTGAACCACATCGCCAGGATAAGCAACGTTCATGGTTCCAGACACAGAACCCCTCACAGTCATTAACCCAAGGTCGACGACAGGTCCATCAACAAGTCGGGCAAATGTTGTTGCATCTCCCGAAAACCGAACAACTTGATCCGGTAGACATTTCATCGATTGGCCATCTACGTCAAGCACCATTCCATTTCCTTCAATAACCACAAGTTCTCGGTCGACTCCAGCAAGTGAAGAGAATGGCCCGTCTTGAACCACCGGTGCGATTGCTACACGCCACGACCAGTGATCTGATGTATCGCGATCACTGGCAACTTCGTAGCTGGTGCCCTTGCCGTTGGCCCATGGCATCGCACGGTGCTCTGCAATTCTTTGCACTCTCATCTTGGGATTACCCTATGACATCATGAACAACTCACCTATTCATGCCGTAATTGAACGCTGGCACGCCCACATGCGAGGCGAATTGCCAAATGGACTCGATTCACTTCTTCATGATGATGTCGTCTTCTATTCACCAATTGTTTACACACCCCAACGAGGCAAGGCCGTCACCATCTTGTATTTGCAAGCCGCCGGACAAACATTGCCGGGCGAAAAGGCACAGAATGCACAAGGCAAGGACTCTGGTGATTCAGCGAAGGGATTTCGTTACACCAAAGAGATTCTCGACGGCCACCATGCCGTGCTCGAATTCGAGACCCTAGTCGAAGGTAAATATGTCAATGGGATCGACATGATTACCTGCAATGACGATGGCAAGATCACCGAATTCCGCGTAATGATCCGTCCTCTCCAAGCGATCAACCTCGTTCACAGACAAATGGGTGAAATGCTCGAGCGATTAACCACAAGTGCCGCGACTGACCCCTCGGCGACGAAAACTTCATGAGTGTTATTTGACTTTTTGAAATTTATCTTGTACTTTCTAGCGCATGCGGGGGTAAGTAATAATTTTTCCTTCGTGAAAGTTCTTGTTAATTGAGAACGAGTTAACAAAATAAGGGCCAATTGAAAATCACGAAAGGATTCCAGTGCCTTCTTATCTAACTCCGGGTGTATATGTAGAGGAAGTTTCATCCAGTTCAGCCACGCTTTCTGCGGGACTCACAGCGGTAGCAGCTTTTGTCGGCTTCACCGCTAGTCATCCCACAGATGACCCGTCCGATCCACAGGGTTTAAAGCCACGACTTGTAACAAGTTGGACCCAGTACGAAAGCCTCTATGGTGGTTTTGTTGCCGGCGCAATGTTGCCACATTCCGTTTATGGTTTTTTCAACAACGGTGGCGGTATGGCTTACATCGTTCGTGTTGCGCACCGCGTTGCTTCGAAAGATCCAGGTCAACTTGCGCTACCGTCAATCGATCGCGCACTTGGCCAACCGCTTCAAGTTACAACTGTAGGACCAGCAGATGGTCTCTCAGTAGTGATCGAAAAGGGTTCAGCTACAGAAGATGGCAAAGCACCAAAATTCAACTTGGTTCTCGCCCAAAACGGCGAAGAGACAGAGCGCTATAACGACGTCACTTTGACCGATGTTGCTGCCACGGTCAACAAGACTTCAAAGCGTGTCAAGGTTGAGACAAAAGTTGACCTCAAGTCAATCACCGACCTTTCGCTCGCAGCATTGAAAACTGGTGTGTTCGATGTAGTTCCTGCACCATCCCTGCCAGTTGAAGTTAAGCCAAAACATTTTGCCGGTAGCGAATCCGACCGCACAGGCATCAACGGTCTCGTCATTGCCGACGAAGTCACCATGGTTATGGTTCCAGACTTGCTGACTGCTGCTCGTAAAGCAGACGGTTCAATTGATCTTGGAATGTGGAAGGCAGTACAGACTGCACTCATCACACATTGCGAACTTCAAGCCAATCGTTTAGCAATCCTCGATGCTCCTCCAGGAATGTCACCTCAACAAATCAAGGAATGGCGTTCGGACGTTGCAATGTACGATTCAGCGTTTGCTGCGTTCTACTATCCATGGATCCGCATTGACAACCCTGTCAGCACAAGTCCAGGAGATGCCACGATCCTTGTTCCACCATCCGGCCACGTTGCCGGTATTTGGAGCCGCGTTGACGATACTCGTGGTGTTTGGAAGGCACCAGCGAACGAAGTAATCCGCGGAGTGCTGTCAGCAGAAATTGATATCACCAAGGGAGAGCAGTCATTGCTCAACCCGATTGGCATCAACTGCATTCGTCCATTTGGAACTCGTGGAATCCGCATCTGGGGTGCTCGCACTCTTTCGTCAAATTCGGATTGGACGTACATCAACGTTCGCCGCTTGTTCAACATGATTGAAACCGCAATCATGGAAGGCACGCAGTTTGCAGTGTTCGAACCAAATGATCAAAAGCTTTGGGAAGGTCTCAAGCGGACGATTAATGCATTCCTTCGTGGCCTCTGGCGCGACGGTGCGCTGTTCGGTGTAACTGCAGAACAGGCATTCTTTGTGAAGTGCGACGCCGAGAATAATCCGCCGGACTCAATTGATCAAGGCAAGGTAATCGTCGAAGTAGGTATTGCACCAGTCAAGCCTGCTGAGTTCGTGATCTTCCGTATCAGCCAATTGCGTCAAGCCTCATAATTACTAACCACGAAAGGAAACATAAATCATGGCAAATCCACATGACATTGAGTTCTTAGGATCTCAATTTTCGCTTGAGCTTGAGGGTGTCGAAATGGCACGTTTTTCAGGATGCTCAGGGCTCTCCTACCAGACACAAGTTGTTACCTACCAAGACGTGGTGATGGGAAAAGTTGTCCAACGCAAGCGACCAGGTCGCACAACATTTGGTGACATCAACTTGAAGCGCGGCCTTTCAGCCGATACCGCTATCATCGACTGGCATAAAAAAGTTATGGACGGCGCAGTTGAGCGCACGAACGGTTCTATCGTCATTTATGACGCTGACGGAACCGAACTTGGACGCTGGAACTTCGAAGCCGGCTGGCCATCAAAATGGAGTGCTTCAGACTTGAATGCTGGTTCGGATGACGTCATGATCGAAGATTTGACGATCACCCATGAAGGCATCCGCAAGGCTTAATGGCGCTAACAACAGAATTCGCCTTCACACTACCTAGGGGTTATCTCGCACCAGACGGCTCGATTCATCAACGAGGAGTCATGCGTCTAGCTACTGCTCGTGATGAAATTGAACCACTTCGGGACCCCCGAGTGCAGAGTGTTGACGATCCATATCTGACGGTAATCGTTCTCTCCCGTGTGATAACCGAATTGGGAACTCTCAACTCAGTAACGCCGCGAGAGATCGAAAATCTCTTTGCTGCAGATTTGGCATATTTGCAAGATCTCTACGGCGTGGTCAATTTCGGTACCGCCGATGATGTCTACGTTTTCCTTCGTGAGACCAACAGCAATGCTGGATTGTACGACGATGAAGACGAAGATGACTCTGCAACTGTTTCAGTTCAGAAATCCAGTGCAGCTTCGAAGGGTAAACCGGCACAGAAAAAAACAACTGAGGAAGATGCAGAACTCGACGACGAGCCGGTAATTCCTACTGGTCGTCGTCGCGGCGGCGCAGTTATCGAGGAAGTTCAGGATTAACTATGGACCTCTACCCCGAGGAACCCCTGTGGGAAGAGGTTGTGTATCTTGCATATCACCTGCATTGGGATTTAGACCAGTTACTTGACATAGAACACGCAGATCGAGTTCGACTTGTTGAGCGCGTTGCAGCGCTGAATCGACGTGCACT
>JBIIAC010000055.1:0-6973 GCA_044240045.1 Ilumatobacteraceae bacterium
CAAAACTGAGTGGGCCGGAGCGAATTCTCGACACGTTGTTGCGCACGGGCCCATACGGCGAAGCTTTTGGTGCAAACCCAAAGGGCATCAACTTGCAAACATTGCGCGACCAACCTCACGGCGTCGACTTCGGCGCACTTGAGCCCCGTATTCCAGAAGTGCTGCGAACACCGAGCGGAAAAGTGGAGCTTGCTCCACCAGAGTTGCTCGCTGACTTGGATCGCTTGAAAGAAGCAATGCGCGCAGTCGACGAAGATGGATTGTTGCTCGTTGGCCGTCGTCATTTGCGTTCTAATAATTCGTGGATGCACAACGTTTCTGTACTCATGAAGGGCAAGGCACGCTGCACATTGCAGATGCATCCAGAAGATGCAACACGCGCTGGTGTTATTGACGGCGGTAATGCTCGTATTACGAGTCGCGTTGGAAGCATTGTGGCTGTTGTTGAAATAACGCAAAACATTCGCCCGCGAGTTGTGAGCCTGCCGCATGGATGGGGACATGGAGTGCGCGGAACGAAAATGAGCATCGCTGCAGAGCGCGCAGGTGTGAACTCAAACGTGTTAACAGATGAAGATCAAATGGATCCGTTGTCTGGAACTTCCGTATTAAATGGCATTCCCGTGCAAGTGGAAGCGGTTATCCACTCGTAGTTGTTGTTGTCCACAGCATGATCCCCAGATAAAACCTGAAAGACACATGGTTATCCACTTCCTCCACACAGGGGTGTTGCCATACAGTGCGAAGTGCATCTAGCAATGGCGCAATGCAACACGGCAGCTGTGAGACCGCAAGGTTTTGAACCTGTGAATGGGGGATGTGGCGTTGCTAGATGTTTTTGAATATTTCTTTTTGATGTCATTTTTGAGTCAGTGTTAAACCGTTACGGAGCAAGGAGAAAACGAGAAAAATTTTTCCCTCGAAATGCTGGGGGGGTAATTGACACGAGGTAATTACAATGCTGTAATCATTCCCTACCAGTTGTGGGCAAATCTGCAATGGGAGCGGTTTAGACACAACATCTAGTGGTCTCAAAAGGGGCCCTAGTTTCGGTGACTGTCCGCTCTGATTGGAAATTTGCCCAGAGCCCGTAGTTAATGAGAAATATGAGTATTAAGTCGTTTTATTCACCAGTTGTTACGTATCGAAAATACAGAGAGAAGTAGTCAAAATGTCAATCGCACCAGAGCGGCTCACCATCGGAATCAGTCGCAAGTTCACCACTGAAGGCGTACACCCATACGACCAGATGGCATGGGAGAAGCGCGATGCGCGCATCAACAACTGGAAAGACGGAACAATCGCATTCGAGCAACTCGGTGTCGAGTTCCCAGTTGGCTGGTCGCTCAATGCAACCAACATCGTTACTCAAAAGTACTTCCGCGGCACACCGGGCACCTCGGAGCGCGAACATTCATTGCGTCAGGTCATTGACCGCGTAGCAAACACGATTGCCGACTGGGGCATCGAGGGTGGCTACTTTGCAGACGCCGACGAGGCAGAAGCATTCCGCGATGAACTGAAGTTTATTTTGGTTACACAGCGCGCAGCATTTAACTCGCCAGTGTGGTTCAACATCGGCGTACCAGGAGTGCCACAGCAAGCAAGTGCATGTTTCATTCTTTCGACCGAAGACACCATGGACGGAATTCTCAACTGGTATCGCGAAGAAGGAATCATCTTCAAGGGCGGTTCCGGTGCAGGAATCAACTTGTCCAACATTCGTTCAAGTGTCGAACACTTGAAGGGTGGTGGCACAGCTTCTGGCCCAGTGAGCTTTATGCGTGGTGCAGACTCATCCGCAGGCACGATCAAGTCGGGTGGCAAAACTCGTCGCGCCGCAAAGATGGTGATCTTGAACGTGGATCACCCAGATGTTGAAGAATTCATCTGGTGTAAGACACGCGAAGAACAAAAGGCTCGTGCATTGCGCGATGCCGGCTTCGACATGGATCTCGATGGTAAAGATTCGTTCTCTGTGCAGTATCAGAACGCCAACAACTCGGTGCGCGTCTCCGACGAGTTCATGCACGCAGTCAAAGAAGATCGTGACTGGACATACAAGGCTGTCAAAGACGGAGCACCAGTGCGCTCGCTTAAGGCACGCGACTTGTGGCGCCAAATTGCAACAGCATCATGGGAGTGCGCAGACCCAGGTTTGCAGTTTGATACAACCATCAACAAATGGCACACCGCCCATGCGGCAGGTCGCATCAATGGCTCGAACCCATGCAGCGAATACATGCACATCGACAACTCGGCATGCAACTTGTCATCGATCAACTTGCTCAAGTACCTCGACAACACCGACACATTCGATGTTGACGCATACCGCCACACCATTGAAGTGATGTTCACCGCCCAAGAAATCCTGGTTGGCAACGCTGACTATCCAACAGAAAAGATCGGCGAGAACAGCCACAAGTTCCGTCAGCTGGGTCTTGGATACGCAAACATCGGAGCGTTGTTGATGGCTCTTGGTATGCCATACGACTCGACCGGTGGTCGTGCATGGGCTGCCACGTTGACATCAATGATGACTGGTCACGCATACGCAACCAGCGCACGCATTGCCAGCCGTATGGGGCCTTTCGCGGGCTTCGCAGCTAACGAGCGCTACATGCTCAACGTGTTGCGCATGCACCGTGATGCAAACCAAGAAATCGACAACATCGATGTGGTGCAACAAGACCTCGTTGCCGCTGCAACACACGCATGGGACTCCGCTGTTCGTGACGGCGAAGAGTACGGCGTGCGCAACAGCCAAGCAACAGTGCTTGCGCCAACCGGCACCATTGGCTTGATGATGGACTGTGACACAACTGGTATTGAGCCAGACTTGGGTCTCGTCAAGTTCAAGAAGCTTGTGGGCGGCGGCAATATGTCAATCGTCAACCAAACAGTGCCACGCGCACTCACCAACCTGGGCTACGAAGGTCCAGTTGTTGATCGCATCATTCAGTACATCGATGCCAACAAGACAATCGTTGGTTCGCCAGACTTGAAGGCCGAGCACTTGCCAGTGTTCGCTTGCTCGATGGGTGACAACACCATTCACTACGAAGGTCACGTGCGCATGATGGGTGCGGTTCAGCCGTTCTTGTCGGGTGCAATTTCAAAGACCGTCAACATGCCAGAAGAAGCAACCATCGAAGACATCGAGTCATTGCACATGTTGGCATGGGAACTCGGCATCAAGGCCGTTGCTATCTACCGCGACAACTGCAAAGTTGGTCAGCCACTTTCCACCGCCAAGAAAGACGGAGAAAAAGGAACAGCCGATGCTGCAGCCAACGCTGGTGAAATGACCAACACGGTTGAGCGCATTGTCGAAAAGATCGTGCACCAGCCAGTTCGTCAGAAGTTGCCACGCTCACGCCGTGGTCGCACTTTCGAGTTCCGCGTTGCTGATTGCAAGGGCTTTGCAACCATTGGCGAATACGTCGACGGTCGTCCAGGCGAAGTCTTCCTCACTGTTTCAAAGCAGGGAAGCACATTGGCCGGCATCATGGATTCGTTTGCAAAGAGTGTCTCGTACGGTTTGCAGTACGGCGTTCCATTGCGAGCATTCATTGAAGCGTTCATCAACACACGCTTTGAGCCAGCTGGTATGACCGATGATTCCGACATTCGTATGGCATCGTCGATCATCGACTATCTCTTCCGCCGTTTGGCTGTCGAGTATCTATCGGTCGAAGAGCGTGCAGAGTTGGGTATCTACACTCGCGAAGAGCGTTTGCAGCCAACACTTCCAGGCGTCCTAGAGTCGGCAACTGACACTGAACAAGGCGTCGACGTGATCAGCGATCCGAAGACTGTGCCAACCGTGCAAGAACTTGTTGCACAGATGGACTTCGCAGCACAGCAACCACACGCGCAGGCAACACCAGCAAAAACTGGCGCTATCTGCTCATCATGTGGTTCTGCCAACATGCAACGCGCTGGTGCGTGTTACGTGTGCGGTGACTGCGGCTCGTCATCCGGCTGTTCCTGATTCGTTAGGGATTGATCCGACACGGCATCCGCTTGATGCCATTAATGAAGTTGCTTTGTAGGTAGGCAGGCTCTCCTGTGATTTGCAGGTTGGGCATGCGCGTATAAATTTCATTAAACATCACGCCCAGTTCGCGTCGCGCCAGATTGGCGCCTAAGCAAAAGTGTGGGCCACCTGCGCCAAAGCCAACTTGGCCCGGCGCAGGTGCCCGAGTGACATCGAAGATGTACGGATTTTCGTACACCTCTTCGTCGCGATTTGCCGAGTTGTACCACATAACAATCTTTTCGCCCTGCTTGATCTTGACGCCGCGAATTTCGGTGTCTCGGGTGGCGGTGCGACGAAAGTGAATCACCGGCGATGACCAACGAACGATTTCTTCTACAGCGGTCTTCGTGTTGGCCTCGAAATTGCCAAACCATTTGGCGCGCTCATCTTGCAAACGGGTGAGCTCGAGCATTCCGTGGCTGATGGCATTGCGGGTGGTCTCGTTACCTGCAACAACAAGAAGAATGAAAAAACTTCCGAACTCTTGTGGCGACATGCGCTCGCCATCGACTTCGGCGTGCATCATGATGCTTGTGAGATCGTCTTGCGGAGACTTCAACCGATCTTCGCCGAGGGCTTGTGCATAGGCAAATATTTCGAGCGCAACATTGATGAGGTTTTCGAGAGTGCCACCGAAGTCTGGGTCGCCTGCTCCAAGGATCACATTTGTCCAGTCAAGGATTTGTTTTTCGTCGCTTTGAGGGATACCCATCATTTCGCAAATGATCTGCAAAGGAAACGGTGCAGCAATATTTTCGACGAAGTCAAACTCTGAATCGCCAAACTTTTCAATGACGGTGTCAACAACTGTGCGTGCTTTGACCTTGACGTATTCTTCAATTCGTGCGATCTCTTTTGGCGTGAAGCCTTTTGACACAATGGTTCGCAGTCGCACATGTTTTGGGTCGTCCATGCTGATCATTGACCCAAAAAATTCATTGAGCTCGATGGTGAGGTCGGGAATATTTGTGCCCTTGCCGCTCTGGAATAGGTCAGGGTTACGGCTGGCTTGCCAAATGTCTTCATGCTTGGTGAGCGCCCAGTATCCCGGTCCTTTCGGAAAGTTCATCAGCTCGATTTCAGGAAAGAACTTGACGGGGGCTTCCTTGCGCAATGTGGAGAACACCGATTCGCGGTGTTCTCGTGGGGCCTTCCAAAATTCTGGGTCTGAAAGGTTGATGTGGTCGGGGTCTACTCGTGACAGTTGGATTGGGCTTTGGGACATGCCGAAATGGTACCGTTGCGTAACTATTTATTGATAACTCAAACGAAAGACACCCCATGACACAAGCAGTGATCGTTGCAACCGCCCGTAGCCCAATCGGCCGTGCCAACAAAGGAACCCTTGTTGACTTGCGTCCAGATGAGATGACCGCGCAAATCGTGCGCGCACTCATGGCCAAGGTGCCACAAGTAAAAGGTTCAGACGTTGAAGACTTGATGCTCGGCATTGGTCAACCTGCTGGTGAAGGCGGATTCAATATCGGTCGCATGGTTGCAATTCTTGCTGGCCTCGATGATGTGCCTGGCGTGACGGTGAACCGTTATTGTTCATCAAGCTTGCAGACAATCCGCATGGCAGCACATGCAATCATGGCTGGCGAAGGAGATTGCTTCATCGCAGCAGGTGTTGAAACCGTGAGTCGTTATGCACATGGTGCGAGCGACATGGCACCGAACCCAATCTTTAAGGGTCCAGGCGAGCGCACCAAGTTGCGCAGTGCCGGCGGACAACCAACCTGGACACCTGCGCAGGGATTGGCAGACGCATACATCTCGATGGGTCAGACCGCTGAGAACGTTCGCGAAATTGAAGGCGTAACTCGCGAAGAGATGGATGCTTTTGGTGCGCGCTCGCAGCAACTTGCAGTGAAGAACCAGAACAACGGTTTCTTTGAGCGCGAAATTTCTCCGCTCACATTGCCAAACGGCACAGTTGTTAGCAAGGACGATGGTCCACGCGACGGCACAACCGCCGAAGGTCTTGCAGCACTCAAGCCAGTGTTTCGTCCAGACGGACAAATCACTGCTGGCAACGCATGCCCACTCAACGACGGTGCAGCAGCGGTCATGGTCATGAGCGACACAAAAGCAAAGCAACTTGGACTCACACCACTTGCACGAATCATTTCGTCGGGTGTGTCTGGTCTGAACCCCGAGATCATGGGCCTTGGCCCAATCGAGGCGTGTCGTCAAGCGCTCAAGCGTGCTGGCATGACAATCGACAACGTTGATCTTGTTGAAATCAATGAGGCATTTGCTGCGCAAGTTATTCCGTCAGCAAAGCACCTTGGCATTTCAATGGACAAGCTCAATGTGCACGGTGGAGCGATTGCGCTCGGTCACCCATTCGGTATGACCGGTGCTCGCATCATGACAACCTTGATCAACGGCTTGCAGTCGACCAACAAGACAGTCGGCATGGAGTCGATGTGTGTTGGTGGTGGCCAAGGTATGGCCATGATCATCGAACGCCTTAGCTGATATCAACAGTTTTCGATAACAGTTTTTCTTGGCGACCCAGTCGCCACAACATGAACACAGCAAGCAACGTCAGTGCTGCCATGAGCAGCGCAACCGCACCGAAGGCAACGATGCCTCCGTTGTCGCTTGCTCCACCAAAGTGACCATAAATCGCTGGCGTTGTGAATGCAAGCAGCATCGACATCAAGAGACCAGACGCACCTGCAAGGCCTTGGGCGGCAGATGCGCGACCGATTGGTGCAGCGAGTGCAACAGCAGCGGCTGACGCTGGGTACATCAATGCTTGGGCGATACCTTCAAGCACGTTGAGCGCAACAACTGGTGGAAGCGTCCTGAAAAGTCCGTATCCGCCAACTGCTGGGACAACAAAAATCATCGCGTACATCGCAACTTTCTGTGGATCATGTCGGTCGGCCAACCTGCCGCCGTATGACGCAAAAACGATAA
>JBIIAC010000056.1:0-6935 GCA_044240045.1 Ilumatobacteraceae bacterium
AGATCGTTGCCAATGGCGGCGGCGATGCTGTTGCGATTGCGGCGGCAAAAGGTTTTGAAGCACTCGACACATCTGCAGTTGAAGCGATGGTTGATGCTGCAATTGCGGCCCAGCCAGATGCGTGGGCTAAGTATTGCGGTGGCGAAGAAAAGGCGATGGGCGCGTTGGTTGGCGCAATCATGAAGTCGTCGCAAGGCAAGGCCGACGGCAAAGTTGTAACTGCACTTTTGCATGCACGACGCACAAAGTAAGGGTTTCCAGCTATTTGACATTATCTGTTAGGCTTGCCTAACACTTGTTAAACTCATGGTAGAAGGAGCGATTATGAAGCAGTTTTTAGGAGGTTTCAAGACGCTTGCCCTAGTGGCGACGTTTGCGCTTGTTTCGACGGGATGTGGCAGTGAGAGCAACCCGGTCGGCAACGATGAAGAGAGTTCAGCACCGGTTGTCGTGTACAGCGGGCGAAGTGAAAAATTGGTGAGTGAATTATTTGTTTCATTCACTGCTGAAACAGGAATTGAAGTTGATGTGCGCTACGGCGACAGTGGTGAAATGGCTGCACTTATTCTGACTGAGGGTTCGAGCTCTCCAGCGAGCATGTTTTTTTCTCAAGATGCTGGCGCGTTAGGCGCGGTTGAAGACGCTGATCTGTTCGCGACTCTGCCTTCCGAAATTTTGTCGCTTGTTGAGCCCAAGTATTCATCTTTAAGTGGAAGTTGGGTAGGTACTAGCGGTCGCGCCCGAGTGGTTGTGTACAACCCGACGCTCGTTAATGCGCCACCTGCAACCATTGACGACTTACTTGATCCGAAGTGGTTGGGGGCAATTGGCTACGCGCCGACAAACGCATCGTGGCAGTCTTTTGTAACTGCATTGCGTCTAACTCGCGGCGAAGATGCTGCTCGTCTGTGGCTTCAAGGTTTTGCTGCAAACAATCCCGTTGCTTATGAGAAAAATGGGGCCGTTCGTGATGCTGTCAATTCCGGCGAAGTAGCTCTTGGGCTTGTTAATCATTACTACTTGTATGAAAAGATTGCCGCAGAAGGTGATACAGCAGTGATTGCAAAAAACCACTACTTCACTAATGGAGATATAGGTGGACTTGTCAATGTCGCAGGAGTAGGCATGCTGCAGTCATCAAAGAATCAAAAGTCAACTCTCGCACTGATCAATTACTTGCTCTCCGTTGTAGGTCAGGAGTACTTCGCACAGAAATCCTTTGAGTATCCACTTGTTTCAGGAATACCGCAATATGGTGACCTGCCAACACTTGCAGAACTTAACTCGCCAAACATCGACCTGTCTGACTTGCGTTCAATTGCAGAAACACAAGAATTGTTGGCAGAAGTAGGACTTTTAACAAAATGAGTTCAACTCGGCAGGTGCCAAAATCGCTTTTGGTGCCTGCCGTGGTTTCGGCTGTTTTTAGTGTTATTCCTCTGTGGTATTTGCTTGATACTGCATTTGGCAGCGGGTTCAATGCCGTGGTCGATGAGATTTTTCGTAAGTCGACGTTGAATCTTGTGATACGCAGTGTGTTGTTGACCGTCTGTGTAACGGTTGCATCGGCGATAGTCGGAACCTTTGCAGGCTGGGTGTTAGCGCTTTCAGGTATTCGCCCACGTGGGCTGCTTTTGGTCATGCTCTCGCTGTCGCTTGCGATTCCTTCATATTTGTCTGCGTTCGCGTGGATTTCGTGGCTTCCTTGGCTGAATGGATTTTGGGGCGCATTTATAGTGCTGACTTTGGTGTCGTATCCATTCGTCATGTTGCCCGTCGTAGCATCGCTGCATGCGGCAGACCCGGTCCAGGAAGAAATTGCACGTTCATTAGGCCGGAGTGATCTCAGTGTGTTTCTTTCGGTAACACTTGGTCAAGCTCGTACTGCAATTGCTGGAGGATCTTTGCTCGTCGCATTGTATGTATTGAGTGATTTCGGTGCAGTCGCTGCAATGCGATTTGAAGCGTTTACGTGGGTGATCTATGGGTCGTATCGGGCAGGCTTTAATCCCGCGCGAGCTGCTGTACTGTCACTCGTTCTTGTCGCGCTTGCAATGATCGTTACGTTTTTCGAATCACGTGTTCGTGGACGTGCTGGTGCTCAACGAATTGGTAGTGGAGTAAGTCGAATGCGTAACGTGAAACCGAAAACTCATCATCAGATTGTCGCTTGGGTTTTTTCGATCATTGTGGTAAGTGGGGGAGTTGGTGTTCCCTTGATCAGTGTCATTACTTGGATGTTCCGACAATCCCAAACCAAAATTGATGGTTGGGCCGTTTTTCGCTCAATCGTGTCGTCCTTCCAGATTGGAACGTTTACGGCAATTGCAACGGTACTCATTGCATTGCCGGTTGCACTCGCAGCTGCGCGTTACTCGGGGCGATTTGTAAAGTTTTTAGAGCAAGCAACGTTTGCATCACACGCGTTGCCAGGAATTGTGATTGCTATTGCAATGGTGTTTTTCGGATTGCACACAATGCGTGCTTGGTATCAAGAAATCCCATTACTAGTGCTCGCGCAAACGGTCATCTTTATCCCGCTTGCCGTCGCTTCAATGCGATCTTCAATTGAGCGGAGCACTGCTGCAGTAGAAGATGTGGCAAGAAGTCTTGGTGCGAATCCAGTGGCAACGGCTATTCGAGTCACTCTTCCTATTGCGTTGCCAGGTGTGCTTGCCGCAGTTGCCTTAACGTTGTTGTCTTCAGTAAAAGAACTGCCCGCTACGCTGTTGTTACGACCCACAGGAACTGAAACATTGGCAACAAGTATTTGGAAGTACAGCACGGTTTCAGATTTTGCGGCAGTTGCGCCATTTGGTCTCGCTTTGATTCTACTTTCAGCGGTTCCAGTCGCAGTAATGACTGCCACAATGAATGTTGCGCGAGCGGAGTGAATTGTTATGAACTCAGCATTATCCATCGAACATGTTTCGCACTGGTACGGGACCAAGCAGGTGTTGTTTGATATCAATTTGTCAGTACAGCGCGGTTCAATTACCTCAGTTATCGGACCTTCGGGCCAAGGAAAAACCACTTTGCTGCGCGTTATTGGAGGATTTGAGATCCCACAACGAGGCATCCTGAGAATCGGAGATCGCGTCTTGACTGAACATGGGAAAAACCTGGTTCCATCCGAACGTCGCGGTGTGTCCATTGTTCCTCAAGAAGGTGCATTGTTTCCCCATCTGTCGGTAGGTGGAAACGTTGCCTTTGGTCTGGCTCAACGACGTAGCACCCAAGCGAAAGAACGCGTTGCTGAAGTGCTCGAAATAGTTGGACTTGCAGGAATGCAAAAAATGCGCCCGTATCAGTTATCGGGGGGTATGCAGCAGCGTGTTGCCCTTGCACGAGCGCTTGCGCCACATCCAGAATTGATTTTGTTAGATGAGCCGTTTGCGGCACTCGACATGAACTTGCGTGAGTCAGTGCGCGATGAGACAATTCGTACATTGCGAACAGAGGGCGCAACGGTGCTATGGGTAACCCATGATCAAGAAGAGGCATTGGCAAACTCCGATCAGGTTGCGGTACTACTCGATGGTCATATTCGCCAAATCGCTACTCCGTCAGACCTATACGCGCATCCATCTGATAAGCGCACTGCAGAATTCGTAGGAGACGTGGTGGTGTTGAAGGGTGTCATTGGCTCGCAGTCTTCCGTCGTTAAATGTGCCTTGGGCGTATTGGAGTTGGGTGAAAACACCATGGAGTTTGGAGAAGTGCATGTGGTGGTTCGCCCTGAACAATTGGTGTTGTTGGGCAGTGCATCGAACGACAGTGTCGGTGGTGAGGTAGTTGCAACAAAATTTTTCGGACATGATGGTCTGATTCATGCGCGACTTACTTCGGGAGAGATGGTGACCGTGCGGGTTCAGGCCGACAAGTTGCCTGGTGTTGGCAGCCCTGTGCACATTGCGGTGCGTGGCCCTGTGCGCACCTACTCGCTATAGAGGTATTGCAACAACATCGTTGCCAACTAGCCTAAATGCCAATGACAAAGCCATCAGAAACCCCCGTTGATATCAAGCCACGCAGTCGTGATGTCACTGATGGCAATCAAAAGGCTGCAGCCCGCGCAATGTTGCGCGCCGTTGGTCTGACCGACGAAGATTTCAAAAAACCACAAATTGGTATTGCTTCGGCGTGGAATGAAGTGACTCCGTGTAACGCATCATTGCGTCGACTTGCAGAATCAGCAAAAATTGGTGTTCGCGCTAATGAAGGTGTCGCTCTCGAGTTCGGCACGATCACTGTGAGCGACGGAATTTCGATGGGCCACGAAGGCATGCGTGCTTCGCTTGTGAGTCGCGAAGTTATTTGCGACTCTGTCGAGACAGTTGTGCACGCAGAACGCTTCGACGGTTTCGTTGGGCTCGCTGGTTGCGACAAGAGCATTCCGGCCATGTTGATGGCAGCAGCTCGTCTCAATTTGCCGAGCGTGTTTGTGTATAACGGCAGCACATTGCCCGGTGTTCACAACGGTAAAAACATCGACATCACTACTGTTTTTGAGGCCATCGGTGCTTGCGCGGCTGGCACGATGAGCCAGGAAGAACTTGGTGAGATTGAGCGTGCTGCATGCCCGGGCGAAGGTGCTTGCGGTGGCATGTTTACTGCCAACACCATGAGTTCAATCGCTGAGGCGCTTGGTATGAGCTTGCCTGGCAGTGCATCGCCACCAGCAATTGACAAGCGTCGTGAATCTGATGCCGAGCGCGCCGGCGCAGCCGTGATGAATCTTGTTCACCTCGGTATTAACCCACGCGACATCATGACGAAAAAGGCTTTCGAAAATGCAATCGCATTGCTCAATGCACTTGGTGGTTCAACCAATGCGGTGTTGCACTTGTTGGCCATTGCTAACGAGGCTGGTGTTGCGCTCGACTTGGAAGATTTCAATCGCATTGCAGCAAAAGTTCCACACATTGCCGACACTAAACCTGGCGGCAAGTATCACATGACCGACATTGACCGCATCGGTGGCGTTCCAGTGGTGATGAAGCACCTGCTTGACGCAGGTTTGATGCATGGCGATGTAATGACCTGCACAGGCAAGACACTTGCCGAAAACATGGCCGAGATGAATCCTGTATCACCAGACGGTGATGTCGTGCATCCGCTGAGCGAACCAATTCATGCTGAAGGTGGAATCAATATTCTGAGTGGTTCGCTTGCACCGCGCGGCGCTGTTGTCAAAGTTGCTGGTCTCACAAAAGATCAAATGACTTTTGAAGGACCTGCACGGGTGTTCGACGGCGAAGATGGTGCGATGGCTGCAGTGATGGCTGGCGACATTAAGCCAGGCACAGTGATCATCATTCGTTATGAAGGTCCAAAGGGTGGCCCAGGTATGCGCGAGATGCTTGCAATTACTGGCGCACTCAAAGGTGTTGGTCGTGGATCAGATTGTGCGCTCATCACCGATGGTCGCTTCAGCGGAGGCACATGGGGTTTCTGTATTGGTCACGTTGCTCCGGAAGCAACTGATGGTGGTCCGATTGCGTTTGCACATGATGGCGACATCGTGCGCATTGACGTGCCAACAAAAACTCTTGATTTAGTTGTTGACGAAAAAGTTTTGGCCGAACGCCGCAAAGGTTGGAAGCCCAACCCTGCTCGTTACACGAGTGGCGTGTTAGGCAAGTACGCCAAATTGGTGCAGGGTGCCGAAACTGGCGCAATCACCAACATCATCGAATAATTTCATTCATTTCGCACCATTTATGGCAAGGGTTGGGTACACATCCAATCGATGAAGACCGCTCGGCAACCCAAATCAAGCATGCTGTTAGCATGCTACGATTTTCCTATGTCTGCAATCCAAATCAAAGATGTCTCTGAGGAAATTCACGAGCAATTACGAGAACGCGCTAAAGAATCCAACTGCACTCTCGGCGAATATGTTCTAAGACTCATTCGCGCCGATCTACTCAGGCCATCAGTCGCCAAATGGAAGTCGGACATGCTTGGTAAGCCGGGCGCTGCAATTGATACCCAATTTGTGATTGAAGAAATCAGACGAATGCGGAACACGACAAAGTGATTGTTGATGCAAGTGTTGGGGTGGAAATCGTAAGAAAGACTCCCATGGGCCAGCGAGCAATTCAACTGCTTGATGACAATCTGCATGCCCCAGACATTTTTTTGGCAGAGGTATTCCATGTACTCAAACGCATGACAGTGCTCAAACAAATCACTTCACGTGATGCAAAAATTTCGGCAGCACTTGTCGGACAAATGCCGCTCATATTCCTTACAGTCTCGAATTTTCAGTCTCAATTGTGGGATGTATCAACCAAGGTCAGTAGCTACGACGCGCACTATGTGGTTTTGGCAAAGAGCCTTGGGCAGCCAATTATCACACTTGATGAAAAACTGATGCGACGTAAAGATCTCGGCGTCGAGTTTGTGGTTGTTCGTTAGCGCTTAAGTCGCAAGTTG
Organism: Ilumatobacteraceae bacterium; assembly: GCA_044240045.1. Taxonomy (GTDB): domain Bacteria; phylum Actinomycetota; class Acidimicrobiia; order Acidimicrobiales; family Ilumatobacteraceae; genus UBA3006. The sequence goes on from JBIIAC010000056.1 coordinate 6,442, forward strand.
AGAATGAAGCGGCCGCCAACAATCAACACACCGAGCACGAGCGTTGCCACAATCACAAATGGTGTGGCGGTGCCGCGATCAAACACAAAGTGGCGCAACTCGAGTCCACCAAAAACCGTTACAAGCCACACGATCAAGCTTGTGCGCATTGAGCCAGGTGTGCGCCATGCTCGCGAAGAAAGCCATGCAACTGCAAGCGCAATCAGGAACGGGGCTGCAACAGTTGCAATACCGTCAATGGCAGTGCTCTCGTCGTGGTTACGCCTTCCAATAGCAACGAACAACACCACCGAAATGATGTCGACACACGCTGTAAAAACAGCGTGACGGTTGTTAGGCCTCGTCGTAATACTCGCGACCCAGGTGCGTGATCTGGTCTTCGCCCATCATCCAACGAAGCGTGTTCTTGAGCTTGGCCAACTGCACAAACAAGTCGTGTTCTGGCTTGAGGCCAGGTGCAACTTGTGGGCTCTTGTAATAGAACGACAACCACT
>JBIIAC010000057.1:0-6767 GCA_044240045.1 Ilumatobacteraceae bacterium
CACGCAACTGGACAGCAGAAGAGGGCAGACACTCGATAGTGATGCGCGACTACTTCACCGTCACACGAGCTGTTGATCCGATTGCCCTTGAGCGTGCACGCATGATTCAGGTACGCGGTGGACAGGTACCAACACCACAAGATGCGTTTGAAGGGCTTGCCTACGTGAGCATGCAAGAACTCGCAACACGTATTTCGCATCGCAATACTGGCAAGTTGATGAAGGACGAATTGGGCACCGCCATCATGTCGCGCGTGGGCAACGATGAAAACTTGCATTACTTGTTTTATCGTGACCTCACAGCAGCGGCACTCGAAGTAGATCCGTCATCAACTGTGATTGGTATTGAGCGCGCAGTTCGCACATTTTCAATGCCAGGCCTTGGTATTCCTGACTTTGAACGTTTGTCGAAAGAGATTGCCAAGGCTGGTATCTACGACCTACAAATTCATCATGATCAGATTCTCGAACCTGTCATCATGCGTCACTGGAAACTTGATAGCGTTACCGGTTTGAGCGATGAAGCGGAAGTGGCTCGCGACTCGTTGTTTAAGCGCATGGCGCGCATTGCCAAAGTAGGCAAACGCATGGCCACGGGCCACGCAACTGTTGAATAAGTAACTCGCTCGTTACTTGTCTTCAAATACCGAGAGGCTGCCTGAGTAATTGGCGACCCACACCCGACGCATTTGTGCGTCGTAGGTAATGCCCACAGGGTGGTGACCGGTTTTCACAGTCTGGACAACCTGCATGTCGCTTGTGCGGACCTTGACCATTGTGTTGCTTTTGTAGTTGACCACGTAGAGGCTTGATCCATCATCGGACATCACCATGGTGCGAGGTTCGGTTCCAGTCGCGACCGATTTGATGAGAGTGTCAGTAATGGGATTAATGGCGCGTACTTGCCCTGCTTTGTTGTTGGTGATGTAGAGCACCGAATTGTCGGGCGAGAGCACGAGGTGTCTAGGCGTGTAACCAGCACTTGAAATAGGGCGTGTGGTGAAGTCTTGCAGATTGATTGCGACGATAACGCCGCCTCCCATCACGGTCACATAGGCAGTTGACGAGTCGCTAGTGATAGCAATTCCACGTGGGTGAAGACCGACATCAATTCGTTTCACTTCTTTGTTGGTTGATACATCGATGATGGAAACATCGAGTGAGCAAAAGTTGGTAACAACGACGTGCTTATTGTCAGGTGAGACGGCAAGATATTTAGGTACAGCGCCAACCAGGACAACTTGGTCAATTGCGAATGTCGTCGTATCTACGCGATAGACAAAGCTTGGATCGCGATCTTTTCCTTGGCAGGTGTCGACTGCACTCGGATCCCAGCCTGCCCCGTACATGGCGTAGTTGGAGATGTATGCATACTTGGCATCTGGTGTAAATGCAGCCTCGACTGGCGAACCACGAACGACTGAGGATCTGTCTGGAATTTTGATGCCAAAACCCGCAAGATCAACTTTGTCATCAATAGTTGTAATCAAATTGCTTTGTCGATCAAAAACGCTGATGTTGTGTCGATACATCATGTTTTGTGCAAAAAACAGTCCGGTGCCGGAGTGCACGATGCTCTTTGGCTGCAAGTTGTCGTTGGCAATGGTGTCAAACAGTGTGAGACTGCGCTCATCCGATCGCTTGCCGTCTGGGGGCACGAGCGTCGTTGCAGTCGTCGTAGTCGTGTTTGGGGTCGAAGTAGTTGCAGCGGATCTATCAGCAGGAGCTTTTAACGTCTCACCACTGGCACAAGCAACGAGCCCAATAACAATGCTGATGCTGATGATTAAACCCTTCACGCCTGTAAGGCTATGCGTCCTTGAGCAACACGTGGCTCAGAGCACTTGACTCACAGTCGTAACAGTGGTGGAATTGTCGGATGACGAACGCAACCTTTACCAGTATGGATGTGTCCACCAAAGAAGAGTGGTTAAACATTGGTGCTGAGACCGCTAAAAACCAGCCGCGAGTAGCAGAGGGCATTCTGAACATGTTGCGCGGCATGGACACGATTGTCGATGGATTTGTGACTGATCAACTAACACATGCATTGCAGACTGCAACCATGGCCGAGCGTGCGGGAGCAGATGACGAAGTAGTGGTCGCTTCCTTGTGTCACGACATCGGTAAGGCAATCAGCGTTCCCAACCATCCAGCGATTGCTGCTGCAATCTTGAAGCCATATGTACGTCCAGAAGTGCACTTCATGATTGAGGCGCATCAAGATTTTCAGGGCCGTCACTATTACAGCCACTTTGGGATGAACCCAGACGCACGTAAAAAATATGAGGGTCACCCTGCGTACGACTTGGCCGCAAAGTTTGCAGACGAGTGGGATCAGAAAGCGTTTGATCCGAGTTATGACACGTTGCCACTTGAACACTTTGAGGAACGCGTGCGGTCGGTATTTGCAAAGCCAAAATTCGTTGCCGCCGATTAATTCGTTATCTCGCAGCATCTCGCTGCCTATGTATGACTTTTTGGAAGTGCACGCTTCGACAATGGAAATTGTCGGCGCACTTGCTCAGGGGTTTGTGGCAATTGGGTTAGATGCTCACACCGAAATACCTAATGCGTCAGTGCACGCTGACCTGATGCATCATTGGTCGGGTGCAGAGATGCTCTTGAGTCAGAGTTGTGGATTGCCGTTCATCGAGGAATTACATACATCGGTAAACGTCGTTGGTACGCCACTTTGGACGGATGTAAGCGATGATCGTGGTCGATACCGAACTGTCATTGTCGTACCCGAATCTTTGGACATCACGAGTATTGACCAAGCTGATGGATTGCGCCCAGTAGTAAATAACACTCAGAGTTTGAGTGGTTGGTGCAGTCTCGGCGTTGCGCTTGCGAATGCGACCAACCACGCGCTTCTTGCAACTCCATATGTCGAGAGTGGTGGACATGCCGCAAGTCTGCAAATGCTTCAAGATGGGGAGGCGGATATTGCATCAATTGATTCAGCGACATTCCGGTTACTTGCTCGTCATCGCCCTGCACTTGTAAACAACTTACGAGTGATTGGATATGGCCCGCTTGTTCCGGCGACACCAATTATCGTTTCGAAATCTTCGGTTGCAGATACTGATGAGGTTTATCGTGTTGTGAGTGAGGTATTTGGACGGTCAGATTTGCGGGCTGCACTTGACAACATAGGTATCAGCGGCTTTGTGCGCCTTGCCAACAGCGATTACGGCGGCGTAATGGATCTGGTGAAAACAGCCGAGGTAGTGTTGCCACGTCGGTAAACGCAAAAAGTAAGAGCAAGAAAACGTCTTGTTTTCAGATCGGAATTTCAATGTCAGGTCCTCGTCCAGTTAAGGCGCCTACGGGTAGCAAGCTCACGTGCGCCAATTGGCAAATCGAGGCGCCGTATCGGATGCTGCAGAACAACCTTGATCCTGATGTGGCTGAGCGCCCAGATGATCTTGTTGTGTACGGCGGCACGGGCCGTGCTGCACGCAGTTGGGATGCATACGACGCAATGTTGCGAACGATGACGACCTTGAAGCCTGACGAAACGATGCTCGTGCAGTCTGGCAAGCCAGTTGGCGTATTTCGTACCCATGAGTGGGCGCCACGAGTATTGCTGGCAAATAGCAACCTGGTGGGTGACTGGGCCACATGGGACGAATTTCGTCGACTAGAAGATCTTGGTCTCACGATGTACGGACAGATGACTGCCGGGTCGTGGATCTATATAGGTACACAGGGAATCTTGCAGGGCACGTACGAATGTTTCGCAGAAATTGCACGTCGCAAGTTTGGTAACACGCTTGCAGGCACCATCACACTGACCGGTGGTCTTGGCGGAATGGGTGGCGCTCAGCCACTTGCTATCACTATGAATGACGGTGTTGCATTGTGCGTCGACGTCGACGCGTGGCGTGTTAATCGTCGTGTTGAGACTCGGTATCTCGATGTTGTGGCAACTTCGCTGGAAGACGCCGTAGCGCAATGCTTGGCTGCAAAAAAAGAGCGACGACGTTTGTCGGTCGGACTTGTTGCGAATGCTGCTGACGTGTTTCCCAAACTGCTTGCTATGGGTTTTCCTGCCGACATCGTGACCGACCAGACGAGCGCACATGACCCGTTGTCGTATGTGCCAAATGATGTGAGCGAGGATGCTGCAAAAAATTTGCTTGCTACCAATCCCGCCGAATACATCAGGCGTTCACGGCTGGCTATGGCTGAACAGTGTGCTGCAATGGTTGGCTTCATGGACGCTGGTGCCGAGGTGTTTGACTACGGCAACTCACTGCGTCGCGAGGCACAACTCGGTGGCTACGACAGAGCTTTCGATTATCCAGGTTTCTTACCTGCGTATATTCGTCCGCAGTTTTGTGAAGGACGCGGACCATTCCGTTGGGTTGCATTATCCGGAGACCCCGCCGACATTGCCGCCACCGATGCTGCAGCGATGGAAGAGTTTCCTGACGACGAAGGTTTAGCAAAATGGATTCACTTGGCCAAAGAACGCGTGGCGTTTCAGGGCCTCCCAGCACGCATTTGTTGGCTCGGTTATGGCGAACGGCACCGCCTCGGACTGAGATTTAATGAAATGGTGAAAAAGGGTCAGCTCAAGGCACCAATCGTTATTGGTCGCGATCACTTGGATTCAGGTTCGGTGGCATCTCCATATCGCGAAACAGAATCGATGCTTGATGGCTCGGACGCAATTGCCGACTGGCCGTTACTCAACGCGCTCGTCAATACAGCGAGCGGTGCAACGTGGGTGAGTATCCACCATGGCGGTGGGGTGGGCATAGGTCGAAGCATTCATGCAGGCATGGTGGCAGTTGCCGACGGCACCGACTTGGCTGCAGAAAAACTGGCACGCGTATTAGTAGCCGACCCAGGAATGGGCGTTATTCGTCACGCAGATGCCGGATATGACAGGGCTATTGAGGTTGCGGATCAACGCGGAGTGCGCATTCCGATGCGAGAGGGCTGAGTAACTGAGCACCATGACGACTCAAACATTTCATGCACAGTGGGCTTGGCGGGGCACAGAGTCTGCTGTAGCCAACGTCCGTATTTCGGTGAACAACGGAGTTGTCGCAAACGTTGAAGATGGCGTTGCTGCGCAATCTGGTGATGTGCGCATTACTGGAGTGGTGATGCCAGGTCTTGTCAATGCACATAGCCACGCATTTCATCGCGCATTGCGCGGACGTACGCATGGTGGCACAGGAGATTTTTGGTCGTGGCGCACACCGATGTACGAGATCGCCAATCGTTTAACGCCAGAAACATATGGTGAACTTGCTGCAATGACATTTGCCGAGATGGCGCTCAGCGGCATTACCGGAGTTGGTGAGTTTCATTACATTCATCACCAAAAAGACGGCACACGATATGCGAACCCAAATGAAATGGGTCTTGCAATGGTCGAAGCTGCGCAACGTGCAGGCATTCGTATGGCACTGCTTGATGTCGCTTACCTGCATGCAGCTCTCGACAAGCCAGAACCGCTCGCGGAGCAGAAGCGTTTTTCGGATGGCACTATCGACAATTGGCTCGACCGAGTCGATGCGCTTGGTGAAGGCGATATCAGCGGTGAACACGGTCCAGGTTGGACAGTTGGTATGGCGCCGCACAGTGTGCGCGCAGTGCATCCGAACGAGTTAGAAGAAGTAGTCGCAAATCGTCATGGCAAAGTTGTGCATATACATGTGAGCGAGCAGCCGGCAGAAAATGCTGCATGTATAGCTGCTACCGGCAAGACACCGACCCAAGTGTTGGCCGATGCGGGATTGCTCGGTAGGCATTTCACCGCAGTGCACGCAACCCACTTGACTGCATCTGATATTTCACTACTTTGCTCAAGCCACAGTGGCGTGTGCATGTGTCCAACGACAGAACGCGATTTGGCAGACGGTGTAGGCCCCGCAAGTACATTGAGTGCAGGTGGCGCAGTGTTGTCGCTCGGCACAGATTCGAATGCATTCATTGACATGTTCGAAGAAGCTCGCGCAGTAGAAACCGATGAGCGTCTAGTAACTGGCAAACGCGGTGCTCATGCACCCGCAAGTTTGTTGCAGGCTGCAACATCTGGTGGCGCCTCTGCGCTTGGGTGGGGTCAATACGGTATTCAGGTCGGTGCTCCGGCCGATTTCATTGCGCTCTCACTCGATTCGGTCCGCCTCGCATCGTTCGACGGGGCTCAAGGAGCCGCTCATATTGTGCATTCGGCAGCTCCGGCCGATGTGCGAGATGTATGGGTGGGCGGGCGCCAAATAGTGCAGAATCACCAGCACCTCTTAGTGTCTGATGTGGTCGGTGGGCTTGGAAGGGCAATTGCCGCAGTCGTTACACTGTAAGCCTTATGGCCGTATTACCGATAGCAACAGTGGGTCACCCAGAGCTCAAGTGGGTGGCAAAAGAAGTAACTCGCGAGCAACTAGCGACGCCAGAAACTCAATCATTTATCGATGACCTCATCGAGACAATGCGTCATGCAAACGGCGCTGGACTTGCCGCAACTCAGGTGTTGCGCCACCAGCGCATCTGCGCAGTCGAGGTTGAAAACAACCCGCGTTATCCATACAAGCCGCGCGTGCCACTGACCATTTTGGTCAACCCAGTGCTTACACCGCTCGACGATGACATGTTCGAAAACATGGAAGGTTGTTTATCGGTGCCAGGTATTCGCGGACAAGTTGCGCGACATACAAGACTGCACTTGACTGCGTGGGACCGCGAAGGTAACCCAATCGATAAGGACATACTCGGTCTAACTGCGTGCACGTTTCAACACGAAG